>DCIH01000043.1:15070-26261 GCA_002317575.1 Verrucomicrobia bacterium UBA1731 | reverse complement strand
CCTCTTCTGGACGCCCGGCTACCTGTCGGACCGCTACGGCTACAAGAGTTCGTCCGGCATGGGGATGATCCTCCTCGTGACGCTCTACGCGATCGTCACGTTCGCCTCGATCGGCCTGTGCAAGATCCCCACATGGTTCGTGGACCGCAAGGGCATGAATCCCTATGAAGGGCGCATGGCGGCGATGTTCATCTTCGCGTGCTTCCCGCTGCTCGCCTTGGGCGCGCAGCCGCTGGGCGCGTTCAGCGCGTGGTGGCCGGCCGTCTTGATCGGCCTCGCCTGCGCAGGACACCAGGCGTGGAGCGCCAACGTCTACTCCGTGGTGGGCGACATGTTTCCGCGGTCGTCCATCGCCACGCTCACGGGCATCGCGTCCTGCGCGTCCGGCTGCGGCAGCTTCCTCGTGAACATCTGCGCGGGCAAACTCTTCACCTACGCGGCCGGCCAGGGAGCCGCGTTCACCTACATGGGCTATGCCGGCAAGGACGCCGGTTACATGATCGTGTTCACGTACTGCGCGGTCGCGTATCTCGCGGGCTGGGCGTGCATGAAGGCGCTCGTTCCGCGCTACAAGCTCGTCCGCGCGTGATTTTCACGCTCGTGTGAACGCCGATTTCCGTGAACGGCGGACGCGTTTCGCGCATTGAATACGGTGGAGGACCCCACATGAAGAAAACGGTCGGATGGATGGCCGTGGCGCTGTGCGCCGCGGCGCAGGCGGGAACGCTTTTTCAGGAGAATTTCCAGAACTACGGCAACGACGTGCCCGGCATGAACAAGGACATGGGCGCGTTCATCTTCACCGAGGAATGCTGGCAGTGGCGCACGTATCTGGACGTCACGCCGCCGAAGGACGGTCTCCTGTACGAAAAGGCGATTCCCCTCGCGAAGGACGGCGATTTCCTCTGCCGCTACAATTTCCACAATTCCCAGATGCCGGACGCGAAAAAGAACGACGCAGGCAAACCCGGCGCGTTTTCGCTCGTGTTCACGGCGCCCGGGAAAACGAAGAGCGTGCGGATCGCGGCGAACGAGGTGGCCGGGTTCCCGGTCGCGTTCGCGAAGAACATGCAGTGGCTCGAGCTCGCGGTGAAGCTTTCGGGAACGAAAGCGACGATCCACTACGCGCCGCGCCGTCTGTACGGCAAGCTTGGCGAAATCGACCTCGGCTTCGCGCCGACGGCCGTCAACTTCGCGCTGGAGAAGGGGTCGGCCATCTCGCTCGTCGATCTCCTTTCGCGCACGGCCGAACCGCTTCCTGACCGCCGGTGCGGGTCGTCCGATGGCATTTATCCAAGCTTCGCGAGCCTGCAGCAGCCGATTCCCGGCGTGAAAACGGCGAACGGCGACGAGGTCGTCGATTTGACGCCGCCCGCCGCCGGACGCGTCGTGCTCGCGTTCGTGCCCGGCTTCGCCACGAACGCGCTTTCCAAACTCGTGTTCGGTACGCGCGAGGATCCGATCGCCGTGGCGGCGAGTCCGGAGAAGGGCTGGGACGGCGCGACGCTGCCCGACGCCGTCCTGAAGCTTGGCCGCGGCTACGGCCTGCGCACGTTCTTCGTGCGTCCCGCGCTCGAAGTCTGGAGCGCGGGGCGCGACAACTATGGTGACGATCTGACGGACGTGCTCCGCGACTGGAACGAACTGCCGTCCGCGAGCGCGCATCCGTTTTCCTTTGCGTTCGAGCGCACGCGCCGCGGCGTCGATTTCTACGTGGACGGTTCGTACGCGTCCACGCTGCCGGCGGCGGACGCCGCGAAGATCGCGTTCAAGCCCGCGAAGGGCGTTCCGTACGCGGTCGAAACGCGCTTCGCGCGCATCGACCCCGCGCGCTTCACGCCGGTCGATCTCGCGTCGCATCCGCGCGCGAAGGCGTTCGCCGGGGCGACGCTCGGCGGCGGTTTGAAGGAAGGGCTCGCCGACTTCGGGGGCGTGCCGATCGCCGTGGCGAAGCCGCTCGATTCGCTGGATGTCGGTCTCGTCCGCCGCGGACACGGCATGACGGGCATCGACGAGGACCGCTACACGCGCCGTTCCGCGTGGTGCGGCAATCCCGGCGACCAGATGTACCGTCTTCCGGCGGCGCAGTACGCGCGGGCGCACGTCCTTTTCACGTTCGATCCGGATCCGAAGAAGGAGAAGGTCGTCACGATCCGTCTGCGCGACGCCGGCTGCGACGGCGCGAACATGATGGCGGACACGAAACTCGACTTCTCGGCCGGCGTTCCCGCGTCCGCGAAGAAGGTGGGTGAGGTCGTGAAAAATGGCGTCGCGTGCCCCGTGTACCAGTGTGCGGTCGATCTCAATGTCGGCCCGATCTTCGACTTCGCGCTGGACCGGCACAACACGTGCCACACGCTGCCGTGGATCAAGCAGCCACATGGCGCGCTGTATCTCGAGTTCCTGTGCCGTGGCTGGCGCAACGTGCACCAGCTCGACTATTCCTTCCTGCCCGATCCGCAGGCGAAGAGCGCATTCAACTTCTTCGGCGTCACGCTCGAAACGGCGCCCGTGGAGATGGATTTCGTCCACGCGCAGGTGGGCAACGTCTTCTGCGACGGCGAGACGAACCGCGTCACGGGCGTGGCGCTCGCCGCGACGCGCAAGGACGCGCGCGGCACGCTTGCGTGGACGGCGCGCGACGCCGGCGGCAGGGAGGTGTTCAAGGGCGAGCGGGCGTTCGCGCTCGCGGCCGTGGGCGACGTGTTGACGAACATGGTTGACTTGTCGTCCGTGACGAAGCGCGGCTTCTACACGCTCACGTATGAACTCAAGGATTCCGACGGCCGCAAATGGTTCGACCACGAAGCGCGCTTCGCGCTTTTGCCGCCGATGAAGCGCGACGTGCCGCGCGAGGACTGCCCGTACGCCACCTGGTGGTGGGGCGGGGTGCACGGCACCACGGGCGAAGAACACGTGCGCCTGGCGCCGATTCTCCAGAAGATCGGCTTCAGGCGCGCGGGCGTGAACAAGACGACGTTCGATCCGTACGACCTGCGTCCGAAGGGCTGCATCTACGCGCCGGGCGAGGATTTCGTGGACTACAAGACCGGCCGCGCGAAGGACGAGGAGAAGTTCCGCCAGCACGTCCAGAAGCAGATCGACGATTTGGGCGGCTTCGCGCCCGCGCATCTGATGGTGTGGCACGAGTCCGGTCCGCGCGGCGGCATCCCCGAGGAACTGCTGGGTCTGCCCGTGCCCGAGGCGACGGACATGGAAAAGCGCAAAGCCGCGTACGTCAACGAGATCGGCCGTCTGATGCGCAAACAGTTTCCGGACGTGAAAATCCAGATCGGCAACTCCGTGTGTTCCGTCGGATCCGTGTATCATCCGATGCGCGGCGGGGCGAATCCGGATTACTACGACTTCATCGGCATCGAGAACCCGACACAGACGGTCATTCCCGAGCGTCTCACCGAGTGCGGCTTCATCGGCAAACGCATCGCCGAAGACGTGGGCGCGCATTACGCGAAGCGTCCCGTGCGCTCGAACGGCACCTACGAATTCATCTACCGCACCGAGGCGAACCTCGGCGTGGAGCAATGCGCGGCGTGGTACGTGCGCGACATGCTCGTAGCGCTGATGGCGGACAATCCGCTCATCGCGCCGTCCGGCATCAACGACGTGCGCAGCTGCTACTACAACACGTATTGGGGACAGAACGAGATGACGATCCGCGCGCCGCTCTCGTACCCGAAGATGATGCTGCCCGCGTTTGCGGCGCTCACCTGGGTGATGGACGGCGTCACGTTCTCGCGGCGTTTCGACGTCGGGTCCTCCACGATCTACGCCGTCGAATTCAAGCGTCTGGACGGACGGTACGCGACGGCGCTCTGGTGCAGCCGTGGCGAGGCGGCGTTCGCGGTGGACGCGTGCGGCGGCGTGCCGTTCTTCTCGTGGCTCTTCGGCGGCGACGCAGGTGCGGTCGTGGACATGTACGGCAACGAAACACCGCTCGCGATAGGCGAAAGCGTCGTGACGGCCGGCGAGAACCCCGTCTATCTCATCACGGACAAGCCGCTCGCGGGCGTCGTGGCGAAGGGCGCGCGCACCTTCGCGCGCGACATGCGCGTCACGGCGGACGCCGACGTGTACGCGCTCCCGAAGGCGGCGGACTGCACGCTCTCGCCCGACCCGGACGTCGCGTCCGCGAATCACGACACGATGCCGATTCTCGTGGCGGGCAAGTTCACGCTCAAGGATGCTCTGGACGCGGCGGGGCAGAGCGTGCTCGAGCTTGCGCTCGACCGGTCGTACACGCCCGAGCTCTTCGGGAAGAACGTCGAGAAGGTCTCGCCGTATGTGACCGAGTACACGACCATCCGCTTCAAGGAGCCCATCGCGCTCGCGGGCGATCCCGCGGTGATCGGTGCGGAGGTGGAAGGCGATTCCAATTGGGGACAGATCCAGTTCGAAGTGGAGGACGCGCAGGGCGAAGTGTTCCGCAATCTGCCGAACACGATTGCGTGCTGGGGGTGCAACATTCTCGACTGGACGGGGCATTTGTGCGTCAATTTCGACGGTTGGGCGCGGTGCTGGTCGCCCGTGCGCGAGACGCCGCTCGTGGAGGACCGCAACCCCGGCATTCCCGAGATGCAGTGGGTGTCCTCGGGCGGCGACAAGGTGATGGACTATCCCGTCAAGGTTCGCGCGATCACGGTGGGCGTGAACCGCACGAAGTTCGACCTGTCGGACTTCCGCCCGAGCACGGGCGTCATTCGCCTTCGTGGCGTCTTCGGCGCGGCCAAAACGCGCTGAAGGGGCGTCCGTCCCTCAAACGCGACGCGACGTGCGCAAGCTGTTCGCAATCGGTGCACATCGCTTGACATGTCGGGCGCTTGAAGGGGCGCCCGATTTGCTATAATCGGCGCCATGGAAGATCAAGTGAAAGTGCCGCCGCACAGCGCCGAAGCCGAGCGCGGCGTGCTGGGGTCCGTGCTGCTGGACGCCGAAACGGGCGACGACGCCCGCGTGCTGGATTTGTGCCTGTCGAACGGGCTCGTCTCCGAGTCGTTTTACGATCCGCGCCACCGCATGCTGTTCGAGACGCTTCTGGACATGTCGCAGAATTCGCTGCCGATCGACGCGGTGACGCTCAACGACCGTCTGCGCGCGCTCGGCCGGCTCGAGGCCGTGGGCGGCGTGGAGGCCATCCAGGCGCTTGTCGCCGGCACGCCGACATCCGCGCATGCGGAATACTACATCGACATCGTTCGCCAGAAGCATGTGCTGCGCAAGCTCATCAACACGGCGCGCGACACGGAAAGGAAGTGCTTCGACGCCGAAACGGCCGCGAACGCGGACGTGATCCTCGGCGAAGCGGAAACGGCGTTTCTCGGCATCGGCGGCAGCGCCGGCTCGAAGACGGACTGGAAGACCGCGGTGGCGGACACGTTCCGGCGCATCGAGCACGCACTCGACTCCAAGGGGGCGATCGAAGGTCTGCCCACGGGCTTCAAGTACATCGACGAAAAGCTCTTGGGCTTGCGTCCGTCGGAAATGATCGTGATCGCGGCGCGTCCTTCGGTGGGCAAGACGTCCTTCGCGATGAACATCGCCGAAAACGTGGCGATGGGCCAGGACATCAACGGCATTCCCTTCAACAGCCGCAAGGATGCGCAGGGCAACGAGCTCAACGCACGCATGCATCCCGTGCTCGTCTTTTCGCTCGAAATGGACACGGGGTCGCTCGTCAAGCGCATGCTCTGCGGCCGCGCGAAGGCGAATTCCTGGCGCATTTCGCGCAACCTGCTCACGCCCAGCGAGAAGGCGGATGTGGGCCAGCGGCTCATCCGTGCGTCGGGCGAGCTCAAGAAGGCCCCGATCTACGTGGACGACACGAGCGGCCTCGACATCGCGGACCTGCGCGCCCGCGCCCGCCGCATGAAGCGGCAGCACGGCATCGAGCTCATTGTGATTGACTACCTGCAGCTGTGCGGCTGCCGCGAAGTGGCCAAGCAGGGGCGGCAGATCGAGGTCGGCCGCATATCCGGCCAGATCAAGGCGATGGCCAAGGAACTGAAGATTCCGGTAATCGTCCTTTCGCAGCTTTCGCGCGCGAACGAAAAGCGCGGCGATCAGAACGAAATCCCGAAGCTCTCCGACCTCCGCGATTCCGGATCCATCGAACAGGACGCCGACGTGGTGATGCTGCTGCGCCGTCCGTTCATGGTGCGCGCCACGCGCGACAACAAGGAAACGGAAAACATGGCCGTCGTGGACGTGGCGAAGCACCGCAACGGCGAAGTGGGCGACGTGAAGATGAACTTCTTCCGCGACTACGTCCGTTTCGGAGACCGTTCGCAGAAGGACGAAACGGCCGAGGCCGAAGCCGCCGAAGCGGCGGCCGTGGAGGAGATGGAGCGCAACATGCCGCCGCCTCCCTCGGCCACGCAGGAAAGTTTCGACGACATCATGGCATGAGGCGTTTCCGATGCGCGACGTCACGCTCATTTGGGACTGGAACGGCACGCTCCTGGACGACGTGGACGCCGTGGTCGCGGCGTTGAACCGCATGCTCGTCTCGCGTGAGGCGAAGCCCACGGACAAAACCTACTACCGTGCGCATTTCGGATTCCCCGTGAGGCCGTTCTACGCCGAGTTGGGCGTGGATCTTGCGAAGTGGGACTGGAACGACATCTGCACCGATTTCCACGCGTTCGTGGCTGCCGAGCCGCAGGGTCCGCGCGCGGACGCCGTGGCGGCGCTGGAACGCGCCCGCGCGCTGGGGTTCCGGCAGGGCGTCCTTTCGGCGCACCACGAGGGCATGCTCAACGACGCGCTTGTCCGGTTCGGTCTGCGGGACTATTTCGATTTCGTGTGCGGCACGGACAATCTGTCCGGCGCGTCCAAGCTGGAGCGCGGCCGCGCGCTGATGGCGCGTTTGCGCGCCGAGACGCCACAGGCGCGGTTCGCGTGCGTCGGCGACACACAGCACGACGCGGAAGTGGCGCGCGATCTGGGTGTGGATTGTCTGCTCGTGTCGGGCGGACACCAGACGGACGAGCGGCTTGCGGCGACGGGGTTCCCGGTGGTGCCGTCCCTTGTGGCGGCCGTGGAAACGCTTGCGGAAAGGACGTGACATGAACCGAATTCTGGCCCTGGTGAAGAACAATGCCTTCGGCATCGCGATTCTCGCGTGCGCGGCGATTTCGTTTTCATTCCCCGCCGCGTTCGACACGTGGTGCGGCGTGAAGCTGCTGAAGCTCGTTTCGCCGGCCATTCAGCTGATCATGTTCGGCATGGGCACGACGCTCACGCTCGGGGATTTCCTGCGCGTCGCGAAGTGCCCATGGTTGGTGGCAACGGGCGTCGTGCTGCAGTTCCTCGTGATGCCGCTCGTGGGGTGCGGTCTGGCGCTCGCGTTCGGTCTTGACGGGGAACTGGCGGCGGGCTGCGTGCTCGTCGGTTCCGTCGCCGGCGGCACGGCGTCCAACGTGATCGCCTATCTGGCGCGCGCGAACGTGGCGCTCTCGGTGACGATGACGTGCTGTTCGACGCTTCTGTCGCCGTTCATGACGCCCATGCTCATGAAGCTTCTGGCCGGCCGCTTCGTGGCGATCGACGCATGGGCGATGATGGTGTCGATGCTGCAGATCGTGCTCGTGCCGGTGGCGGCGGGCGGACTCGTCCGGTTCTTCTTCGAGAAGCCGATGCTCGCGCACAAGAAGACGGTGGACCGCGTCCTGTCTCTCATCTCGATGGCGGGCATCTGCTTCACGATCTTGGCGCTCACGGCGCCGAGCCGCGCGACGTTCTTCGAGGCGGGCGCGCTGATCGTGCTGGCGGCGGTGCTTCACAATTCGATCGGCTATCTGAGCGGCTACTGGATCACGCGGCTCCTGGGGAAGTTCCTGCCGCTCGACGAGCGCGACGCGCGCACGGTCGCCATCGAGGTCGGCATGCAGAACGGCGGCATGGCCGGTGCGTTGGCGACGGACGTGCTCAAGAGCGCGGCGGCGGCGCTGCCCGCGAACGTCTTCTCCATCTGGATGAATTTCTCGGGCTCCGTGCTGGCGAACCGCTGGAGCCGAAAGCCGATTGGCGAAACGCAAAAAGGAGAAGAATTCACATGAAGAAGCACTGTCTGCTCGTCTGCGCGTTTACGGCGCTGGCGGCCGCGGCCGATGTCGCGCTCGTTCCGTTCCCGAGCACGTTTGAATCGAAGGGCGGCGTCTACCACTCGAACAAGTGGGCCAAGGGCATGCCCAAGGACATCGCGACATACAAGAAGGACGCGTCCATTCCCGCGGAAGGGTATCGCATCTCCGTGACCACGAACGGCATCACGATCACGTCCTCCGACGACGCGGGCGCGTTCTACGCGCTGCAGACGCTCCGGCAGATGGCGGAAGCGCCCGAGTGGGAGTGGACGTTCGAGTGCGCGGAGATCGAAGACGCGCCCGCGTACCGCTGGCGCGGCGTCCATCTGGACGAGAGCCGCCATTTCTTCGGCGCGGCGGCCGTGAAGAAGATCCTCGACCTGATGGCCTATCACAAGCTCAACGTTTTCCATTGGCATCTCACGGACAACCGCGGGTGGCGTCTTGCAATCGACGCGTATCCGAAACTCATGAAGGAAGGCGCCACGGCCGAGGTGGGTCCGCTTCCGTTCAACAAGTGGATTCGCGACGTGCAGGAGGGCGGCGAGTACGGCCCGTTCTTCTACACCAAGGACGAGGTGCGCGAAATCCTCGCCTACGCGAAGGAGCGCTTCATCACCGTCGTTCCCGAGATCGAAATCCCCGGCCACAGCCGCGCGCTCCTGTGCGCGTATCCCGAACTCGCGTGCTTCCGTCCGGGCGACGCGGGCGCGCCCACGAACCTGGCGGACAACGTGGTGTGCGTCGGCAATCCGGACACGTTCACCTTCTTCGAAAAAGTGATAGACGAAACATGCGAACTCTTCCCGTCGCAGGTGATCCACATCGGCGGCGACGAGGTCAGGATGCAGAACTGGCAGGCGTGCCCCAAGTGTCAGAAGCTGATGAAGGAGAAGGGCCTCAAGACGCTGCCGGAACTCCAGGCGTACATCACCACGCACTTCGTGAAGTATCTTGCCAAGAAGGGCCGCCGCGCGCTTGGTTGGGACGAAATCCTCGAAGGCGGCATCGAGCCGAGCGCCATGGTGATGAGCTGGCGCGGTCCCGAGGGCGGCGTCAAGGCGTCCAAGCTGGGCCATGATGTGGTGATGAATCCGCACCGGTTCTGCTACTTCGACTATCCCCAGGGACTCGCGCCCGAGACCGAGCCGGTCGAGTATGTGTGGTTCGCCAAGAACGACTGGTGCGAGCTGACGCTCCAAAAGGCGTACGCGTTCGATCCCGTGGAGGGCATCGCGCCCGAATTCCGCAAGCACATCGTGGGCGGCGAATGCCTCAACTGGAGCGAAGCGACCGCGACGCCGGCTGAGCTCGAGTGGAAGATGTGGCCGCGCACATGCGCGACGGCGCAGGTGTTCTGGTGCGGCGAGAAGCGTCCGCCGTTCTGGGAGTTCTTCCGCCAGATGAAGCAACACCGCGCCAAACTCGTCTACCGTTTCGGTGTCAACTCCGCGCCTCTGAAATGACGGGTTGACGGCTGCGTAAATAACTGCTACAATTATTTGCATCTTAAACGCAAAAGGATGAGATGGACAAGACGCGCGAAATCACGGTGGACGAGTTCCCGGCATTCTGCCGCGCGCACGGGCTCAAATGCACGGCGCAGCGGCTGGCCGTGTTTGCGGCCGTTCGCATGAGCACGGAGCATCCTTCCGTGGATGCGACGTGGGCCGCCGTCCGCAAGCAGGTGCCCACGATCACGCGCGAGTCCGTCTACCGCATCCTCAACGAATTCGCGGCGCTCGGCATCCTGTCCCGTCTGGATGCGCTGCCGGCCGCGCGGTACGACACATGGCTCGGTCCGCACGCGCACTTCGTCTGCGAAAAGTGCGGCAAGGTGATCGACTATCCGCTGCCGGACGGCATGGCGTTGCCGAAGGGCATGCCCGCCGAGCGCCATCACGTCGAACTGCGCGTGTCGGGACTCTGCGACGCGTGCAGGGGAAAGTCCAAGCTTCAAACGAACCAAAAAAGGAGATGAACATGGAACTCAAGGGATCCAAGACGGAACAGAACCTGATGGCCGCGTTCGCGGGCGAATCGCAGGCGCGCAACAAATACGACTATTTCGCGTCCAGGGCGAAGAAGGACGGCTACGAGCAGATCGCCGCCATCTTCCAGGAAACGGCGCTGAACGAGAAGGAGCACGCCAAGATGTGGTTCAAGCTCTTCGCGGGCATCGAGGGCACGAAGGAGAACCTCCTCGCCGCCGCTGCGGGCGAACATGAAGAGTGGACCGAGATGTACAAGCGCATGGCCGACGAGGCCGAGGCGGAAGGCTTCACGGACATCGCCTTCAAGTTCCGCAAGGTCGCGGAGGTCGAAGCGCATCACGAAGAGCGCTACCGCAAGCTTGCCGCGAACATCGAAAAGGGCGAGGTTTGGGTGCGCGTGGGCGAGAACAAGTGGCAGTGCCGCAACTGCGGCGCGATCGTCGAGAGCGCGGAGGCGCCCGAGAAGTGCCCGGTCTGCGACCATCCGAAGGCCTACTTCCAGCTCGAGATGAACAACTTCTGAGTTCGCGCACCTCACGCAATGCGCAAAAGCGGCCTCGTCGAGGCCGCTTTTTTCGTCTGTTCGGTTGAGTGGGTTTGGCTTGTGTGGTATAATAAGCGGTCATTCAAGGAGTTTGACGGGCATGATACGGATTGTCGATTGGTCGGAGAGAAAACCGACGGGCCGCACGGTGGCGGCTTTCTTGCAGCGCAGCGCCTTTCCGGAGGAAGCGGAGAAGGCCGCGGCCGAGGTTTTGGGCGAAATCCGCAAGGGCGGCGACGCGGCGGTGGCGAAGTACGTGGCCAAGTTCGAGGGCGCGAAACTGACGCCCAGGCGCTTCCGCGTTTCCGAGAAGGAACTCGCCGCCGTGGCGGCGGCCGTCCCCGCCGATCTGAAGCGGGCCGTCAAGGACGCGCACGACCGCGTGCTCAAGTTCTCCAAGGCGTCCTTGCGCGCGCCGTGGTCCATCAAGACCCCGTGCGGCGGCAGCGAAGGCGAGTTTTTCTCGCCGATGGACCGCGTGGGCGTGTACGTGCCCGGCGGCACCGCGCCGCTCGCCTCCACGAGCGTGATGACGGTGACGCTCGCCAAGG
>DCIH01000043.1:13115-15046 GCA_002317575.1 Verrucomicrobia bacterium UBA1731 | reverse complement strand
AGGAGATCGTCGCGTGCACGCCGGCGGGTCCCACCGGCACGCCGAACCCCGTGCTCCTCTACGCGCTCCAGCTCGCGGGCGCCACGGAAATCTATCGCGTCGGCGGCATCCAGGCGATTGGCCTCATGGCGTTCGGCACCAAGACGGTGAAGAAGGTGCAGAAGATCGTCGGCCCCGGCAATGCGTTCGTCACGGCGGCGAAGCGCCAGGTGTACGGCTATGTGGGGATCGACCAGGTCGCCGGCCCGAGCGAAATCGCGGTGCTGGCGGACGGCACGGTGGACGCGCGCTGGGTGGCGGCGGATCTCCTCTCGCAGGCCGAGCACGGGTCCGGCTGGGAGAAGTCGCTTCTCGTGACGCATTCCCGCGCGTTCGCGGAGAAAGTGCTCAAGGAACTCAAGGCGCAGACGGAGACGCTTTCGCGCAAGGCGCTCGTGAAGCGCGTGATCGACCGCGGCGGCATTCTCTTTGCGGTGACGCCCACGCTCGAAGAGGGACTGGAGCTCGTGAACCGTTTCGCGCCCGAGCATTTCGAAATCATGTGCAAGAATGCGCAGAAGCTCATGAAGGGCGTTCGTTCCGCGGGCGCGGTGTTCTGCGGCGCGTGGACGCCCGAATCGGCGGGCGACTTCGTGGCGGGTCCGAGCCACGTGCTGCCCACGGGCGGCGCGGCGAACATGTTCAACGGCCTGACGCCGGACGATTTCCGCCGCCGCCACAGCTTCGTCGCGTTCACGCGCGAAGACCTGGCGCAGACGAAGGACACGATCGCGGCGTTCGCCGCGGTGGAGGGGCTCGACGGCCACGGCCGCGCGGCGTCCATCCGTTTCGAATGATTTAAAACAACAAGATGGAGCAAGACAATGGAAGCGAATGAAGAACAGGTTTTGAAGACGCTCGGCGAGCTGCGTCCCATGCTGCAGGCGGACGGCGGCGACATGGAGTTCGTGAAGATGGAAGGCAAGAAGGTGTTTCTGCGTTTGACGGGCCATTGCGGCAGCTGTCCGTTCGCGTTGATGACGTTGAAGAACGGCATCGAAACGAAGCTTCAGGAGCTCGACCCCGAGCTCACGGTCGAACGCGCCGAGTGATTGTGAAAGGAACGTGAAGATGAAGACGTACAACGTCAGTTTTGCGGGTGTTGGCGGGCAGGGCATTCTGCTCACGGCGAATCTGCTCGGGCGCGTGGCGGCCTTGGCCGGCCTCGACGTGAAGAAGAGCGAAATCCACGGCATGGCCCAGCGCGGCGGCAGCGTGATGAGCTCCGTGCGCTTCGGCAAGGAGGTCGCCTCGCCGATCGTTCCCGAAGGCGAGGCCGATCTGCTCGTGGCGTTCGACAAGCTCGAGGCGCTCCGCTCGGCGCATCTCCTGAAGAAGGGCGGCGCCGCCGTGATCAACGACGTGTATCTGACGCCCGTCACGGTTTCCTCCGGCCAGCAGGCGGAAGTCGCCGACCTCGCCGCGTCGCTCAAGAAGGCGCTCAAGGACGCGCTCTATGTTGACTCCGTCGCGCTTGCGAAGGAAGCCGGAAACGACCGCACGGCGAATATGGTGATCGCGGGCGCGGTTTCCGTGTTGACGCCGTTTCCCGAAGCGCTTTGGACGAAGGCGATGGAAGAGACGTTCACCGGGCCGAAGGCGAAGCTCCTCGATCTGAACAAGAAGGCGTTCGCGCTCGGCCGCGCGGCCGTTTCCAAGTAAGCGAGCGCGAGGCGTCGTCATGGGCAATTTCTGGAATCGCGAAGCGGAAACGCTGAGCCGCGACGAATACGCCAAGCTGCAGCTGGAGGGCCTGAAGAAGTCCCTCAACCGCGTCTGGAAAAACGAGTTCTACCGCAAGCGCCTGCAGAAGGGCGGGCTGGCGTCCCCCGAGGATGTCAAGACGCTGGACGACTTGGCGAATCTTCCGTTCTTCACGAAGGAGGATTTCC
>DCIH01000043.1:12671-13056 GCA_002317575.1 Verrucomicrobia bacterium UBA1731 | reverse complement strand
TGGAGTTCCACATGTCCTCGGGCTCCACGGGCACGCCCGTGGTGATGGCGTATACCAACGGCGATCTGCAGCAGTGGGCCGAATGCATGGCACGCTGCTACGTGATGGCCGGGCTGGAGAAGGGCGACGCCGTGCAGATCATGCCGACATTCGGCCTGTTCAACGGCGGCTTCGGCTGCTACCACGGCGCGCGCAAGGCGCACCTTTTCACGATCCCGGCGTCGAGCGGCAACACCGAGCGCCAGATCAAGCTGATGCGCGATTTCAAGACCAAGGGCTTCGTGTCCGTCGTCTCCTACGTGCCGCGGCTCATCGAGGTGCTGGACAAGACGGACGATCCGCAGCTGCCGTACCTGAAAGTCGGCATCTTCGGTTCCGAGACGTT
>DCIH01000043.1:12412-12638 GCA_002317575.1 Verrucomicrobia bacterium UBA1731 | reverse complement strand
ACGCGCAAGCGCATCGAGTCGCGTCTCGGCATCGAATGCTTCGACATCTACGGCATGACGGAGACGGGCGGCATCGGCACCACGGGTCAGGATTGTCCGTGCCACTGCGGGCTCCACGTGTGGGAAGACCAGTACATTACGGAAATCATCGATCCCGCCACGGGCAAGGTGCTGCCGGACGGCGAATACGGCGAAGTGGTGTTCACGTCCCTCACCCGCGAGGCGA
>DCIH01000043.1:10636-12256 GCA_002317575.1 Verrucomicrobia bacterium UBA1731 | reverse complement strand
TCTATCCGCGCCAGGTGGAGCAGGCGCTCATGGAGATACCCGGGGTGAAGGACGAGTTCCAGATCATCCTCGAGGAGCGCCATGGCATGACGGACGTCACGATCAACGTCGAGGCCGAGCCCGGGGTCACAGGACACACCGTTGCGAAGCATCTGCGCGAGCGCCTCGGGTTCCTCCCGAAGGGCGACGTGTTCCCGATCGGTGCGCTGCCGCGCACCGAGGGCAAGGCGAAGCGCGTCATCCGGCGGGTTGTCGAGTGACGGTTGATGGTTGAAGGTTGAAAGGTGGATATGGAACTGATTGCTTCTTTTCAGGTTGACCACACATTGATCGTGCCGGGCATCTACGAATCCCGCGTGGACGACGTGGGCGGCGAAAAAGTCACCACATTCGACGTGCGCATGAAGCGTCCGAATGTGGAACCGGCCGTTCATCCGAACGCGCTGCACACCGTGGAGCACGTGATCGCGACGTATCTTCGCAACGATCCCGAGTGGAAGGACCGCATCGTCTACTGGGGGCCGATGGGCTGTCTCACGGGCAACTACCTCATCGTGAAGGGTCGTCCGAAGCCGCAGGAGATCCACCCGCTCGTGTTGAAGGCGTTCGAGCATCTGGCCGCGTACGATGGCCCCGTGCCGGGCGCCACGGCGGTCAATTGCGGCAACTACCAGCTGCACGATCTCGCGATGGCGAAGTACGAGGCGGCGAAGTACGCGGAAGTCCTCAGGACCGCACCGTGCTTCGAGTACCCGACCGCGAAGCGCATCGTCACGGACAAGGGTTCCGTCTTCTACGATTCGTGAACCATGACCGTCGCCGAAAAGCTCGTTGAACTCCTGAAGGCGCGCGGCGTCACCTGCGCCACGGCGGAAAGTTGCACGGGCGGCGGCATCGGCGCCGCGATCACGGGCGTGCCCGGTTCTTCGGAGATCTATCTGGGCGGCGTCGTCTCCTACGCGAACAGCGTCAAGAACGGCGTTCTCGGCGTTCCGCAGATGGTTCTGGACACCGTGGGCGCGGTCTCTTCCGAAAGCGCCGCGGCGATGGCGGCGGGCGTGCGCAAGCTCGTCGGCGCCGACATTGCGGTGTCCGTCACCGGCATCGCCGGTCCGGGCGGTGGCACGGACGCGAAGCCCGTCGGACTCGTGTGGTTCGGTTTGGCGACGGCACGGGGCGTCCGCACGGAGAAGGCCATTTTCCGCGGTGACCGCGAGCGCATCCGCCAGCAAGCCGTGACGCACGCCCTCGGGATGCTCACGATCGCCGCATTGGATTGAGGAGGCACGCACATGAAACAAGGCTGGAGATGGTACGGGGACCGCGACCCCATTTCGCTGAAGGAAATCCGACAGGCGGGCGTCACGGACATCGTCGCCGCGCTGTACGAGCGCAAGCCGGGCGAGGTGTGGCCCGTCGCCGAGATCAAGGCGCGCGCGAAGAAAGTGCGCGACGCCGGCATGGTCTGGAGCGTGGTCGAATCCGTGCCCGTCCACGAGGACGTGAAAAAACGCACGGGCAACTACAGGAAGTACATCGCCAACTACTGCAAGACGCTCGAGAACCTTGCCAAATGCGGCATCAAAACGGTGTGCTACAACTTCATGCCGATTCTCGACT
>DCIH01000043.1:0-10594 GCA_002317575.1 Verrucomicrobia bacterium UBA1731 | reverse complement strand
GCTGCCGGACGGATCGACCTGCCTCGGCTACAACGAGTACGAAGTCGCGGCGTTCGATCTCTTCGCGCTGAAGCGTCCCGGCGCCGAGAAGGACTACGATGCGAAGACGAAGGTGTGTGCGAAGAAGCTCTGGACGAAATACGCGCCGAAAGAGCGCATGCGCGTGCAGAAGTCGATTCTGACGGGGCTCCCCGGTACGGTGGACGATCTGACGCCCGCACAGTTCCTGAAGGAATTGAAGACATACGCCGGCATCGACGACGCGAAGCTGCGCGCGAACCTCTACGCATTTCTGAACGACATCACGCCGACGCTCGACAAATACGGCGTCGACATGTGCATTCATCCGGATGATCCGCCGCATCCGATTTTCGGCTTGCCGCGCGTTCTTTCCACGGCGGCGGACATCCGCCAGATGGTGAGGGAATGCCCGTCGAAGCACGTGGGCCTCACGCTCTGCACGGGTTCTTTGGGCGCGTCGCTCAAGAACGACGAAGTCGCCATTTTCAAGGAATTCGCCAAGCGCGTCTTCTTCTGCCATTTCCGCAACCTCGAATACGAAGAGGATGGCGTCTTCCACGAGTCGCAGTGTCATCTCGTGGGCAAGACGGACCTGCCCGAACTGATGCTTGCGTTCCTCAAAGAGGAAAAGCGCCGCGGCGAGGGCATCGTGGTGCGTCCGGACCATGGTCGCTTGATGGAAATCGACACGAAGCGCAATTGCTATTGCGGCTACAGCTACGGCGGCCGCGTGATCGGCCTGGCCGAACTGCGCGGACTTGAAATCGGACTGAAGGCGTTCTGCAAGATCTGAATCAATCGGGAAAGGGGCTTGGGAAATGAATAAAACGGGTCTGCTGTTGATCGGAATCTGCCTTCAGGTTGGATCGCTTTTCGCGGCCGAGGCGCAGTTCTTCAACGACTTCAAGATCCCGATGCGCGACGGCGTCAACCTCGCGGCCGACATCTACCTGCCGACGAACCGTGCGGCGAAGGTCGGCTGTCACCTCGTCTTCACGCCCTACGGGGGCACGACATCCACGCGGCCGCCGAATGCGTCCCTTGCCGAGTCGTGGGGCGTCGTGACGATGTCCTGCGACTGCCGCGGGCTCTGTCACAGCGAGGGCAAGTTCGACGCGTGGGATCCGCAGCTGACGGATGATGCGTACGATCTCCTCGACTGGATTTCGAAGCAACCGTGG
The DNA here is from genome assembly GCA_002317575.1 of Verrucomicrobia bacterium UBA1731. GTDB lineage: Bacteria > Verrucomicrobiota > Kiritimatiellia > RFP12 > UBA1067 > UBA1731. The sequence continues at coordinate 9,392 of DCIH01000043.1, read as the reverse complement.
AGCAACGGCAAGGTCGTGATGGTGGGCGGATCGTATCCCGGCTTCACGACGCTCGCGGCTGTGCGCAGCGGCCATCCCGCGCTGGTCGGCTGTTCGACGAGCGTCGTCACGCTCGATCCGTATCCGATCAACTTCCAGAACGGCGTTCTGATTCCGTTCTTCTATCAGGGCTGGCACTCCGGCCTCGCGGGCCGTGCGAAGTGGGAGGAGATGGCGCGGCACCGCTGGCCGGCCGATCCCTACTGGAAGGCCCGCGCCGACCTGCGCGACATCGCCAAGAGCCGCGCGCGCGTCTACTATCAGGCCGGCTGGTACGACATGCTCGGCGTCGATGCGTTCGGCACCTTCAACGATCTGCCGAAGGGGTCCGTCATGCGCATGGGTCCCTGGAACCACGGCGTGAACGAGTTCAACAGCGGCGGACCGGACTACTCGAAGCTCGGGGGCGTCGTCGACGACGCGCCGGAGACGGAACTGTTCAAGGCGCTACTCGAGGGGCGTCCGAGCGAGATCGACAAGAACCCGGGCCGCATCCACCTCTATGTGCAGGGCCGCAACGAGTGGCGCTGGGAGAACGAGTGGCCGCTGAAGCGCCAGGTCGTGACGCGGCACGTCTTCGCGCAGGAGGCGAAGAAATTCCGCCACGATCCGAAGAATCCCGTCCCCATGAACGGCGGGCGGCTCATCGGCGGCGGCGAGACGTCGAAGAGCGGTCAGTCCGACCAGCGCAAGACCGAGGCGCGCGAGGATGTGCTCTCGTTCGACGGCGAGATCCTCGCAAACGACCTGGAGGTGACGGGCGACGTGAAGGCGGAACTCGTCCTCTCGTCCACGGCGACCAATTCGGACGTTTACGTGAAACTCGTGGACGTCCTGCCGGACGGAACCGCCCTGCACGTGATCGAGGCCGCCTGTCGCTCCGACTTCACGCCTGGCAAGCCGAAGACGGTCGCGTTCTTCATGGACATCACGTCGTACGTGTTTCTGAAGGGGCACAGGATCCGTGTCGACGTGTACGGTTCCTGCGTGCCGCACTATGAGCTCAATCCGATTCCGGCCGAGATCACCGTCCACAAGGGCTCCGCGCTCCTGCTGCCGGTCATTCCGGAGAAATGAGGGGGTCGGGCGTCAGGGGTTAGGATTTAGAAAGGGGAACGGCATGAAGATCGCGAAGAACAAGGGCGTTGAGGGCAAGGTTGTCGTGTGCACGGGTGCGGCGGGGGTGCTGTGCTCGAGCATGACCGAGGATTTGCTGCGGCACGGGGCGAAGGTCGCGGTGCTGGATCTCCGCAAGGACATCGCCGAGAAGTTCGTGAAGTCGCTGCAGAAGAAAGGCCTCAAGGACGTGATCGCCGTCGAGGCGAACGTTCTCGACAAGGATTCGCTCGAGGCGGCCAAGAAGGTCGTCCTGAAGAAGTGGAAGAAAATCGACGTGCTCATCAACGGCGCGGGCGGCAACCATCCGAAGGGAACGTGTCCCGCGGAGCAGATGACGAAGGGCGTGAAGCTCGACGACACGTTCTTCGGCCTCGGCGCGGAAGGTTTCGAGTTCGTGAACCGGCTCAATCTCGTGGGTACGATTCTCCCCTGCCAGGTGTTCTGCAAGGAGATGCTCAAGCACGGCGGCGCGGTGCTCAACTTCTGCTCGATGGCGGCCTATCAGCCGCTCACGAAGGTCGCGGCCTACGGCGCGGCGAAGGCCGGCATCAAGAATTTCACGGAGTTCCTCGCGACGCATTTGGCGCCGATGGGCATCCGCGTGAACGCGCTCGCGCCCGGATTCTTCATCACGAACCAGAACCGGTTTCTGATGCTGGAGAAGGACGGCAAGACCTTGACCGCGCGCGGCAACAAGGTGATCGCCAAGACGCCGATGCGCAAGTTCGGCCAACCGAGCGACCTGCACGGCGCGGCACGCTTCCTCCTCTCGGACGAAGCGAGCTTCATCACGGGCGTCACCTTGCCCGTGGACGGCGGTTTCGTCGCCTATTCCGGCGTGTGATCGCGGAAGAACGTGGTATAATCGACGCATGAAGAAAACATCTCTGGCGTTGATTCTGGCGGCGGCGTTTTCGAACGCCGCCTTTGTCGTTCGCGCGGCGAACGTGAACATGCACCTCGTGTGGAGCGCGTCCATGAAAAAGAGCATCCCCGTCACGGTGATGCTGCCCGTTTCGTACGACGGCGTGAAACGGTATCCGGTGGTGTATCTCCTGCACGGCGCGGGCGGAAGCCACGCGACGAACACCTGGAAGGGCATGCAGGAGCTCGTGGACAAGGCGGACGTCATCCTGGTGAGCCCCGACGGCGCGGAGACGAGCTGGTGGTTCGATTCCCCCGAGGATCCGACGATGAAGTACGAGACCTTCGCGTCAAAGGAGGTCGTCGCCTGGGCGGACGAAACCTTCCGCACGATACCCGACCGTTCCAAGCGCGCGATCACGGGCGGTTCAATGGGCGGGCACGGCGCCTGCTACGTCGGTTTCCGCCACAAGGACGTGTTCGGCGCCGTCGGCAACATCTACGGTGGCGTGAATCTCGTGCCGTTCACCGACCGGTGGGCGATCAACAAGTGGCTCGGCAGCTACCAGAAGCATCCCGAGCGCTGGGTGGAGCATTCCGTCGTCAACCAGGCGAAGTCCCTCAAGAACGGCGAGCTCGAAATCATGACGGTCGTCGGCACGGGCGATTTCTTCCTGGACGTGAACCGCGAACTCCACCAGGTGCTCACGTCGAACAAGGTCGCGCACGTGTACGTGGAACTGCGCGGCGAGGACGACGCCGAATCCGAGCACACCTGGGAGACGTTCCACCGCGCCCAGAAGATGATCCTGCCGTTCTTCCGCGAATTCTTCGACCGCAAGGTCGTTCGTCTCGCGAATCCCCGCGGCGAAGTCGTGGCGGACGTCGGCGAAGGCGACCGCGTGGAAATCACATTCGACGAGCCCGAGGGCGTCACATGGAAAGCCGGTTTCGACGAGCTTTCGACGCACGTGATCATGCGGCGCGAGCCGGCGGCGAAACGCGTCCTGGCGATCGTCAAGCCGTTCTGCACCGGTCCCGCGGCGGTGACCTTCCGGCGCACGCAGGCGGGCGTCGACGCGAAGACCGCGCCCGCGGACGTCACGCTGCGCATCCCCTGACGCCGGCCGGACCTTTCCGCGACATTTGAACGGTTCGCGCCTCGGTCGCATTTGACGATAGGGATGTTGACACATGAAAGGATCTGCATGAGGCGAATGTTTTTCGGCGGCATCGTCGCCACCGTTGCGCAGATGGCCGCCGCGGGCGGATTCGTCTGGGTGATGCCCGGGGAGCGGAACGTTTCCGAAGAATACCTCGACGAGGCGAACTTCGCCGAAAAGGCGCCGTTCATCGAAGAGTACGCGCCGAAGGGGCCGTCGCATTTCGTCCTCGTCGAAAGCCTGAAGCGCCAGGGCGTGCGCGTCTATTCGCGCGTCGCGTTTCCGGACGAATACGACACGCCGCAGATCTACCGCGTTCGCGCGGGGCTTGCGCCCGCGCGCTACGAGACGAACGACGGCGTCTATCTTGAGGACGGCCAGAAGCTCACGGCTCCGTTCAAGGCCGCGCTCGCGGCGGCGAAGGAGGACGTGGCGCTCGTCGTCCGGCTGCGCGAGCTGATGGCGAAGCTCAAGGCGTCCACCGAAGATCGCACGTGCTGGGACGAAACGCGCCGCGCGACGCGCTGGCTGTGGCGACTCGACCCCTACGCCGAGGATCCCGATGCCGTGCGCCTCGAGCTTGGCGCGTGGATCCGTCGCCTGGAAGGGCTGCTCGGCGAAAAGCACGGTCCCATGCCCAAGGCCGCCGATCCGATTCCGTTCGCGTTCGACGCCAAGCACCAGCCGTTCCCCGAGGGCGCGAAGCTCAAGACCGTGGCGGCGAAGATCGACGCCGATCCGGAGCCGCTGGACGACGCCGGCGACGTGACGTTCTCGGCGTCCCGCCAGGGCTTTTCCGTGACGGTCAAAAACGCGAAGGGCAAGGTGCGTTTCGGCTTGTGGGCGAGCGGCGCGAAGGCGGACGAATGGCGCCGCTACGACGGCGTCGTCGACCTCGATCCTGCGCCGGTGCCGCAGCCGGTGACGTCGCCGGGCTGGGTGCCGTTTCCCGAGCGCGGCCTCATGAACTATGTGGAGCCGCGCTTCCAGCGCTTCTCGCCCAACACATGGTCCGTGCTGCAGCATGCCACGTGGAGCCGCGACTATCCGAACATCGGACTGTCGCACCGCGTGGACAAGCAGAAGGATGGCACGGTTGCGGTGACGTTTTCCGCGAACTGGTGGAACTTCTGGGGCTGGTGGCCGGCGGGCACGGTCGGTCGCACGGACGCGTGGCGCGTCACGGTCGTCTCGGACGGCGCGACGCGTTGCGACGCGCGCGTGAAGTGGCCGAAGGGCACGGACGCCTTCGCGGCGATGTGCCGCAAGTGCGTGCCCGGCGGGTGGGACAAGGAGTGGGAGAAAGCCGTCAACGCGGCGTGCGACCGCTACGCCTATTCGGGCGGCGACTACCTGTACAAGTTCCCCGAGCCGAAGGAGAAGGAGCGCTGCTTCCATCTCGGCGACATGGGATCCGATGGCCTTTTCTGGAGCTGCTACGCATCGCATTTCGTGAAGAAATCCGCAACGCCGGACCGTCTCAAGACGCTCGCGTGGGATCTGCAGGACGAGCGCCGGAAGTTCCTGGAGACATGCTACGCGGGCGGAAAATTCAAGAAGGCCCCGAAGGAGCGCGAGAAGACGGCGGCGGAAACGACCCAGGCGCCCGACATCGACGCGGCGACGGACGAGCTGCAGCTCGACGATCCCGAGTGACGCGAAAGGAACTTCCCATCATGAACGCCTTTGCCTTTCTCGCCGCGATTTCACTTTACCAGATCAATCCGTATTGGGAAAATCCCCACATGCCGCACGAAAAGCCGGCGGACGCCGTGGACGCCACGGTGCTCAAGGCCTGGGCCGCGCGCGGAGAATTCGAGAGCGTCTCCTGGCTCGTCTGTCCGGACGGCGACCTGCCGAAATTCGACGTGGTGCGCACGGACCTCGTCGGGCCGGGCGGCGCCAAAATGCCCGCGTCGGCGATCGATTTGAAGACCGTGAAGGTGTGGTTCCAGCCGGACGGTTTCTGGACCACGACCTGGGCCGGCAACATCTGGAACCCGACGCCGATCCCCGCCATGGTGCTGCACGACGACACGCTCGTGAAGGTCGACTTCTCGAACAAGGTGAACTACGTGCGTTTCGACTACACCTCGGGCAGCGTCTACACGCGCATGTCCGGTCCGGACCGCACGGAGATGCTCAACTACACGCGCGAGCCGTTCGCGGACGCGGAGGACTACGTGCCGTTCACGCTCGAGAAGGGGCGCTACAAGCAGTTCTGGCTCACCTACCACGTGCCGAAGGACCAGAAGCCGGGCGTCTACAAGGGCAAGCTGCAGTTCAAGTCCGGCGCGCTGCCCGTGGGCGAACTCGCGCTCGAACTCGAGGTGTATCCGTTTTCGCTGCCCTCGGCGCGCACGCACTACGACTCCTCGCGTCCGTACATGTACGGCATCATGAACGGCTGCTCCGTCGGCCAGTTTCTCAACGAAGGCGCCGATCTGAAGGTCGCCGAGAAGAAGGCGTTCAACACCTACAAGATGATGGCGGACCACAACATCACGCATCCGCACGGTCCGGGCGCCATCGGCGAACTTTCCACGGACGATTTCGCCGTGCGGCAGCTCTACCTCATGCGCGCGGCGGGGCTTCCCTGCAAGCCGCTCTTCGCCGGCGGCACCACGGACACGAAGGAGGGCACGGACGAGGACATGGAAAAATACATGGCGCGCATGAAGGCCGCGCTGGACAAATACCTCGGCCACCACGACGCGTACTATTACGGCATCGACGAAGCCAAAGCGTGGCTGTGCCGCAAGCAGTACGGCCAGTGGAGCATCATCAAGAAGAGCGGCCAGCGCGTCATTTCCTCCTACGGCGACCACGGCGAGTGCGGCTGGTCCATCGACTGCTGCAACGTGCCAGCGGCCGTGAGCCACTGGGACGCCTACAACTGGCACCGCGACGGCGGCATCGCCACCTCCTACGCCGCGCCGTTCACGGGCCCCGAGTGTCCCGTGATCTGGCGCCGCACGAAGGGGCTCAGGTTCTACTACGCCGATTTCGACGGTTTCTCCGAGTACGTGTTCTACTACCACGCGCGCAACCGCTGGAACGAATTCATCAAGAGTCCGGACGGCTACCGTTCGTTCGGCCTCGCGTATCCGACGCGCACGGGCATGATCGGCACGATCGCCATGGAGGCGCTGCGCGAGGGCATGGACGACGTGCGCTACCTGTCGCTTCTGCGTCTGCGCGCCGAGGCGGCGATGAAGAGCGACAAGAAGGATGTGCGGCTGTTGGGCCGCAAGGCAATCTGCTGGATGGACGCGATCGACCCCGAGCACGTGCTTGACTTGGATACATTCCGCCGCGAAGTCGTCCGGCGCGTCCTGGAGCTCGTCGCGGCGGTGGGGCCGGAGCCGGACGAACCCGCGGTGACGCCCATCGGCGAACTGCCGCCGCACAAGGTGGACGTGATGGCGGCGGACGCGTCCATTCCGATCGGCAAACGGCTCGACGACTGCGTGAAGGCGAACCGTCTCGACCTCGCGATTCCGCTCGCGACGAAGATGCGCGAAGGGGCGGAAACGCCCGCCGAGCGCGCCGCCGCCGCGGTGCGCGAAGCGTCCCTGCGCGTGCAGATGCTCGACCGCGCCGGCGCCATTGCGGTGCTGGACGCGTCCATCAAGGAGCGCGGCCGCTATCCGGCGTCCGTGCACGGGCGGCTCATGATCGAGAAGGCGATGGCGTATCTGACGCCCGCGGGCTTCTGCGAACACTTCGGTCCGGACAAGCTCGCGGCGGCGCAGGAACAGCTCACGCAGGCGCTCGCGATCGCCGGGGTCGACCAGGGGCTGCGTTACGATTCCGCGCACCGGATGTGCCTGGCGCTCCTCAATTCCGACAAGCCGGAAAGCTGTCTCGCCTTCGCGCGCAAATGCGGCGACGACTTCCACCTGCAGGGACACGCGTTGGGGACGCTCCTCTACACGGGCGTGGAGGCATACCTCCGCGCGGACAAGAAGAAGGAGGCGTACAAGCTCCTCAAGGAAGTGAAGAACCTCGGCGGCGGCAACCTGACGGGCGACCCGCGCACGATTTCGGGGACGCTCGGCGAACTCGCGGAGGGCTTCGGCGAATACGAGGCGGCCGTGATCTACTATTCGGACGGCATGAAGTGCTGGCCGCCGGAGAACGATTACTTCTATCCGAAGTACAAGGCGGGACTTGCGCGCGTGAGCAAACGCGCCACGAAAACGCGCACCGTCAAGTCCGACGACAACGTGATGGAAAGCGACTACGACGTGGACATCAAGCTCGACGAGGATTGAGGCCTGGCGGTGCGTTCGTTGTTGAGGTAGACTAAAAGGGAATGCGGATCGGATGCAACGAAAGGAAATGAAATGATTGCCGAAATGACCCGTCGTGATGTCCTGAAGACCTTGTCCGCGCTGGCGCTGGCCGAGACCGCTTTCGGCTGCCGTTCGTTTGGATGCGGCGCGGCGCGCCCGAAGATCGCGCTGCAGCTCTACTCGATCTGGAAGATCTTCTGGGATTCCCCGGAAAAGATCCTCGCCGAACTTCGCGCGGCCGGTTACGAGGGCGTTCAGTTCGCGGGCCACAAGGGCAAGTCGCCGGCGGACCTGAAGAAGCTTCTCGGCGACGCCGGCATGATCGGCATGGGAACGCACGTCAACGGCGACGTCGCGCTCGTCGGAGACGAGCTCAGGCGGACGCTCGACTTCTATGCGGAGGCGGGCATCGAAAGCGTCGTGACGCCGCATGCCGCACGCAAGACGGCCGATGCGTATCGGAAGTTCGGCGCCGAGATGGGCCGGGCGGCGGAGATCGCCGCCGCATACGGCATCAAGATCGGCGTTCATACCGCACCGTTCCATTTCCAGACACGCTTGGGCGGCAAGACGGCCTGGGATCTCATCTTCAGCGAAACATCTCCGCTTCTGCAGAAGGAGATCGACGTCGGCAACTGCCTGCACGGCGGCGGCGATCCCGTCGCCGAGCTGAAGGCTGGGCGCGGACGCCTCTTCTGTCTGCACGCGAAGGAGAACGACCCCACCCCGAACGGCGTCTTCGGCGAGAAGCCGACGGATGGCGCGCCGGGCGTCCCGTGGGACGCCGTGATGGCGACCACCCGCTCGGACGAGTCGGTCAAATGGTGGGTCGTCGAGTCCGAAATCATCCCCGATTCGCTCGAACCCGCCAGGCGATGCCGGGAACTCCTGTCTGCCTGGCTTTGAAACAGAATGGGTGTTTTCGCCATGAACATCAGACCTTTTCTCCTTTCCCTCCCGCTCCTTTCCGCCGTTCCCGCCGTTGCCGGATCCTTGAATCCGCTGGTTCCTTATTCATTCGGGTTGGGGGATGTGGATCGCGCGGTCGCGGAACTGCGCGACGTGAAGGCGCGCAGCGGCTTGAACCGCTTCCTGCTCACGGGACCCGGTTTCAACGAAGTCATGTACGCGCCGTTCGATGCCGGGCTGTACGCCGAGATGGGTCGGCGCATCGGCGAAATCAAGAAGCGCCTCGAACCGGAAGGATTCGAAATCGGCTGGTGGTGCGCGCCGTCCATCCGCTACTGGTCGGATTTCCCGTCCATCGAAGACGCGCACGGAAACCGCAGCAAGGACAACAAGAAGTGTCCGCTCGACTCCGCGTTCCAGGCCGACTGGGCGGCGAAGGTGAAATCCGTTGTCGCCGCGGCGCGTCCGAAGATCGTCAACATCGAGGACGACTACACGCTCGCGTGGGGACGCGGCCTCGACGGCGGCGCGTGCTTCTGCCAGCGGCATCTGGCCGCGTTCGCGAAGCGCTACGGCAAGGCGCTCACGGGTCCCGAAATCGCGGATGCGTTCAAGAACCGCACGAACGAAAACCTTCCCGTCCGTCAGGCGTTCGCGGACACGGTGCGCGACTCGCTGTGCGAGCTTGCGCGCGCGGTGCGCGCGGCGGTGGACGAGGTGGATCCGTCGGTGCGCATCATGCTCTGCGAGAGCGGCTCGTGCAGCGACAAGGACGGCGACGCCGTGGAGGCGATCGCCCGCGCGTTCGCGGGACCGAACACGCGGCCGGGAATCCGCCCCTCGGGCGCGATCTACGGCGCGCAGACGACGCCCGCCGACATCCCCGGCGCGGTCTCCCACACGATGTACACCCTCGAGCGTCTGCCGCGCGACATGGAGACGTTCTACGAGGCGGATCCGTATCCGCACAACCGCTTCTACACGTCCGCGTCGCAGATGC
>DCIH01000125.1:4057-20764 GCA_002317575.1 Verrucomicrobia bacterium UBA1731 | reverse complement strand
ACGACGAGGAGTGCTTTCGTTTTCATGCGCGCATTATACCACAGTCTAACCCCTAACTCCTAACCCCTAACTCCTAACCCCTAACCCCTAACTCCTAACCCCTAACTCCTGTAAAAAAAGATTGTATTTCGGTGGATTTTTCGCTATCATACCGAACATTGTGTGTTTAAAAAGGTGTGTTCCTTTGGAGAGGTGCAAGAAAAAATATTTTTCATGTAACCTTTCTCGGGGTGTTTCGTAAACGAGGCGAAAGGAGTTCAGGACATGAGCAAGGAAGAGACATTGAGCGAACAGCTGCTGAAGGCGAGCCAGGACAAGCTTCACCAGGTCGCCGCCATGGCCATGAAGATGATGAACGGCGTGACGACGGTGGCGGACGTGCGTGGCATCGGCCGCGCCCAGCTCGAGGCCGCTTACAGCGTCGGTTCCGGTTTCTACAAGACCGGCCGCTACGAAGACGCCGAGAAGATCTTCTACTTCCTGTGCATCATGGAGCACACCTGCCCGAAGTACTGGACGGCGCTGGGCGCGGTGCGCCAGGTCCGCAAGGAGTACAAGGAGGCGCTCACCGCCTATGCGGCGGCCGCCATGTTCGACCTGCACCTGCCGAAGCCGCACTTCTACGGCGCCGAATGCTCGCTGGCGCTGGGCGATTTCGATTCCGCGGAATCGGCCTGCCGCACGCTGCTGGCGCTCTGCCCGGCGGGCGTCGGCGAAAACGATCTGTTCCGCGGCAAGGCGGAAGAACTGCTGAAGGCCGTGATCGCCGCCCGCGAAAACGTCTCGTCGAAGAAGTGATTTTCGGGGCGGCCTCCGCGCTGCAAGCGAAGAAAGGAACACACACATGACGATTACCCCCACCACCCCGCAGACGACCACGACCGGCGTTCCCGTTGAAAGCGCCGAAGGCGCCGGCGTCATCGACGTTTCCCAGGAGACGAAGGAAGCCGCGCCCCTCATGCGCGGCGATTCCGTCGAGGTCACGAACACCGAAGGCGGCGCCTTCGAGCTCGAGCTTCCGGTTTTGGACGCGCTGTCCGCGCTTCAGTCCGAGCTCGTCGACCTCGAAAAGCTTCTCGCCGAGCTCACGCTCGACAACGAGCTCCACCAGCTCGAGGCGTCCAAGGAGCGCATCGAGGTGCAGCTCAAGGAACTCGAGGCGAAGCACGAGGAGACGCTCAAGAAGATCGACGAAGCCGTGGAGATTTCGAAGAAGCAGGCCGAAGAGGCCAAGAAGAACAAGATCCTCGGCTGGGTGATGACGGCGCTTTCGGTGATCGCCACGGTGATCACATGCGTCGTCACGTTCGGCGCGGCGACGCCGCTCGCCGTCGCCGGCTGCGCGCTGGCGATCGCGTCGTGCGCGCTGTCGCTCACCAACCAGATCCTGACGGAGACCGGCGCGTTGGACGATTTCTTCGAGGAGAAGGCCGAGGAGTACCGCAAGGACCACCCCGAGGTGTCCAAGAAGGAGGCCATGGCCAAGGTTCAGGGCGACTACCAGCTGGCGATGACGATCTGCACGGCGGTGCTGGGCCTGGCGTCGCTCGGCTGCGGCATCGCGAGTCTGGCGACGAGCGGGGCGAGCGCGGCGGCGAAGGCCGCCGAACTCGGCACGAAGGCCGCCGATATCGCCAACTCGGGCATGAAGATGGGCGCCAAGATCGCCCAGTTGTGCCTGACCCTCGTGCAGACGGCGGGCGGCATCACCAGCTGCGTGATGAACTGGGAGCTCCTGTTCCTGCAGAAGGAATCGGCCGAAGAGCAGGCCGCCGTTCAGGAGCTGCAGGCGCTTCTGGAGATGATCCAGGCCGCCATCGACGAAGAGCAGGCCGCCATGGAGGAGCTGCTCGCGAAGATCCAGAGCCTGATGGGCGTGATCACGGAGCTGCTCAGCGCCGGCACGGAGGCGAGTCAGGAAATCCTGGAAAACATGTCGCAGAACGTGTGACGCGAACGGACAAACGAAAAACGAAGCATCTGGGAGGAGTCAGTCATGGGCAACATCGCAAACGTCAATGTCAGCAAGAACGACCTCAACGCGTGGATCAACGAATACGCCGCCGCGAACGGCGTGAGCGCCACGGTCACCACGGATCCCACCGACAGCAGCCTGGTGACGGTCACCTTCACCGGCGCCAACGACACGCAGAGCACGTCGCTGCAGATCCGGCTGCCGGAGATTCCGCCGGTGGACGGTTCCGTGAATGTCGATTCGGAACTCGCCGAGCTTTCGGGCACGCTCACCCAGATGGTGAACGAGGCGAACGGCCAGACCACCACGACGACGTCCGTGTCGAAGAGCAGCGTCAGCCAGGCGCTTTTCAGCATCTACGACTGCCTCAAGCTGCTGATGGAAGTGGAGATGAAGCAGCGCGAGACGCAGGCGGCCGCGCGCGCCCAGCAGCATTCCAACATCGCCGCGTCGCTCCAGGCCGAGGCGGATTCGATCCGCGCCGCGGCCGACATCTCCTTCAGCTACGGCCTCGCCTGCGCGATCATCAACACGGCGATGACGACGGTCTCCACGGTGATGACGATGTACTCGACGGTCACCACGCTCCAGGAGATATCGAATTCCAACATCGGCGCCGCCAAGCAGAACCTCAACGAAGTCAAGGCGGACCTCAAGGATGCGCAGCAGGCGCAGGGCGCCGGCGGCACGAAGACGGCCGAGCAGCTGCTCAAGGACGCGGGCCTGACGAAGGATCAGGTGATGCCCACGGCGGCCAAGCTCGACGCCAAGGTCGCGGCGGCCAACGACACCGTCACCACCGCCGAGACCGTCTACACCGAGGCGAAGGGCAGCACGCTCCTCGCGGAACAGAAGGTGGAGAACGCCAGCAACGACCTGGCCGCCGCCAAGAAAGACCTGGCCACCCTCACGAAACAGACCCCGCCGGCGACGCAGGCGGAGGTTGATACGGCCAAGGCGAAGGTCACCGATTGCGAGACCAAGCTGACGAACGCCAAGTCGGATCTCGCGACGGCGCGCGACACCGAGGCGGCCGCCAAGAAGTCGTACGACAGCGCCGTGAACGACCAGGTGAGCGTGCTCAAGGACTACAAGGCCGCGCTCGAGACGGACGCCGCCAACGCCAAGACGGACTTCGACACGAAGTACGCCGCGCTCAACGACAAGCAGAAGGCGGACGTCGACGCCGCGGAATACAAGGGCAACGAACAGCAGGTCCTCGAAGCCCGCGCCGCCAAGGCGCAGGCCGAACTCGCCGGTCAGATCAAGGACGCCGAGAACGCCGCCAACGCGCCGGCGCTCATCAAGGGCCTCAAGGTGGAGCTCGACAACGCCAAGCAGGCGGTGGCCGTCGCCCAGAGGGATCTGCTGGATTCGCCGCAGATGCTCAAGAACCGCAACCTCGAGCAGCTTGCGCAGTGCCTCAACCAGTTCGGCCAGGCGCTCTCCAGTCTGGTGAACGTGTTCGGCGAGAAGCAGTCCGAATACGCCCGCGCCGACCAGAAGCAGATGGAGGCGCAGCAGGAGATCGAGCGCGCGAAGCTGGAGCAGACGAACGATCTGTACCAGCAGACGCAGCAGATGATCAATTCGATCCTGCAGCTGCTGAACGCCATCATGGAAGCGGAAAGCCAATCCCAGCAGCAGGCGATCAACGTATGAGCGACTGGGACTCGAAAGTACGCGTCAACGAGCTGGATCTGTTCGTCTACGGACAGGTCCAGTACGACTTTTCGGTGTACGACGCCCTGGCGGCGGGATATCTCGACGGGAAGTCGCTGGGCGACGCGGCGGTGCTCAGCACGACGCGCCGTGCCGTGACGGTGGAGGGGTCGATCACCGCCATCGCGCGATCGGTCGAGAAACGCAGCGTCGCCGTGGAGGAGCTTGGCGTGGCGATGGCCTGCCTCGGCAGCGTGGTGGCGTTCTTCTCCGGCGACACGGACGACGACAACATCAACCACACGATCGACAAGTGCGACAACGCGAGCGACGCCGACAAGGTGAAGATGAAGAGCGACATGCAGACGGCGCTCTACTACCTCAACAAGTACGAGGCGCTGGAGAAGTCGTACAGCGTGGACACCGTGACGAAGGGCGACGTGTCGGCCATCCAGTCGAGCTGCAAGCTGGCGCTCGACAAGGAGAGCAACGCGCTCCAGCAGACGCAATCGGATCTGCGGAGCATCCTGTCGAAGCGCGATTCGGCGTATTCGACGATCGGCAAACTGCAGAAGAAGGTCGACGAGACGGCGTCGCGCACGATCAACCAGATCGGGCAGTGACGGGGGAGTTTGAAGTTTAGAGTTTGAAGTTTAGATTCTGGGGGGTGAGAGATGTCATTCGGAACAATTGAAGCGGTGCCCGTCGCGGCGGAGACGTTCCAGTCGCGTTGGAATGTGACGGTCAACAACTACACGCTCACGGCGATCGACGGCAACGGAAACCCGGTCACCAAGGAGGCGGATCTCGAAACGCTGCTCGTGAGCATCTCCACGAACCGCGCGACGACGATCGAGCTCGAGATCAAACCGCTTTCCACGCAGGTGAACGACCGGAACACGCGGCTGACGACCCTGACGAACGCGCTTTCCACGCTGACGGGCCAGCAGGCGCTCTTCGATTCGGACGATCCCGGCGGCACCTGGTCGCACACCAAGGACAACAGCGTCAAGCTGACGCAGGATTCCATCGACATCATCAACGAGCTCGCGCGCGCGGCGGGCCAGAGTTCCGACCTGGTCGGCCAAGACGGTTACGTCACGAAATCGCAGTGCGAACAGGCCATTCAGCTGGTGAAGGCCGAAATGGACAAGCTGAACAACGAGTCCTCGAGCGACATGACGCGCCTGCAGTCGCTGGTGGACAAGCGCGACGAGTCGTACAGCACGGCGAGTTCGCTGATGAGCAGCGTGAGCGACACGCGCGGCAACGCCATCCGCAACATGTGAGGCATTTCCGATGAGCGAAATCAGCGCCACCACCATCGCCCGGAACCGGTACGCCACGGAAGACGCCAACCGGATTCTGCTGTACAACTACAACGGCTGCGAGAACATGACGATTCCGCAGCTGGTGAACGCCATCTGCGTGCGCAGCGCGTCCTATCTCGAGCGCTCCAGCGCCGTGCAGATGAACATGCTCACCCAGGGATCCGACACGGTGGAGCGCCTCACCTACTACGCCGAGTGGGTTCTCGACGGCATCGACAGCGAAGAGAACGCGCAGGAGTGGGAGGCGAAGTGGGCGGACAGGCGCAAGAACTTCGACACGGTGCGTCCGACCTACAAGGAAATGACGGAGTTTCTGCAGGAGCTCGGCGTGACGGGGCTGACCGACGTCTCGGGCATGACGGCCGAGCAGGACGCTGCGAAGCTCGAGGCGCTCTCGAAATCCTACAAGGACAAGATGGCCTACTACGACAATTTCGAGAAGCAGATCATGAACGTCACGGCCACCAACGACCGCGTGGCGATCGAGTTGCAGACGTGCATCTCCCGCCGCGACGCCGTGTACGACATCGCGACGACGGTCACCACGCATTTCGGCAAAAGCAGCATGAACACGGCGAGCGCCTTCGGCAACCGGTAAGGACGGGCGCGCCGGCAACGATTCAGCAAGGAGAACGACATGAGCGATCTGACAATCACATCCCAGAGCTACGACCTTTCGATGCGCGACCCCGACACGGGCATGTTGCTGGTCGGCAACGTCTACCGCGTTTCGGGCATCGACCGGGACCTTTCGATCGGCGAAGTGGTGATGGCGATCTGCCTCAACCGCGCGACCGAACTCGAAGAGCAGATCGTGGAGAAGATGACCACGATGGCGAACACCACGATGCTGCTGGAGGCGCTCACGCAAATCCAGGAAGCGTACGTGGAGCAGGGTAAGGCCTCGCTCAATCCGGCGGTGACCGTGTCCTACCCCGACAAGGACGGCGCGATGCAGACCAAGACCATCGCCACGATCGACAACATCAACGAGCTGCTGGCGGACGCCGGCGTGACGGACCAGGACGTGGACGGCACGACGGCCCAGGAGATCATCTCGGATCTGTCGTCCATCATCGACTCGAAGAACTCCGTGAACCAGGCGGACATGATCGAACTCCAGTCGCTCACCAACAAGCGCGACCAGAGCTACGATCTGATCACGAACGTCCTCAAGTCCGTCTACACGACTCTGGCGGGGAATGTCAACAATCTCTAAACGTTTCCGGATTGCGGTGCTTTGCGCGGCGACGCTTTGGAGCGTCGCCGCGCATGGCGCTTTTACGAAGACCGGCACGATCAGCAGTTCCTCGCTTGGCGCGACACTCGAGAACGACACGCTCTATTTCCTGGGCGCCAACAAGGTGACGCTGACGGCCGGCGACGGCGGCAACGCGCTCAAGGTGGCCACCAACAAGGCGTACGTCGCCATCTATCTCGGCGTGGGGCAGGAACTCGTGCTGACGGGCGGAAAGGCCTCCGGAAGCACGGGCGCGGGCGCGGGGCTGCTGGTGCCTTCCGGCTCCAAGCTGATCGTGTTCGGCGAAGGCAAACTGACGGCCACAGGCGGCAACGGCGCGGGCGGCGGCAGGGGTGGCAACGGCGGCGGCGGCAGCATCTGGCGCACGGCCGCGGAGCCGACGGATTGGCAAAACGGCGCGGGCGGCGCGGGCGGCGCGGGCGGCGGCGGCGGCGCGGCCGCGATCGGCACGGACGGCGGCTTGGGCGGCGCGGGCGGCAACGGCGGCGGTCAGCGCAGCAAGTGCGGCATCGGCGACAACACGGGCACGATCGCTGAAGCCGGAAAACAGGTTCAACACGGATCGGAGGGCGCTCATAGCTTTTCTGCCCTCGGCATGGGCGAGATGTATTTCCTGGGTCAGGTGATCGTGGTGGCGACGGGCGGCGGCGGCGGCGGCGGCGGCGGCGGCGGCTCGCGCGGCTCTTCGGAAGACCGCGAAGGGTTGTTCACCGACGAATACTTCGCCTGCGGCGGCGGCGGCGGCGGCGGCGGCGGCGGCGGTTGTGCCGCGCCCTACGGCATCGGGCCCGGCGGTTCGGGCGGCGGCGGCGGCGGCGGCGGCGGCGCCGGCGGCATGTGCGACATCGACGCCTGGCATTCCGCGAACGCCTACATCGGCGGGTGGGGCGGTGGCGGCGGACAATCGCGCTCGGGCGCCGGTTCTCAAGGGTCGTACGACAGCACGAACGCCAACGTCGATCATACGGAGCACGCTTGCACCGGCTCAGGCGGAAGCCCCACCGCCTACGGCGGCAAGGGCGGTGCCGGCGGCCTGTGCTCGGAGCAGACGGGGTCCGTCCAGGTGTACCGCGCGGGTGGCGCCGATCTCACGAAGGCGTCGCACGATTCCGAGTTGCTGACGGAATGCCACAAGAAACTCGACTTCCTGTTCTCGTTCAAGGGCGCCAGCCAGAGCAGTTTCCGCGTGCAGTACGGCACGATGCCCTCCGGCGTGGGCGTGCCGACGAAAACGGGCTACGTGTTCCTGGGCTACTTCACGGACGAAGGCGGCATGGGCGTCCAGTACTACGGCGCGGACGGGTCGTCGCTGATCACGTTCTACGGTCATGAGGACCTTGAGCTTCACGCGTATTGGATCAAATACGAAGACATGCAGTGGACGGGCGTGACGGTGAACGGCATGGACGTGGCGTACCGCGCGGCGAAGGGCTGGAAATGGTCGCACGTCAACTACGATCTCACGCTGTACCGTGCCGAACCGATGACGTGGCGCCTGTCCGGCACGAACCTCGCGGACAACGTGAACGTGGTGCAGCGGTCCTCCGGCACGCTCGAGTTCAAGAACCTGAAGCTGGAGAGTTCGCGCAACCTGAAGAACGGGCTCTTCTGCGTGACGTCCGGCGTGACGTCGGCCCTGTGGGTGCTCGAGGATTCGGAACTGACGATGACGGACGCCGGCTCCGGTCCCGCGCTGAACGTGGTCGGCTCGCTGACGGTGACGAACGCGGACGTCGCGCTGGCGCGCACGCTCGCCGTGAAGGGCGGTCGCGGCGGGGCGGGCGTCGAAGTCCAGGGTACCTTCGTGTTCGGGCGCGGGCGCATGTCCGCCAAGGGCGGCATGCATTCGGCCGGCGTCGGCCACGGCAAGAACCTCAATGCGTCGGGCGGCGCGTTCTTCATGAACGACGGCACGGTGGACGTGGAGGCCGGTCCGCAGGAGAAGGCCGGCACGAAGAGCCCGTACGACCTCGGTAAGGCCAACGGCGGCAAGGACATCACGCTTTGGATAAACGGCGGCAGCCTGCGCTGCGTGAACGGCACGTATTCGCCGCAGCCGAAGAACGGCGCGTCCGAATCCGTGTGGTGCATCCGCACGGCGGTGCCGGATTCGCCTGGCGACGACGTGCCGGTGTCGGTGACGAACCTGGTGGGCGCCGGCGGGAATCCCTACGGCACGACGCAGCTGTTCCCGATCAACGACCGGATCTATCCGTGGCAGCCGAACGCCACGCACAACTTCAAGGTGAACGGTCTGGACGCATGGGCCGTGGTGAAGAGCGCCGACACGAACGCCTACTTCGCCACAACGGGCGTGCTGGCGGACGGCTGGGACGTGGGCGTTGCGGCCGGCGAGGGCTGGCGGTGGTCACCCGTGAGCTCGAACTGGACGTTCCGCACGGCGGAGAAGGAGAACGTGACGCTGTGGGGCAAGGACGAGAAGGGCATGGTGCATCCGCA
Organism: Verrucomicrobia bacterium UBA1731; assembly: GCA_002317575.1. Classification (GTDB taxonomy): domain Bacteria; phylum Verrucomicrobiota; class Kiritimatiellia; order RFP12; family UBA1067; genus UBA1731. The sequence continues at coordinate 12,075 of DCIH01000125.1, read as the reverse complement.
TCTCACCGAGGACGGCACCGTGACCTTCGCGGGACTCACGCTCCTGGGGTGGGGCGTGAAGGACGGCGTGGTGGAGGTGACGAGCAATGTGGCGGTCACCGTGAACCTGAAGGGGGCGAATGTCGTGGGGCCGATGGCCGACGGCGCACGCGCGGGGTACAGGCAGTTCTCCGGCGCCGGCGTCTTCGTGGGACAGGACGCCCTGCTCACCGTTCAGCTTGCCGCTTCGGGCGTCGCGGGATCGCTGAACGTCACGGGCGGCAACTGGGGGCCGGGCATCGGCGGCGTCGACGGCGAACGCGGCTTCTTCAAACTCCTGAGCGGCGATCTGACGGCGCAGGGCGGGTTCGAGGGCGCGGGCATCGGCGGCGGTTCGGGCACGGCCGGCATGCTGGGCGTCCGTTTCGACGGCGGCAGCGCGACGGTGAAAGGCGGCTGGGGCGGCGCGGGCGTCGGCGCGGGCGCGTGGAACCGAGAAGCTGGCCTTTTCCTGAGCGGCGGCATCGCCGCGCCGTCGATCACGGCCGGCGATTGGGCCGAGCCGACGGGGGCGGGCTTCTGGGATCTGGACCTGCCGGCGGACAACGTGCCGGCTTCGGCCGGTTCGCTTGAAGTGTCGGCGCTCACGGAGGATGCGCTGCGGACGGCGCTCCAGGCCGCCAAACAGGCGCAGGGCGGAATCGTGACGTTCGCACCCGATCTGGTCGGCGACGTCACGCTGTCGCAGCCGATCCTGCTGGACACGACCGGCTTCACGCGGCCGCTCGTGATCGACGGCGCGAACCGCATCCGGCTGAGGCCGTCTTCGACCTCGGCGCCGGCGGACAGGGAAATGCCGGGCGCGTTCCACAACCGCGGTTCGGGCACGGTGGGCTTTCTGGGCGTCATGTTCAAGGAGTTCAAGTCCAACGGCTGCGGCGGCGCGATTCGTTCGCAGGGGCCGCTCGCGCTCACCAACTGCACGTTCGAATCCTGTTGGGCCGCGGGTTACGGCGGCGCGGTGTACGCCGCGGCGTCGAACGTGGTGAACGTGTTCAACTGCCGTTTCGACAAAAATGTCGCGGGCAAGAGCGGCGGCGGAGTGTACGCGCGCGGACGGGCCATCGTGGCGCGGTCGTGTTTCGTGGAGAACACGGCGGGCTTTTCCGGCGGCGGCATGACGCTGAACGCGCCGCTCTTCACGCACGGCGTCGAACACTGTTCCGCGTTTCTCAACACATCGAATCTCCGCGGCGGCGGTTTCGACGTCCCCGGGGGCACGGCGCTGCTGGGCGCGTGCACGCTTTCGGACAACGCGGGCGGCGGTCTGTACGGCGGCGAACGGCTGGTGACGGTGAGCACGACGGCGGTGGGCGACGAGACGTATGTCGCGTCGCGGCCGAACGACGTCGACGTCAGCCGGCGCGGCGAATTCATTTCGTGCATCGGTTCGTTCGGCCGGACGTCGTCCATCCGGTCGGTCGGGCTGACGTCGTACGTGGGCATCACCCCCGGTTCCATGTTCAAGTTCAGCTATCTGAGCCAGACGAACGTGAACGGCGTCGTGCAGTATTACCGCGGCGTGACCAGCGGAAACAAGTCGATCGTGAAGGGCTGCGCCGTGTGGCATGCGGCCGACTGGAGCAGCATCGGATGGTATGGCAGCGTGACGGCCACGAAGGGAAACAAGGTGTGGGGTATGGCCGAGCCGCGCGTCCTGTGCGGAACCGACCAGATCGGCCGCAAGCGCAACAACAACAACCTTTACGTCGGCGCGGTGACCGATGCGGGCGAGAAGGAGTCGCTCGTGGTCACGACGGCCGACGACGTGGTGGATCCCGAGGACAATCTCACGTCGCTGCGCGAAGCGCTTGCGGTGGTGACGTCGCGCGACCAGAAGCGCCGCAGCGATGGCTACGCGGAGATCTCCTTCGGCGCGGTCCTGTTCACGAACGCGACGCGATCGGCGACGCTGACGGTGAAGGGCGATCCGCTGGCGCTCACGGGCGTCCAGGCGGCGGCGATCGTCGGCCCCACGGACGGTTCCTCGCTCACGATCACGCCGTCGGCGGAGCTCACCAAGCTGTTCACGGTCGGCGAGACGTCCTGCCTCGAACTCCAGAACCTGACGCTCGTGCCGAATCCGGCCAAAGACATCCTGACGGTGGAGACGGCGGGCGACTTCACGGCGATCAACTGCGCGTTCGACGGCCGCCGGATCGGGCGCAACAAGATCGAATCCACGGGCAACTCGGTGTTCATCCACCAGTGCACGATCGCGGACAACGTGTGCACGACGAAGGATGCCGACGGCGCGTTCCTGTCGTTCGCCGGCCACGAGGGCCATCTGCTGAACTGCACGCTCACCGGCAACAAGACGGCGGGCGGCGATCTCGTGTACGTGAAGAACGGTACGTTCGATGTGCTTTCCTGCACGCTGGCGGACAACGACTTCGGCAGCGGCTACGGCATCCGCGTCCTGAACACGGATTACGTGGACGGCGACCTGACGCAGGCGACGACGTACGCCGTGAATTCCGTGCTGGCGGGCGACCGTCCCTACGACGGTTTCACGGTCGACGCCGACGCCCACTACACGACGTTCGGCAAGTCGAGTGACGCGTGTTTCGCCGGCGGTGTCCAGACGGGCTATGTGAACGGCGTGACGCACCGCTACTACCGGCAGCTGCGCGGCGGACCGATCCACACCAACGGCTGTTTCGTGTTCCGCAGCAGCGAGTACCGCCACATCGGCACGTCGCTTTACCGGAGCGGCAACGCGAAGCGGGCCGTGCGCGGTCAGTCGGGCCGCGCCGACACGCGCATCGGCACGGACATACTGGGGCGTGAAGTCGTGCAGGGCCATGTGTCGCGCGGCTCCTACGCCACATGCTGCGATCCCGAGTATTCCGACGGCGGCGTCATCTGGGTGAACACGCCCGAGGACATCGTCAACCCGGACAACTACGACGGTCTGATCGCCTTGCGCGAAGCGGTGGACTTCGCGCAGGCCAACGCCAATTTCCGCGACGCGTCCGGCAATTGCACCATTCAGTTCGACGATGCGTTCTTCGGCGGCAAAACCGAGCAGACGATCACGTCGAAGATGCGGCAGATGGAAGTGTCGAAGAATTTCCAGAACGGTTCGCTCCTGATCTATCCGCCGGCGAACAAGCGCATCCTGCTCGACGGCGCCCACCAGTTCCGGCCGCTCTACGTGGGTCCCGGAAACAACATGGCCATCTCCGGCTTCACGTTCACCAACACGGCGGCTTGGCCCGTGGGCTCGGCCGTCTCGACCGGCGCCGGCGGCGGTTTGCTGAACGCGGGCCGCACGACGGTGTCGAACTGCGTGTTCGTGGACTGCTGGGCAGGTGCCACATTCACGACCGTGACGAATGGCGTCACGTGGGACGCGTGGGCGGCGGCCAACATCACGAACGAGTCGTTGCGGGGCGTCTCGGCGAAGACGTTGAAAGCGCTGTCGGGCCATGCGAACGGCGGCGGCGTGAGCACGGCGGCGGGCGGCAGCACGTTGATCTTCGACACCACGTTCAAGGACTGCGTGGCCGGCTACGGCGGCGGACTTCACACCAGCAACGCGGGCACGTCCACGGTGGTGAACTGCACGTTCCACGGCTGTGTCGCCGCGCGGAGCGCCACGATCGCCGCTCCGGCGGGCGGCGCCGTGTACGCAGCGGGCGGCGCGTCGCGCACGGCGCTCGTCAACTGCACGATTGCGGGCAACGGTTCCAACGCGCGCACGGGCGGCGTCCATGCGGAGGGTTCGCGGAAGGGGCCCACGCTGTACCTGCTGGACACGGTCGTTTCAGGCAACCGCTGCGACCAGGGCGCCGCCGATCTGCAGACGAACGACGGTTCCGTTCACCTGAACCACGTGCTCTACGGCGAGCGCACGACGGGCATCGACGACCTGTGGCTGGACGTTTCCGTGCAGCAGGCCGCCTCCAACGAGCTTTTCGCCGCGTTCGACGCGCGCGGTCTGCCGCTGGCGGAGCGCAAGACGAACGAACACGTGACGCACGCCGTGGTGCCGCTCAAGACGTCGGCACCCGTCGGCGCCGCGCTGGTTTCGGCCACGCGGGATTGGGCGAACGTGTTCTGGGGGGACGATCTGGCGTTGCTGTTCGGCAGCACGCGCGCGAAGTACGGCGCCGCCGTGAAGATCCGCCGCGACCAGACCGGCGCCGCGGTCTCGTCGCCGATCTACGGGGCGTACGCGGGCGCGCCCATGCAGCTGTCGTCGGTCACGCCGCCGGTCGAGGCGCTTTCGGAGGCGCCGTCGGCCGAAGACGCGTCCGTGGCCGTCGCGGAAACGGCCGCCAAAACGCCTGCGGCCGTTTCGCCGTCGGAGTCCGCTGTCGTTTCCGCTGCCGTCGCTTCCGCGCCGCTTTCCGCCGCGGCCGAATCCGTTCCGCCGTCCGTTCCGGTTTCGTCGAAAAAGCTGCTCGAGGTTTCCGCGTACGGAACCTGCATCGTGGACGGCGTGGCGTGGCGGTATTCGGTGGCGGGCGGAAAGGCCGTGATCGGGCCTGGCGAAGCGGCGGGTCCCGCGGCGGTCACGAACACGTTGGGCGGTACGGTGACGGTGCCCGGCATGCTGGACGGCTATGTGGTTGCGGGGATCGGCGAGTGGGCGTTCGTCGGCTGCACGAATCTCGTCGGAATCGTGGTGCCGGATTCCGTGACGGCGATCGCCGCGAACGCGTTCAGCGGTTGTTCCAAGCTGGTCGCCGTGACATATCCCGCGCCGTTGGGCGGGCCCAAGACGGCGTTTCCCGGACTGTACGGCGTGCTGGAGAGCGTCTCGTTGACGAAATGCTCGAACGAGCACGCCACCGATGCGTTCGTCGACGGATGCGCGTCCCTGACCAATCTCACGTACAAGGACGGCGTGACGGCCGTTCCGGCCGAGGCGTTCACGAATCAGGACCATCTCGTTTCCGTGGCGTTTCCGAGCACGCTCGAGACGGTGGGCGACATGGCTTTCGTGATGCGGGAGTCCCTGCGGTCGGTCGTGCTGTCGTCCGGCCTGCGGACCGTCGGCCGCGCGGCTTTCGGCATGTGCACGAATTTGCAGACGGTATCCGTCGGATCCGGCGCCTTCGCGTTGGGCGAGATGGCGTTCGCCTATTGCACGGCGTTGGAGCAGGCGCCTTTCCTGACCGCGGCGACGGCGTTGGGGGACAGCGTGCTCGCGGGGTGTTCCGCGTTGCAATCGGCGGCGCTCAACGACGCCATCACGGCGCTTCCCGAGGGCATGTTCGAAGAATGTTTCGCGCTGGAATCGGTGACGTTGCCGACGGGTTTGCAGACGATCGGCAAACGCGCGTTCGCCGGCGACGGTTCGCTGTCGACGGTCCATTTCCCGGCCGGGCTGCAGACCGTCGGCGAGCAGGCGTTTTCCGGCTGCACGAATCTGGTCGCCGTGACCTTCCCGGCGTCGCTCGCGTCGTTGAGCGCGCGCGTGTTCGAGTCGTGCGAAAAGCTGGAGGAGGTGCGCTTTTCGAGCGATTCGACCACCACCATCGATCCGTTGACGTTCGCCGGATGCACGAACATCGCCCGGCTCACGATCAGCCCGACCACGATGCTGCCCATCGCCGATTATTTCGATCCCGGCGCGGTGCTGTCGGAGATCGTTCTGCTGGCGGGCGGCGCGACGATTCCCGAAAACGCATTCCTGGATTGTTCGTTCCTGGAGTCGATCGTGCTGCCGGACGGCGTGGAGACCGTCGGGGAAAACGCGTTCAGCGGTTGCGAAGCGCTGCGGAGCGTGACGCTTCCCGCGTCACTCAAGACGGTGCGTGCGGGGGCGTTCCGATGGTGCGGCGCGTTGCAGTCGCTGACATTGCCGGCGGGATTGCAGACGCTCGGCGCGTATGCGTTCGCCGGTTGCGCGTCGTTGACGAGCGTCGACTTGCCTTCCGGCGTGACAACGGTTCCCGCCCAGGCGTTTTCCGGCTGCGGCGCCTTGGCGTCCGTTTCGTTCCCGGCCGGGCTGAAGACGATCGAAGAAAACGCGTTTTACGGGTGCGCGTTGGCGCGCGCGGCGTTGCCGAACGGCCTGACGAGCGTGTCGCCGACGGCGTTCGACGAGTGCGAAGCGCTGCGGGACGTGACGCTTCCCGCCTGCGTGACGAAGGTCTCCGCGTCCTTCCCCGCGTCGTGCGCCCTCATCACCAACGTGGTCGTGGCGGCCGGCGTCACGGCGCTGGCCCAGGACGCGTTCGAGTCCTGCACCGCGCTGCGCCGCGTGTCAGTCCCGGCGTCGCTGATGTCGTTGGCCAACGGCGTTTTCGCGACCTGTCCGGCGTTGGAGGCCATCGACATCGCGTCCGGGAACCCCAACTACGCGTCTTCCGGCGGCGTGCTGTACACGAACGATTTCAGCGAAATTCTGGCGTGTCCGCGCGCGGTGGAAACGGTCGAGTTGCCGGCGGCGCTGCGGCATCTGCCGAACGGCGCATTTGCGGGCTGCGCGGGCATCGTGTCGCTGGTCATCCCGGCGACCGTGACGAGCATCGACATGAACGCGCTGTCGGATTGCGTCCGTTTGTCCGATCTGACGTTGCCCGGCACGCTCCGGCCGTTGAACCAGATACTGTCCACGGACGTGCCGGTGACGAACGTGGTCCTGCTCGCGGGCGTCACGAAGATACCCGACTCCTTCTTCGCGTACGTGCCGTCGCTGACCGGCGTTTCGTTGCCCGACACGGTCCGGGACATCGGCGAATCGGCGTTCAACGCCTGCAGTTCGCTGAAGGCGCTCGTCATTCCGTCCGGCGTCACGAACATCGGCGCGTATGCGTTCAACGCGTGCACGTCGTTGGAGCGCCTGGTTCTTCCCGCCGCCCTGACGTCGGTGAGCGGCGGCATGTTCTCGGGGTGCGCGGCGCTGCGCGACGTCACGTGGCCCGCCGGCGTGCGCGATGTGGGCGCCGGGACGTTCGCGGGGTGCACGTCGCTGGAGAGTCTGACGTTCCCGGCGACGGTGACGAATCTGCACGCGGACGCGTTCCAGGGTTGCGTCAAAATCACGAATGTGACGTTCGAGGGCGCGATGCCCGTCTGCAACGGCGCATTCGACGACCAGGGGAGGGATTTCGTGGTGTCGGCGCTTTTCACCGGCGCCAGCAAGGCGTTTCCGGTTCCCAAGAGCTGGACGATCGACTGGACCGACAACCAGTGGAAGTTCTTCTACGGTGCGACGTTCCCCGAGGTGCTGGTGCATTACGACGCCCTGGTCAAGAACGAGGAGGATGGCGGCCGCCGCTACGTGTGGCAGGACTACGTGGCCGGCACGAGTCCGTTCGTCACGAACGACTACTTCAAGCTCGTGATCACGCGCGACGCGAACGACGTGATCACGTTCTCGAACGAAAAGTTCGCGGACGATCCCGAGGCGGAAGCGCTGCGCGCGTACCAGTTATGGGGCGCGAAGGCGGCTGCTCCGAACAAGTGGTATGAACTTGGGTGCAGTGACGTGGTGTCGCAGGAAGAGCTCCGCAAGTACGATTTCTTCCGCGCCGAAATCGAGATGCGGTAGGGGCCTGCTGAAGCGCCGCTTCATGCCCCTGACGCCGCCTTCTTGTGGTATAATCCCCGTCCAATGAACTCCAAGAACATCGACGCTGAATTGCGGGAGGCCTTCGAGAAGGCGTTTCCCGGCAACGAATTCCCCCAGATCACGCTCCTTCCGGCCACGGACGCGAAGTTCGGCGACTACCAATGCAACGATGCGATGAAATTCGCGAAACTCCTGCATCTGCCGCCGCGCAAGATCGCGGAGGCCGCGGTAGCGCAGCTCGCGACGGGCGGCGATTCGCCGTTCGCGAAGGCGGAGGTGGCGGGGCCCGGCTTCATCAACGTCACGGTGTCCGCGGCATGGCTCGCCGAGCAGCTCAAGAACCTGGCGTCGGACGGTTTTCTCGGCGTGCCGCAGACGGGCGCGGGCAAGAAGGTGGTGATCGACTACTCGTCCCCGAACGCCGCCAAGCAGATGCACATCGGCCACA
>DCIH01000125.1:2664-4026 GCA_002317575.1 Verrucomicrobia bacterium UBA1731 | reverse complement strand
ACATCCGCTCGACCGTGATCGGCAACGCCCTGGACCGCATCTTCCGCGGCCTCGGCTACGACGTGATCGCGGACAACCACCTCGGCGACTGGGGCACGCAGTTCGGCATCCTGATCAAGGGCTACCGCGAACTGCTTACGCAGGAGGAGCGCGACAACCTCACCGTGGCGAATCTCGAGAAGTGCTACGTGCTTTCCGCCGCGCGCGCGAAGGAGGAGGACGGCGTCTGGAAGGACGCATGCCGCGCGGAGCTTGTGAAGCTCCAGCAGGGCGATCCGGACGACGTGGCGCTGTGGAAGCGCTTCATCGACATCTCCATCGGCGAGTTCGACCGCATGTACGCGAAGCTCGGCGTCAAGTTCGACACCTACCGCGGCGAGTCGTACTACAACGACATGATGCCCGGCGTTCTGGAGCGCCTCGAGAAGGCGGGGCTTTCCGAGCCGAGTGAAGGCGCGCTCATCGTCAATCTCGAAGCGGACGGCCTGGGCGTCGCGATCGTCCGCAAGTCCGACGGCGGCTTCAACTACACCACGAGCGATCTCGCGTGCGTGGAATCGCGCGTCAAGGACTACGATCCCGAGCGCATCATCTACGTCACGGACGACCGGCAGCAGCTGCACTTCAAGCAGTTCTTCAAGATCAGCGAGAAACTCGGCCACACGACGAAGCTCGTGCACGTGCCGTTCGGCCTGATGAGTTTCGCCGGCAAGGCGATCTCCACGCGCGAAGGGAACCTCATCCGTCTGGACGATCTCTTGGCGGAAGCCGTGCGGCGGTCGCTCGCGATCGTGCAGGCGCGGCAGCGGGACGGGGGCAAGAACGGAACGGAAACGCCCATGGTGGCGTCGCGGAGCGACGCCACCCCCTTGGGGAGCGCACCGGAAGGGGCTGCTTTGGGGAGCGCTTCGGCGGAGGATGTGAAGCTCGCGGAGGAGATCGGTTTTGGCGCGGTGAAGTACGCGGATCTCTCGCACGACCCGGGCACGGCGATCGACTTCGACTGGGACAAGGCGCTGGCGCTCGAGGGCAATTCGGGTCCGTATCTGCAATACGCGCACGCGCGCGTGTGTTCGCTGCTGGAGAAGGCGGAACAGGGGGCGGCGTCGCTCCGCGACGCCGCCAAGAACGGAACAGAAACGCCCATGGTGGCGTCGCGGAGCGACGCCACCCCCTTGGGGAGCGCACTGGAAGGGGCTGCTGTGGGGAGCGCTTCGGAAGCTTTCGCGGTGGAGACGCCTTCCGAAAAGCAGCTGGCGCTGCAGTTGCTCAAGTTCGGCGGCGTGGTCGTGCGCGCGGCGGACAACTACAAGCCCTCCATCCTCGCGGACTACCTGTTCCAGACGGCGCAGCTCTATTCGA
>DCIH01000125.1:2285-2650 GCA_002317575.1 Verrucomicrobia bacterium UBA1731 | reverse complement strand
AGCTTCTACCAGAATTCGCCGATCCTCAAATCCGAGCCCGCGGTGCGCGCGGCGCGGTTGAGCCTGTGCGCGCTCTTCGGGCGCGTGTTGGCGAAGGGTCTGGATCTGCTGGGCATCGCGGCCCCCAGGCACATTTGAGGCGGTAGCGCGCATGGCCGTTTATCTGGAAATGATCGAGAAGGCGCTCGACGCGGTGCTGCCGCGCGGGCGGCCCGAGGTGCTTTCGGAGGCGATGCGCTGGGCCGTGGGCGCGGGCGGCAAACGGATCCGTCCGCAGATCTGCCTCGCCGCGGCGGTGGCGGCGGGCGGGCGCGCGGAGGACGCGCTGATGCCCGCGTGCGCAATCGAGCTGCTGCACAACTACA
>DCIH01000125.1:0-2193 GCA_002317575.1 Verrucomicrobia bacterium UBA1731 | reverse complement strand
TGGGCGAAGTTCGGCGAGGCGAACGCGATTCTCGCGGGCGACGCGCTGCAGGCGCTGGCGTTCCAGGTCGCCGCGCGCGCGCCGCGGAACGCGGCGGCGATCGCGGGCGTGTTGGGCGAACGCGGCGTCGGCGTGGTGGCGGGCCAGGTCGAGGATGTTGCTCATGAAGCGGCGAGGGCGCCGCTTCTCCTGTCCGGGACCGTCGATTTCATCTACGCGCACAAGACGGCCGATCTTTTCGTGGCGGCGGCGAAGATGGGCGCCTTGGCGGGCGGCGGGGACGACGCGTCCGTCGCGAAACTCGGCGACTACGCATTCCATCTGGGGCTTGCGTTTCAGTTCGAGGACGATCTGATCGACGGCGATTCGCCGTATCCGCGGGAGCGGACGGAGGCGCTCGTGCGCGAGCACACGTCGGCGGCCGAGGCCGCGCTCGCGGGGCTGCCGGGCGACACCGCGTTTCTGAAGACGCTGGCCGAGAAACTGGTCGGTCGCAACGTCTGAGCGGAGGGCGACGATGCGCGGCGCGATACTTCTCCTGTTGGCGGTGGCGTGCGGCGCGTGGCACGCCGGCGGAGCGGCGTGCCCCCCTGACGGGACAGGCGCGGCTACCCAAGGGGGTGGCGTCGCTCCGTCGACGCCACCATCGGCGGTCGCCAGGCGCGTGTTGCGGCGGCCGATGGAGCGCGTGGCGAGCATGGATCCTCTCAGGGCGGCGAGCGTGTGCGACGCGCAGGCGGCGGGTCTCGTGTACGAGCCGCTTCTGGAGGTCGACTACCGCGCGCGTCCCTATCGGCTGAAGCCCTGCACGTGTTCGTTGCCCGAGGTGAGCGCGGACGGCCGCGTCTACACATTCCGGATGGTGGAGGACGTGCGATTCACCAACGGTCGCGCGGCGACGGCGGAAGACGTCGTCTATTCCCTCAAGCGGATCGCGGACAAGTCCAACGCGTCTGGCGGCATGTGGATCATGGACGGCGTCGAGGATGTGTCCGCGCCGGACGCGCGCACGGTGCGGATCACGCTCAGGGAGCCGCTGCACGTGTTTCCCTGGCTCATGGCGATGCACTACGCGGCGGTAGTGCCGCGCGAGGAAGTGGAGGCGAAGGGGTCGGCGTTCGGTCTGACGGCGGTTGGGACGGGTCCGTACAAGCTCGCGCACTGGCGGCGCAACCACGAGATGGTGTTCGAACGCAATCCCGACTGGCGCGGCTGGAAGGATGCGCCGGACGCCGGGCACGCAATCGACGAGATCCGGTATCTCGTGGTGGACGACGCGTCCACGCAGTGGCTCATGTTCCTCACCGGGCAGCTCGATTTCCTCGGGGCTGTTTCGCGCGACAACTGGGACGCCGTGGTGGGACCGGACGGGTTGCTGCTGCCCGGTCTTTCGGAAAAGGGGATGACGCTCAACGCGTCCGGTTCGCTGTCGGTGTTCTACATCGGCATCAACATGAAGGACCCCGTGGTCGGGACGAACAGGAAACTGCGGCAGGCGCTCAACTGCGCGTTCGACTATCCGCAGTGGCAGCGGCACATGAACAACCGCTGCATGCCCAGCACGGGTCCGGTTCCGCCGGGGACGGCGGGGCGTCTCGAGACGCCCTTCGCGTACGCGTACGACGTGGAGAAGGCGAAGAAACTGCTCGTGGAGGCGGGGTATCCGGGCGGCGTCGATCCGAAGACGGGGCGGCGTCTTCACCTCGAGCTCACGATCGGCCGCGCCACGAACGACGCGCGGGAGATGGCGGAGCTGATGCAGAGCTTCTACGCGCGCGTGGGAATCGATTTCGAAACGAAGTACATGACGTGGGATGCGTACTTGCGGGCCGTGAGCGAAGGGCGCACGCAGTTCTTCCTGCTCGGCTGGGTGGGCGACTATCCGGACGCGGAGAACTTCCTGCAGTTGTTCTGCGCGAAGAATGTCTCGCCGGGCGCGAACCACGGCTGCTACATGAATCCCGCGTACGACAAGGTGTACGAGGCGGCGCTCGCGGCGAAAACGGAAGACGCGCGCAATGCGCTGTGGCGCGAGGCGCAGGAGATCATCCGCGAGGATTGTCCGTGGATATTCCTGTACACGCCGAAGAGCTATTCGCTCGTGTGGAACCGTGTGAAGGGCTACACGCCCTGCGATTTCCCGTATGGTGCGGAGAAGCACTGGCGGTTGGAGAAGTAGTTAGGGGTTAGGGA
>DCIH01000134.1:26916-27090 GCA_002317575.1 Verrucomicrobia bacterium UBA1731 | reverse complement strand
TGTCGCTCTTGGCCTTCTGCTCGTGCGTGGGGTTGATCACCCATTCGCCGTTGATGCGGCCGATGCGCACGCATCCGATCGGGCCCATGAACGGAATCTCGCTGATGTGGAGCGCCGCCGAGGCCGCGTTCACCGCGAGGAAGTCCGCTTCACGCGTGCCGTCGCACTGGATGA
>DCIH01000134.1:23079-26733 GCA_002317575.1 Verrucomicrobia bacterium UBA1731 | reverse complement strand
TGCAGCGGGAAGAAGTCGATGCCTTCCCGAGGCGTGTCGGTGTTGGTCACCGCCGTGAAGACGGTGTTGTCGCCGTACGAAACGGCGACGGCTCCGGCGGCCTGCTGGGCCAGGAGCCCGGTCTCGATCACGAGGTCCGTCCCCGCGATGTTGACCTTGAACTGCTTTGCACCTTCCATTGTGCTTTTCTTTCTTTTTTTGTTTTCGTTGGTAAAGGGACAACGAGACGGGGCCTCTGGCGGCCCCGAACCCCGCCCACGGTCGTGGGCTAATCCGCTTAGCGGCGGAGGCCGAGCTTCTTGATGAGGTCCTTGTACTTGGCCTCGTCTTCGCGCTTGAGGTAGTCGAGCAGCGAGCGGCGGTTGTTCACCATGCGGAGAAGGCCGTAGCGGGAGCTGTGGTCCTTCTTGTTGACCTTGAGGTGCTCGGTGAGGAGCTGGATCTTCTTGGTGAGCGTCGCAATCTGGACTTCGGAGGAACCCGTGTCACGGTCATGGCGCTGGAACTCGGCACGAACGGCGGCTTTGTCGATCATTTTCTGTACTCTTTCTTTTTTGTCTTGGTAAGTTGCTGTTTACCGCGACCGACAAAGCAAAACTTCCACGTGGAAGTTGAACCCGCGAGAGGGAACGAATCCTTGGTCGGTCGCAGATGGGCGCATAAGATACCACGTCCGCCGCATTCGCGCAACCCCCGAATTTCAGATTTTCAGCGCGCCTTGGCGCAAAACGGAAAGAGATCCGTCGTCATCGATTTTTACGACCGTGGACGGAACGCCGCCCGGACTCACGCCGTCGTCCACGACGACGTCCGCCGAAAGGCCCACGTCGGCCAAAGCCGCCGGCGCGTCCGTCGCGGGGCGCCGTCCGGAAAGATTCGCGCTCGTGACACGCAAGACGCCGCCGCACGCCGCCAGCAACCGGCGCGTCCAATCATGGTCGGGCACGCGAAGACCCTCGCCCTTCGTCACCAGCGTGAGCGCGCCCGGCCAGCGCTTCGCGAGCGCCCGCGCCGCCGGCGCGAAGCCGCCCACGAACGCTTCCGCCGCCGCCGCGTCCGCCGCCAGAAGCGCGATCGGCTTCTTCGCCTCGCGGCCTTTGATCGTGTAGAGGCGCTCGACCGCCGCCGGAAACTTCGGATGCGCCGCCAGACCGTACACGGTGTCCGTGGGAATGACGGCGACGCCGCCCGCGTTCAGCACGGCGGCGACTTCCGCCAAAACCGCCTCGTCGCATTTCACCATCTTCGTCATTTCAATTCAAACTTCAAACTTTAGACTTCCAGTACAGCCGGCAATGGCAGAAGCCCTCGTACGCGGGATCGGCCATCTGCCCCCGGAACTCCGCACACGGACAGACATTCTCGGGAATGCGCTGCAGCCGGCACGGACAATACCCGCCGCGCATCTCAAGCGCGGACTCGAGCCGTGCGACGAAGTCCGCATCCGGATTGAGCTTCACGTTTTCCGGCAGCTCTTCCCCACCCCATACTGCTTTCATCGGACTCCTCCTTCAACCCCAAACCCAACAACCCGGTTATGGGTTATTGCGTTATTGCGTGTTTGAGTTGTCTTCCAACCCAAACACCCAGCAACCCATCAACCCAAACACCAACTTCAAACTCTCCAACCTACCTTCTTCCCAGCGCGTTCAGAATCGCCGCCACCAAACGCCCGGACTTCTCCAACGACTCGACCGAAATCTTGTCCATCGTGTCTTCGGATGTGTGCCAGTAATCGTTTTTTCCGGGCGCCGAGCCGTATTCGAAATCGATGAGATCCACGGCCGGAAAGCCGGCCTCGTGAAACGCGGTGAAATCGTCCATGACGCCGTACCTGCCCTCGGACACCAACGCCGCGAGACCCGCCCGCTTCGCCGCGCGGAAAACGAGATCCTTCAGCGCGCCGTCGCCGTTCGGCGGCACCGTGACGTGCAGATCGCGATCACCCAGCATGTCCAATCCGATCGCCGCCTTCACGCGCCGGCCCTGCGCGCGGAACTGCGCGACGGCCCGGCGTGCGCCCTGGAAACCGTCGTTCGGACCGTACTGGACGCGGCACTCCTCCGCATCCGTCCACAACAGGGCGACATTGTCCGTCCCTGCGCCCGCGCGGCGGATCGCCGCCGCCAGCGCCACCAGCAGGCCCGTCGTCGACGCGCCGTCGTTCGCGCCCTGGAACGGACGTTTCACCGTGGGCGCCGTATCGAAATGGGAAATGAGCACGATCCACGCCGCGTTCGTGTTCGCGGACGGAATCTCGGCGACGACGTTGGCGAACGCGCGTTGGCCGTCAGGCGTCATGGCCCGAAAGGAATCCAAATGAACGGCCGCGCCCGTTTGCAGGGCGCGGCTGTGGATCCAGCGGGCCGCCTTCAGTCCTTCCGGCGTGCCCGCGTCGCGCGGCGTGCAATTTGTCACCAGTCCCGCGGCCGTCTCGTGCGCGAAGCGCGCGTCGGCCGGCGAGAAGGAAATCGCCGCCGCTAAAAACAACTCAATCAATCTTCACGCCCATCGCGGTGAGCACGCGGTCGAGATCGTCGTTGTCGAAGAAATCGATTTCCAGCACGCCCTTGGTGTGGCGGCCGTTCGCGTGCGTCATGCCGCTCGTCACGCGCACCGCGGCGCCGAGCTGACGATGGAGCGCATCCACGAGGCTCTTCACGTAGCTCGCCGGAAGGTCGGGCACGCCCTTCTTGGGCTCGACCACGGGACGCTTCAGGCGTTCCACCTTCTTTTCGAGATCGCGCACGGAGATGACGCTCACCGAGACGCTGCCGTCCGCATTGCGCTTTTCCGTGATGCACTCGCGCGCCAGAACGGTGCGGTCGTGCTCGCCGTCGACGGACAGAAGCACCTTCGCATGGCCCGTCGTGAGCACGCGGCGCGTGAGCATCTGCTTCACCTCGTCGGGCAGTTCCAGCAGACGCAGGGCGTTCGCCACCGCGGGACGGCTCTTGCCGACGCGTTCGGCGACGTCTTCCTGGGTGATGCCGAACTGCTCCTTGAGCAGCTTGTACCCTTCGGCCTCTTCGATCACGTTCAGGTCGCGCCGCTGGATGTTCTCGACGACGCCCATTTCGGCGGCCTTGCGGTCGCCGGCGTCCACCACCAGCACGGGAACCTTCTTGAGCCCGGCGATGATCGACGCGCGCATGCGGCGTTCGCCGGCGATGAGCTCGTACTTGCCGTCCGCACGCTTGCGCACCACCGGCGGCTGGATGACGCCGTTCGCCTTGATCGACTCGGCGAGCTCGTTCAGGGCCGCCTCGTCGAATTCGCTGCGCGCCTGCCACGGGCTGCGTTCGACGTCCATCGGCGGCACGTAGACGACGCCGTTGCCCGCGGGCGCGGCGGCGGGAGCCGCCGACGCGGACGCGGCGCCCGCCGGCAGGACGACGCGAGGCGCCGCAGGCGGCGTCACGGAAACCTCGGTGCCCGTGAGCGCGGAAAGACCCCGACCGCCGAGGCCGTGCCTGACCTCCTTGCGCGTGGGCGGCTTGGCGCCGGCGGCCTTCTTCAGAAACGGTGAATCATTCTTCGACATGGTGCTGCCTCTGCATGGAAAGACCGGCGGTCGCCGCTTCGCGCCCGCCGGTCCGCGAACCCGGTCAGAGTTCCTTGATGAAAACGTTGCGCCACTCGGTCGGATCGCCG
>DCIH01000134.1:22812-23024 GCA_002317575.1 Verrucomicrobia bacterium UBA1731 | reverse complement strand
GCTTGCGGTCCCAGTAGTTCTCGAGGGTCACGTTGTCCACCACGAGCTGGCCGTTGAGCCACACCGTGACCTTCTCGCCCACCATCTTCACGTGGAAGACGTTCCAGGTGCCCACCTGGTTGTCGGCGATCACGAGCGCCTTGGACGGGTTCTTCTGGTTGTTGTAGAGACCGCCCGAACCGATGTTCCACTGGTTGTGCGCGTCCCAGATC
>DCIH01000134.1:22398-22752 GCA_002317575.1 Verrucomicrobia bacterium UBA1731 | reverse complement strand
GGACATGATGCGCCAGTCGGCCCAAAGCTCGAAGTCCTTGTAGTCCTTCGCCGTGGCGAGCGAATAACCGCCCTTGTAGCCGTCGAAGAACAGCGCGCCGTTGCGGACGTGCCAGTGCGCGTCGCGCCCGGCGTCCGCTCTCTTCTGCATCTCGGCGCGCTTGTCGGCCGTCGCCTTCTGGCGGACGATCGGGTTGTCGAAGCCCTCTTCCGTGGTGACGCCCTTCCAGTTCGTCTTGAGCTGGTTCGCGTCGCCGTTGAAGAGCACGGTGAAGCCCTCGGGGCACTTCTTGACGGCGCACGGGCAGACGGCGCCCATCTTCGCGTCGGCGGGAAGCTCCTTGATGCGGATGTT
>DCIH01000134.1:22222-22356 GCA_002317575.1 Verrucomicrobia bacterium UBA1731 | reverse complement strand
GCTGCCGTGGCCGAGCCAGCCGATGTGGCCCTTCTTGTTGTGGAGGCCGGGATGGTGCTTGCCGTCCGGCGTGTCGCCGTTGCCTTTCCACTTCGACACGTCGCCCTTCGTGATCAGGTAGCCGTTGAGGTAGA
>DCIH01000134.1:21494-22180 GCA_002317575.1 Verrucomicrobia bacterium UBA1731 | reverse complement strand
GACTTCCTCGAAGTTCCACATGCCGACCTTGCGCAGGTAGCTGCCGCCGCCGGCAAAGTTGCCGTCCTTGCCCCATATCTGCTTGTCCACGTTGTCGCGGAGCGACGGCACGATGCCGTAGATGGAGCCCGTGTACTGATAGGGCTTCAGCTTGTCGGCCTTCTTCGCGGCGTCGTAGTAGGCGTTGCCGCCGTCGTCCAGGAGCTGCAGCTCGCACATGCCGTCGTACGCGGCGTCGACGTCCGCGTTCGGCGTGCGAATGCCGAGACCATTGTTGCCGTTCACGGGCATCATGAACTCGAAGCGAAGAATGAAGTTCTCGTATTCCTTTTCGGTGATCAGGTTTCCGGGACCGTTTCCGCGACGGTCGGGGAAGCACTGCAGCACGCCCGGCTCGTTCGTGGACACGCCGTACATGTGCGTGGCACCCGTCCATCCCGCGAGGTCCTTGCCGTTGAACAGCGACGTAAAACCGTCGGAATCGGTCTTCGCCGAGGTTCCGCACGTCCAGCACGCGCACCCCGCCACCGCCATCATCGCCGCAGCCGCGGCGCAAAAGGTCATCTTCATCGTCAGCTTCCTTTTTTTCGTTTAACGAGGCGGGATTGTACCACAATCCCATGTGCGTTTACAAGTTTTTAGAAATCGGTGGCGCCGTGCGGCGAATAAGCCGGATTCTGTTCATT
>DCIH01000134.1:19782-21424 GCA_002317575.1 Verrucomicrobia bacterium UBA1731 | reverse complement strand
GCGGACGCGAACCGGACGGGCCGCCCGTTCAGTCCCCTATTTGATCTTGCTCCGAGGAGGGCTTGCCTTGCGCGCGGCGTTTCAGCCGCGCCGGTGGGCTCTTGCCCCGCCCTTTCACCATCACCGGCCGGCGGTTGCCCGCCGACCGGCTGTCTCGTTCTCTGTTGCGCTTTCCATGAGCGGCGTTTGCCGCCGCCCTCCCGGCCTTGACAACCGGGTCCTCTGCCCTGCGGAGTCCGGACTTTCCTCGTCCTCGCGGACGCGACCGGTCGCTCGCACGGCGCCACCGAAAAATGTCAAAGATCGCGGTACAGGAGACGGCCGCAGTTCGTGCACGCGACGAGTTCCATCTTGTGCTCGACCATCTGCTCCGTGCTCGGCGGCACCTTGAGGTGGCAGCCCTCGCACACGGCGTCCGCGTTCAGCGTCACCACGACGGGCCAGCGCTTCGTGCGCAGGCGTTCGTAGTAAAGAAGCGATTTCGGGGGCACCAGCGCGGCTTTCGCCTTGCGCTCTTCGGCCAGACGGTCGAGCTCGGCCTTGACCTCGGCCAAACGGCCCTCGAGCTCGTCGCAGAATCCGTCCACGCCGCCGCGCTCGGCCGCGAGCTTGGCCTCGGCCTCGTTGAGCTGGCGCTCGAGGCGGGGAAGCTCGTCTTCCGTGAGCGCGAAGCCGCGCGCATCCGCCGCGTCCGCCTCGTGCTCGAGCCCCTCGATGGCGGCCAAAAGCTGCTGATATTCCTTGTTGGAATTGCTCGTGGCCTGCTGGGTCTTGAGCTCTTTGACGCGCTGGCGGCTCGCCGAGGCGTCCTCTTCCGTTTCTCGAATGCGCACGCGAAGGGCCTCAAGTTGGCTTTTGGCGATTTCGACCGCCGCCGTCACGCCCTTGAGCCGCGCGTTTTCCTGGGCCTTGCGGCGCGGAAGGTCCTTCGCCTCACGCTCCAAATCGCGGATCAGTCCGTCCGTCTCCTGCAACCCGATCAACGCCTCTATCGAATTCACGCTCGTACCCTTCTCCGATTCTCGAATCGGCTTGGTGCTTCAAAAAAATCGCGAATGAGTATATAAAATCGGACGTTCGACGTCAAGGACAAGCTACGCGCGCTCGAAGTCGCGCTTCAAGAAGGCGACGCGGGCGACGAGCACCACAAGGGCACCCACGAGATAGAAGCCGGCCAGGGACGCCATGCTACCATGCCCGCCGAACGTCTTGGACAACCACGGCAGCACCGTGGACGAAAGCGACCCGAACAGGAACGCGATGCACATCATGATGCCCACGCCGGAAGCGTGATAGCGCGGGTTGACCACATCGAAGAAACTCGCCATGAAATTGGAGTCGTACACGCCGCGGAAGAAACCGAATCCGAACATCGCCACGCAGCACAGCGCGAACGAGCCCGTCATCGCCATCCACACGATGAACGGAATCGCGCACGCAAGCCCCGCGACGCCGAGTTCAAGACGAATGCCGGGGCGCGCCTTCACGAAGCGGTCGCCGAACCGACTGCCGCCGAGAACGCCGATCACCGCGCCGACGTAATGCCACAGCACCGCGTGCAGACCCGCCCACTGCTTCAGGAACGGACAATCCTCCATGAAATTCGACTGCAGGTACGACGGCATCCAGTTCTTGAAGCCGA
>DCIH01000134.1:16599-19761 GCA_002317575.1 Verrucomicrobia bacterium UBA1731 | reverse complement strand
TGTCCACGTAGATCATCATCGCCAGTCCGAGCGTCACGCAAATCGCCGTGGGCTTCGAAAACACCGCCTTCACGGCCTCCCCGACGGACGCCTTTTCCGCATCCTTCCCCAGGGGGTCACGCCGCTCCGCCGGCGTGACCATGTCCGACATTTCTCCGGCTTTTTCCGGCTCTTGGTGGCGTCGCGGAGCGACGCCACCCCCTTGAACCGGCTTCGTGTCCTTCAGGAAGAACGCCAGCACGAGCGCCCATGCAAGACCGATGCCGCCGAAGATCCAGAACGGCGCGCGCCAGCTCTCGCCGCCACGGCCCGCGATGAAACCCGCCAGCGTCCCGCATCCGACGATGCCGACATAGAGGCCGAGCTGCAGAATCGAAATCGCCGTCGCGCGCGATTCCTTGTGCAGCTGCGAAACGAGCGATGTCGCGGACGGATAGTAGAACGTCTGCCCGAAGCCGTTCAGGATGCCGTAGGCGAGGATCAGCAAGCCGACGCTCGCCACGAAGCCGGACAGAAAGATGCCCGCGCAGAAAACGCCCACGCCGATCGTGACCATCCACTTGCGGCGGAACAGGTCCGCCGTCAATCCCGCGAACGGCACGCAGATGCCGTATGTCATCGCGAACACCGTGCCCACCGCGCCGATGGCCACCTTGTCCGCACCGAGGCTCCCGCAGATCGCCGGCACGGACGGCCCGAACAGCTGCCGCGTCCCCTGCTGAAGAAAAAAGGCGACCCACAGCAATGCGAGCGCCCACCACTTGTAGTTCTTCTCGTTCATAAATCTATTTCGTCGGCGCAAGCGCCTTCTTCAGGTACGGCGCGTACGCCTTCGTGTACACCACGAAACTGTATGCGTTCAACGCCATCAGGAACGCCTCCAGCGCGTACGTGCACCACAAGAGAGCGTCCTGCGCCCCGGCCGGCGCCAAGCGGTGGAACGCCAGATACACGTACACGAGCCCCGCCGCGGGGAAAGACAACGCCGTGCGCACCTTCCCCGTCCACATCGCCGCCACATCCGCGCCGTAGGCGCTCGCCACCGACCGCATGAACGTCACCCAAAGGTCGCGCAGGATCCACAGGATCGTGAACGCCAGGAGCACGAGCCCGTGCGCCACGCTCTCGCCCTGCTCGCCCACGAGCCACAGCAGCGTCGGGAACGCCACGATGAAGAACACCTTGTCCATCAGCGGGTCGGCCATCTTGCCGAAATTGGAGACGACGTTCCACTTGCGCGCAAGCATGCCGTCCCACAGATCGGACAATCCCGCGAACAACATCAGCGCGCAAGCGGCGATTTCGCTCGCGCAGGAACGCGACAACTCCCCGCAGACGGCCGCCACGCAAAAACCGACGATGAGCGGCACGCGCGAAAACGTGATGGCGTTCACGATCAACGTCTTGGGGGAGATGGCGTTCATGTCAATCGCGGATGAGCTCCACGAGTCCTTTCAGGTATTCCCGGATGTTGGCGAGTTTGGCGTCGAGTTCTTCCGCGCGCTTTTCGGCCTTCTGGAGATTCCGGCGCGTCGCGAAAAGCTGCTTCAGCAATTCGCCGGGATTCGTGTCGAGATCGTCGATCTGCATGCCGTCCGGAATCGGCACGAGAACGGACTGGCCGCAATCCGTGCACGTGATCGGAAGCCCCGCGCCGCGGTAGTCGATGACGAGATTGTGGCCGCAATGGGGGCAGTCGAAAACGATGTCCGTGTCGCGGATGATCGTCTCTTCTTCCGGCCCGCCGTCGATCGGCGTGGCAAAGCGCTCTCCCACGGTGCCTTCCATGCAAACTCCTTGTTTTGCGCAGTATACACGAAAAGGAGCCCGCGCGCAAGCGCGGACTCCTTTCCCGGGTTCCGAAAACCAAATCAGGCCTTCGTCACCTTGCCGGACTTCAGGCACTTCATGCAGATCGTCTTGCGGCAGGTGTTGCCCTTGCCGTCGCTGACGCGAACCGTCTGAAGGTTCGGCAGGAAGCGACGCTTCGAGATACCCGTCGTGTGCAGGCCGATGCCGCCTTTGTACTTGGGCGAACCCTTGCGGATGATGGACTTGCCGGCCGCCGGGCCCTTGCCGCAGATTTCACAGACTCTGGACATTTTCTGGTTCCTTTCTTACTTCGTTTCCGCTTCGCCGGGCTGCCATTCCACGTTCTGGAAGGCTTCGTCGAACGCCGCGCCGAGACCGCCGAGGGATTCGGCGCCGGCCGTGGTCGCGGGAGCCGCCGCCGTGTCGGCGGAATCGGACTCGAGCGCGCGGACTTCCTCCTCCGTCATGTTGACGGCGCGGATGGAAAGACCGATGCGACGCTCGTTGCGGTCCACCTTGACCACGCGGGCTTCGACTTCCTGGCCAACGTCGAGGGCGTCTTTCACCTTCTCGACGCGCTGATCGGAGATCTGCGAGATGTGCACGAGGCCGTCCACGCCGTCCTCGAGTTCCACGAACGCGCCGAAGGACGCGATCTTGGAGACCTTGCCCTTGACGATGGCGCCCACGGCGTACTTGGCCGCGATCTCGGTCCACGGATCCGTCTGGGCCTGCTTGAGGCCGAGCGAAATGCGCTGTTCCTTCGGGTTGACGTCGAGCACCACGGCTTCGACTTCCTGGCCCTTCTGGAGGCACTCGGACGGATGGTTGATCTTGCGCGTCCAGCTCATGTCGGACACGTGGATCATGCCATCGATGCCGTCTTCGATTTCCACGAAGGCGCCGTAGGCCGTGAAGTTGCGGACCTTGCCCTTCACGCGGCTGCCGACCGGATAACGGTCCTGCACGGAATCCCAGGGGTTGTCCTGCGTCTGGCGGATGCCGAGCGCGATCTTCTGGTTCTCGGCGTCCACGGAAAGGACCGCCACCTGGACTTCGTCGCCGACGTTGAGCATGTCGCTCGCGCGCGCGACGCGCTTCGTCCAGCTGAACTCGGAGATGTGCACGAGGCCTTCGATGCCGGGCGCGATCTCGACGAACGCGCCGTACGCGGCGAGGTTGACCACCTTGCCCGAAACGCGCGCGCCGACGGGGAACTGCTCGGCGATGGAATTCCACGGATTCTCGGTGCACTGCTTGAGACCGAGGGAGATGCGCTCGCGATCCTGATCCACGTCGAGGACCATCACGTCGAGCTCCTGGTTGACCTTGAGCATTTCGCTCGGGTGC
>DCIH01000134.1:9783-16488 GCA_002317575.1 Verrucomicrobia bacterium UBA1731 | reverse complement strand
CTTGCGCACTTCGCCCTTCTGGAGGGACCCGAGCAGCGCGGCCTTCTTCTCGGCCAGCTGGCCTTCGATGAGCTCGCGGCGGGAAATGATGATGTTGCGGCGCTCGTTGGAGATCTTGATGACCTTGAACTCGAACGACTGGCCGATGTACGGGGCGAGGTCGCGGACCGGGGAGACCTCGACCTGGCTGCCGGGCAGGAACGCCTCGACGCCGTCGATGTCCACGAGAAGACCGCCGCGGACGGCGCTCTTGATCGTGCCGTTGACGATGCAGCCCTCGACGTAACGCTCCAGGACCTTCTGCCAGCGGATCTGGTCATCGGCCGCCTTCTTGGAAAGCTGAACCATGTTGGTCTTGTCGTCTTCGAGATTGACGAGCTTGACCTGGAACTTGTAGCCGGGCTTGACTTCGGCGGGATCGGCGAACTCGTCGAGACCGACGACGCCTGCGGATTTGTAGCCGATGTCCGTGAACACGTCGTTTCCTTCGACCTTGGAAACGGTGCCCTCCACGATGGAGCCGGGCTTGAACGTGGTCGTGCCGAAATCGGCGAGCATCTCCGCCATGAAAGCGGACTTTTCACCACGCTCGGTGGGTTTGCGAATAGCCATTGTATCTGTACTTTTTGTTGTTTGTTTGCGTTCGCGGTTTTCGGCCGCGCCCTTCCCGTCTTTGGGCAAGAGGTCGCATAAAATACCAAAAACGGCATTTTACCGCAAGTTCAAAATTCGCTCACGGCAACGCCTGCAGGCGGAAGAAGCCCCCGCCCTGCGCCCAGTCGCCGACCTTGAGGACATTCGTGACGGACGTGCGCGCGGCGGCGTTCGTCCACACGCCAGACCATTTGGCGTCATCGCCCATCTCCGTCGCGCGCTCGATCACGAATTTGCAGTTGGTCGAACCCGTCCAGACGAAGTTCGTGGGCGAGCACATGTCGAACGTGAAGCGGAAGCTCATGCCGTTCCACGGATCCGTCCCGTCGCCGAATTCCATCGCGTTCGTGAAGCCGTCGCCGTCCGGATCGCCCGTCGCCTCGTTTCCGGGAACGGCGTTTCCCGAACCCTCGTCGTACGTGAAGTGGTAGTGGTGCCACCAGTACGGAAGGCCGGACTTCGTCACTTCGTTGGTGCAATAATAATGGTAGTACAGATCACACCCTTCGTCCATGGTGATCGTGATTTCGGGCCATGTCTGACCGTTGTTCCCGTCCGCGCACCAACATCCGTAGGATTCGTCCGTGCGCGCGTAGAAGACGCCGCCCAGGCGGAATTCGGCGTTTTCGAGCCACCGCCAGTTGCCGTCGACGTTGGCGGCGCCAAGCGGCAGATACCAGCCGTTGTACGTCACGCGCGCGCCAAACGGCGCATCGTCCGGCATGCGGATCGAGAACTCGGCGTCGACGGGCACCCACGCTTCGTCCCACATGGGGTAACCGGGCCAGAGCCAAAGGGAATTCGCGTCCGCGCCCTCCAACACCACCACGCGCGTGAAAAGATAATCCGTCGGCGCGGCCGTCCAATGCCAGACGATCGAACTGTCGTTGGTAATCACGACGTCCACGAAATTCGTCGCGCCGCTCGCGGGCACGCTGCCCGTGCCCGTCCAGCCCGTGCACACGTGCCGCGCCATGGGCGTGCCGCAGAAATTCGTCTGATAGGCGTACGCACCGCACATGAGCCGCAGCGCCACGTTGCTGGCCACGCCGTGCGCGCCCCACTCCTGCGATGCCCACGCCACGCGGTTGGACGCCGCCGCCCCGTCCAGGAAATCCGTCGACACGGACAGCTTCAGCGCGCCTTCGTCCCCGCCATCGGCGGCGAACGCGCCGCGCACGTAAAGCGCCGCCGCGCCGCCCTGGGTGCTGTCCCAAGTGACGCTGTGCCCGCGCACGAACACCGCATAGTTGCCCGGTTCGGCGGACGCGATGCGAACGCTCTCGACCGTGTTCGTGTGATCGCCCGACGCCGTGCCGTTGCCGAACCAAACCGCGCCCGTCGTACGGTTCGACACCACGAGGTCGAGATCGTTCACAAGCGCCGACGCCGCCGAAGGCGATCCGGGATAATCGATCCACACGAGTTGCGCGTCGAAGGGCGACGCGTTCGTGAGCGTGATTTCATATGACGATTCCGACCCCGACGAAAACGGAATGCGGTCCGCCAGAAACACCGTGCGGTTGCTCGGCGCGAGCGCCTCGCCGAGGTCGACGCAGCCCCACCCGAAGGTGCCGTCCGGCGTCGCGCGGTTCTTCGCGCCGCCCGTCAGCACCGCCTTCACGAGCGCCGCCGTCGGCGCCGCGTTCGTGAACCCGCGCCGCTCCACGAGCCACTGCCGCACCAGCGCCGCCGCGCCCGCCACGAGCGGCGTCGCCATCGAGGTGCCGCAGTCGTAGGCGTATTTGCCGTTGAAATCCGGGTAAAGCCCGTAACTTTTGTTGTACACCGCGTCGGACACCTGAGACGAGCGCGTGGACGCAATGCCGACGCCCGGCGCCACGATGTCCGGCTTGACGCGTCCGTCCGCGCACGGACCGCGACTGGAAAAACCCGCGATCTTCGTCACGTCGCCGTTTCCCCAACCACCATCGCCGTCCGTGCGCGTGCTTTGCGTCGCGCCCACCGTGAGAACGTTTTTGGCCGTGGCGGGCACGTTGATGGTGCCCGACGAACCGCCCGAGTTGCCGGCGGCGACGACGAAGAGAAATTCGGGATGGTTCCAAAGCCATTCGTCCAGCTCCTTGCAATCCGACACGTACCGGTTTATGTAGTCGGCGTCGTCATTTCCCCAGCTCGCGGAATGGATGCTGGCGACGCGATTGCTCCATGTCGCGGGCTGGCACAGCTGGCCGTAATCATTGGGCGTGTAGAAGCCATTGTTCGAACCCATGCAAAACCACGCCTGCAGTTTCGCGCCGTGGGCGACGCCTTTGATCTGGCCGTCCGACGCCGCGCCCGTACCGACGATGGAACCGGCGGTGTGCGTGCCGTGTCCGTTGGCGTCACACCCCAAACACGATTGGCCGAACTCGTCCTTGGATGTCTTCACGCACACCACGTTCGTGCGCAGGTCGACGTGCATCGTGGCGAGATCGCCCGTGTCGATGCCGCTGTCCGACGTGGAGACGATCTGTCCTTCGCCCGTCAAACCCGGCAGATCGCCCAGTCCCGCCCACACGGGCGTCACGTTCATCGCCGCGGGCGTCACCGCGCAGTCGTTGAGCAGCTTCGGGCGCGCGAAGCCCTCCACCCACGTCACCTCGCCGCGGCCGAGCAGTTCGAGGACGAAATCGGCGGAAACGCGCGCCTTGAGCGAACAGGGCCCGAGCAACGTGCCCTTCAGGAGTTCGCCGCCGCACGCTTCGATTTCCTTCTGGAGCGCGTTGCGGTCGGACTGCAAAAGCGTGAGCGCCGTCACGTCCAGCGTTTCTTCGCCGGCGGCGATGCGCTCGGCGAGCGCGCGCTGAAGCTTGTCCGCGGGCGCAATCTCGAACGCCGCCGCGAAGAGCGCGTCGTCTTCGATCTTCTTGAGCGCGGCGGCGTCCGCCTCCACGAGGAGCGCGTTGGACGGCAGAAAGCGCACGACGCGCGCGCCGAGCTTTTCCGCGCGCTCGCGGACGGCGCCGGTGACGGGCGCTTCGCACACCACGGCGTACGGGAGCGTTCCGCGCGCGGTGGGTTTCTGGGTTTGCGCGAATTTTTCGGGGAACGCGCGCTTGTGTTCGGGAACCCACAGCGTGCGGTTCGCCAAGAGCACCTGGCGCTCCTTGGGGACGTCGGCCGGCGCGGGCGCGGGCGGCGGCGGCACCGCGAACGCGGCGGCGTGCGGCGTGCGCGAGGCGAACCACCACGCGCCGGCGGCCATCGCCGCGGCGAGAAGAAAAACGCCGACTGGTACGAGCTTTTTCAAGACAAGCCCTCAGGCGAAGTATTGTACCACATTGCGCAAGCGCGCGGAGGCGAGGATAAAGCGGCACCACAAGGGGGAGCACGCCGCTCCACAAGGGGGTCACGCCGCTCCGCAAGGGGAGCACGCCGCTCCACAAGGGGAGCACGCCGCTCCACAAGGGGGTCACGCCGCTCCACAAGGGGGTCACGCCGCTCCGCCGGCGTGACCAAGCTCGACATTAGATCGATTCTTTCACGAACTTGGTGGCGTCGGCGGAGCGACGCCACCCCCTGTGGCGCCCCACCCGGCCCCACACTACGCCATGTCCACGCGGTGCTTGCGGCCCCAGGCCCAGAACGCGCCGAACATGCCCGCGAGAATCGCGCAGCCGGCGCCGCCCCAGAGGATGCTCCCGCTCACCATCACGGCGTGGTACGTCGTGGCGACGCTCCAGCCGAGCAGCGTCAGATACGCCACGAAAATCGTGCCGTACAGCGTGCCGATTTCGTGGAACACGACGCCCGTCGCCGCAAGACACGGCACGTACAGCAGAATGAAGAGCAAGTACGCGAACATCTGGTGCTCGCCCTTCGGGAAGTGCTTCTTGAGCGCCGCCGCGTCGTCCACCGCCGCGTCCGGATTTTCCCGCGCGGCTTCCTGACCGTACAGGCCCTTCATCGTGCCGATCACGGACTCCTTTGCGAAAAGTCCCGTGAACACCGCCACGGCCGCCGGCCAGTTCCCCTTCTCGACGCCGATCGGCTCGAAGACGGGCGTGACCGCGCGGCCCACCACGGAGAGCACCGACTTCTCGCTGTCCGCATGGCCCACCGTGCCGTCCGTGCCGATCACGTTGAGCGTCCCGAGCACGAGCACCATCGGAACGATGAACTTGCCCGCCCGCCAGATGAAGATCTGCAAGCGCTCCCATGTGTGCAGCAGGATGTGCTTCGGGCGCGGCATATGGTACGGCGGCAACTCCATGATGAAATGCGTGGGTTCGCCCTGGAAGAGCGTGTGCTTCAGGAGAAGCCCCGTGACGATCCCCAGCACGATGCCCGTGAGATAGATCGTGAACACGAAACGCGCGGGACACTGCGGGAAGAACGCCGCCGCGAAAAGCACCCAGATGGGCAGCTTCGCGCCGCAGCTCATGAACGGCGTCATGAACACGGTGAGCAGACGGTCCCGCTTCGATTCAAGCGTGCGCGTGGCCATGATCGCCGGCACGGTGCAGCCGAAGCCCACGAGCATCGGCACGAAGCTCTTGCCGGGGAGTCCGATCCAGCGCATGAAGCGGTCCATCACGAACGCCGCGCGCGCCATGTACCCAGAATCCTCCAGCATCGCGAGAAAGAGGAACATGAACCCCACGGGCGGCAGAAAGGTCCCCACCGTCTTCAGGGCCGTGCCCGCGCCGTGCGAGACGATCGCCACCAGCCAGTCCGGCGCGTGCGCAAGCGCCAGAAGCCGCGCCGAACCCGTCACGAACAGCGCCTCGCCCACGCGGTCGAACACGTCCACCAAGGCGCCGCCCGCCACCTGCGTAACCCAGAACGCGAGCGCCATCACGCCCAGGAAAATCGGAATGCCGAGGAAGCGGTTGATCACCACCTTGTCGATCTTCTCGGTGAGGTACACCTTGTTCTGCGTGACGCGCACCACATCGCGCACGAGCCCCGCGATGACGCCGTAACGCGTGTCCGCGAGGACCACGTCCGGCGGATCCCCGAGGACGTTCGTGCAGCGCGCCACCGCGCCGTCGATCACCTCGGGCGCCATGTCGTGGTAGTCCGAAAGCGATTTGCGGATGAAAGGATCCCCTTCAATGGCCTTCATCGCCACCCAACGCCGGCTCACCTTGAACGCCTCCGCCGTCTTGACGCTCGCGGACGCCAGAATGTCCACTTCCTGCTCGAGTTCGTTCGGAAACTCAATCGGCACCTTCGGGATCTTCGGCGCCGCCAGCGCCTCCGCGACGAGCGCGCGGAGCTTCGCGACGTCGCGCGCGTCGTTGGCGTTCACGCCCACGACCGGCACGCCCAGATGCTTAGAAAGGTGTTCGAGATCGACGAATGTGCGCCGCTGTCGCGCGATGTCCATCATCGTGACGGCCACCACCATCGGCACTTCGAGTTCGCACATCAGGAGCGTCAGGTACAGATTGCGTTCGATCGTCGTGGCATCCACCACGTTCACGTACACGTCCGCCTCGTGCGAGAGCACGTACTCAAGCGACGCACGCTCGTCCTCGCTCGCGGCGGTGAGCGAATAGACGCCCGGCAGATCGACGAGCTTCACGGCCTGGCCGTCCAGATCGAAAACGCCTTCCTTCTTCTCGACGGTGACGCCCGGCCAGTTTCCGATGTGCTGGTTGGCGCCCGTGAGTCCGTTGAAGATCGTCGTCTTCCCGCAATTCGGGTTGCCGATGAGACCGATTGTTTTCATTCGGGCGACCCCTTCCGGACGTCGTCCACCGCAAGCGCACGCACTTTCACGATGTCCGCCTCGTCCCGGCGCAAGCTCAGGTGGTAGCCGCGCACCGCGATCTCAAAGGGATCGCCCAAAGGCGCGACGTTGATGATCTTGACGCGGGTTCCGCGCGTGACGCCCAAAGCCAGCAGTTTCGCGCGATACGCCGCATTTCCCAAAGCATATCCCGTGATTTCGGCATATTCGCCCGTCTTCAAGTCCGCCATCGTCATCTTCGCACTGCTTCCAAAAATTGTTAGTGAGCGCGAAGTTTACCAAAACTAACATTGGAATGCAAGAGGAACTCAGTACATCGGCTCGTATTCGCCTTTCTGCACTTTCTTCAG
>DCIH01000134.1:6200-9714 GCA_002317575.1 Verrucomicrobia bacterium UBA1731 | reverse complement strand
GGCGCGCAGATGACGCGGTAGATCTCCGCGCCGCAGTCGGGACACTGCGTGAGCTTGTCGTCCTTGAGCGACTGCATGATCTCGAATCCGGGCGACTTGCACTTCTTGCAGCCGCCCTTCTTCGCTTCGTATTGATACGTCGGCATGTCCGACCTCCATCAAGGTTTGCGGGCGATCGTCTTGCGCAACTGCACCTTTCCGGACACGTCCTTGCCCGCGAGCGCGTCCGCCTCCGTGAACTCGCAGAAGAGAATCTCCTGCGCGCCCGTGCGGTCGTGGTCGTAGGTGAGCACGATCGTGCCGTCCGGCTTCTGGCAGCCGTCCGGATACGAGATGCCCGCGCGCTCGTCCAGAAGCAAACCGCCCTTCCACGTCTTGCCGTCGTCCTCCGAGATGTACGCGCGCAGATCCTTGCGACCGACGTCCTGGTCCAACGGACCGTGCTTGACCAGCAGCAGCTTCCCGCTCGCGAGCGTGCGGAAGAAGACGCGCGACGACGTGTGCTTGAAGCGCTGCGGCTCGCGTAGCGTCCACGTCTTGCCGCCGTCCTTCGAACACGATTCGCGGATGCCGTCCTTCGTGCGCGTGAGGCACGTCCAGCTGCCGTCCGCATGCTCCACCATCTGGTGTTCGTCGAACTTGCGGTTTTCCTCGGGGAACGTGATGCCGCCCGGCAACTCCGAACATTGGGTGCCGTTCGTGGTGACGCTGAAGCAGGAACTCGGCGCCTGGTACCACTTCGCCACGGGCAGCACCCAACGGCCGTCCTTGAGCGCCGTGGGCTTGCACATCATCACGCCGTTGGCGATGTGCACCGGACGGTTCGTAATGTTCGCAGGGGCCTTTTCGGCGTCAAGCTCGATCATCATCAGGCGGTCCACCTCTTCGCCGCCGCCAAGACGCGGATTGCCCTTGCCCTTCGCGGGACGGCCGCCGTTCCACAGCGCCTTCGAATCGGCACAGAAGCGCTCGCACCAGTACCAGTGCAGTTTGCCGTCCGGCGAAATCCACAGTTCGGGATCGAAGCTGCGCACGGGACCGTCGCCGTCCGGATCGGCGATCAGAACCTCCTGCCAGGTCTTGCCGTCGTCCGCGCTGGTGGCGAGCACGCTGTAGCACTGGTGGTTCTCGGCGGGGGACGGGCTCGCGTACCAGGTCGCCCACAGGCGTCCGTTCTTCGGCGAACGCTCGATGGATGACACGAGCGAGATCTTGCGCGTCGCGGGCGCGTGCGCGGCGTCCGGCGCAATGACGCCCCAGCCGGCGTAGCGCCGCCAGTTGTCCGTGCAGCGATTCGTGTTGGGCCACCATTCGGCGAAGCGCACGTAGCCGCGCGCCTCCTCGTGCGCGAATTTCAGGAGCCGCGTCGCGAGCGTCTTCGCCAGGGCGCGGTCGGCGTCGGACCACGCGTCCTCGCTCTTGAGCTTCAGGCGCTCGAGAAGCGTGTAGTCGGTCGCCGCCGAACCGGCCTTCACGTTGTACAGGCGCTCGGGATCGTCCTTCACCGCCTCCAGCGCCTTATCCCAGCGCACGCGGCTGCGCATGAAGAAATCGTCCGGCACGCCCACGAGATCGACCTCCTCGTTCAACGACAGCGGACGCTTCGTCTCGCGGTAGAGCTTGCACAGCTCCGCGCAGTCCTCGCGCACGAACGGCGCGGCCGCCCCGTAGTAGCCCTCGGTGAAGTCCTTCAGGAGTGCGTCGAAATCGGCGTCCGGATTCCACATGAGCTTCGCGAGGAGCCACGTCTTCATTTCGGCGAAGTGCCCGTGGTAGCCCTGGTACGCGCCCTGTTCGAAGAGCTCCTTCACGTTGTTGTCGCGGAAGAACTTCACGTTGTCCTGCAGCACCTCCACGTTCGGGAAGAGGCACAGGTAGTGGTAGAAGTCCGTGGTGTAGTCCCACACGTACAGCTGGTCCGTCTGCTTCGCCCAGCCCTGGATGTCCTCGCGGAACGAGACGTTCTCCTTGAAGGTGCCCGTCGCGAGCGGATTCGCGAAGTCGCACTCGATCGTGCACAGGCACGGCACCACGTTCTTGCGCAGCTTGGTGAACTTCGGCGGCTTGCGCGTGTACTGGTAGGCGAGCGTCTCGATGATCACATCCGGGAATTCCTTCTCGACGGCCTCGGCGATGGCGTTCACGAAGCGCACCATCGTGCCGGCGTGCGAACCCTCTTCGTCGTCGATCTTCTTGCAGTTTTCGCATTCGCAGAAATTGCGCCAGTCGTTCTGGGAGACGCCGTAGAACTTCGCGCCCGGGTCCTTGCGGATGCGGCGCAGCACTTCCGCGGTGACCTCTTTGAGCACCTCGGGGTTCGTGAGGCAGAGCTGCGTGCGGTCTTTCACGCGCTTGCCGTCCACGAGCGAATACCACTCGGGGTGCGCGTCGAAATGCTTGGCGGGCGGCAGGAGCGTGTTGAACGTGTGGCAGTTTCCGAGGCCGCCGCCGAAGCGGAACGAATTGCCGCCGTACTTCGCCTCGACGCCGCGGTCGCCGACACAGTTGAACCCGTTCAGCTTGTTGCGCACCGCGAACGCGCGGTGGACGTTGGCGTCGTACCACAGCGTCTGGCGCATGAGGAACGCTGGCTTCTGCGTTTCCCGGAAATCGCCCGGCACGACGATGCGGTCCGCGCGGGGCGTCTTCTCGCACCAGCTCGAATACCACCGGACGCCCGCGAAGCGCTCCAGCGTTTCGTACGCGCCCATGAGGCAGCCGCGCACGCGCGAGCCGCGGATGACGTAGACGCCGTCGCGCACCTCGAGCGTGAAACCGTCCTCGCCGAGGTTTTCGGATTCGTCCGCCGTTTCGATGCGGATCGTCGCCGCGCGGTTCGTGACCACGCTCAGGCGCACGCCGGCGGTTTTCTCGAGATAGGCGGCGAGTTCCTCGGCCGCGTACTGCTGCGAGGGCGACGCATCCTTCGGCAACGCGATGGCGCCGTATTCGGCGCAGGCGCGATCCGCCAGGACGAGCGCCCCGTCCACGTAGCGCGGCGCCATCCGGCACCCGGCAATCAACAACGCCGCAACCGCGGCGACCAGCGTCATGTGCGTTTTCATGGTCATTCGTTCCCTCGTGTCAACCCCCGCCGCCGTCTTCGAAACGGGCGCGTGTCACCGCGCGCGGATCATGGCGAGCATCGCGTCGCGCCTGGCGGCCATCAGCTCGGGCGTCTTCGCCTCGAGGTTGAGGCGCACGAGCGGCTCCGTGTTGCTCATCCGCACGTTGAACCACCAGCCCTCGTCGTCCCAGCGGTCGCAGGAGACGCCGTCCAGCTCGAAGCATTCGTACGCGCCGCGGATACGCTCCAGCACCGCGGCGGCGTCCGCCACCTGCGAGTTGATCTCGCCCGACTGCGCGTACGTGCGCAGCGGCGCGACGAGTTCGGAAAGCGGCTTGCCCGCCTTTGAGACGATGTTCGCGAGCGCGAAGGTCGCCATTGAGCTCGACTCGGCCGTGAAGTTCGCCTTGAAGTAGTAGTGGCCCGAAAGTTCGCCCGCGAAGATCG
>DCIH01000134.1:2690-6174 GCA_002317575.1 Verrucomicrobia bacterium UBA1731 | reverse complement strand
TCTGCGCCTTGATGAACGAGTGGCCCACGCGGGACATCATCGGCTTGCCGCCCGCCGCCGCGATCGTTTCGGCGACGACGCGCGAGCTGCGCAGGTCGTAGAAGCACGCCGCGCCCGGATTGGACGCAAGCAAGTCCTGCGCGATGAGCGCCGTGGTGAAGTCCATCGGAATCACGTCGCCCTTTTCGTCCACGAAGCCCGCGCGGTCGGCGTCGCCGTCGAACGCCACGCCGAAGGCGTACTTTCCGGGATTCGCGCGGATGAGCGCCTGCAGGTCCTTGAGCGTCTCCACGTGCAGCGGGTTCGCGTCGTGGTTCGGGAAGTCGCCGTCGTATTCGCCGTAAAGGGAATCGTACGTGAGCGGACTCCCCGCGAACGCCGCGGATTCCGCGATGCCCATGCCGTTCGCGAAGTCCATCGCGACATGGACGGGCTTGGCCATGTGCTCGAACGTGCGCACATGCGCGGCGTACTGCGCGCGGACGTCCACCGTCGTCACCGTGCCGCGCACGGCCGCGACGGGCTCGGCGTCGCCCATCGCGAGGACGATCTTCTCGATGTCCTTGATGCCCGTCGCGCCGGAGATCGGCACGGCGTTGGCGCGGCAGAGCTTGCAGCCGTTCCACTCCTTGGTGTTGTGCGACGCGGTGATCATCACGGAACCGTCCGTCCCCAGCGTGCCGTTCGCGAAATAGCTGATCGGAGTGGAGGCGAGGCCGACGTCGAGGACATCGCACCCTTCGTCGCACGCGCCCTTGGCAAACGCGGCGAAGAGCGCGTCGGAGCTCTTGCGGCAGTCGCGCGCGACAGCGATTTTCTTCACGCCCGCGAAGCGCACGTAGCCGCGCGCGATCTTGTACATCAGTTCGTCCGTCAAATCCACGCCGTACACGCCGCGGATATCATATGCCTTGAAAATGCCCATAGTGAGGAGTTAGGGGTTGGGGGTTAGGGGTTAGGGGTTAGGACACAACGGGCGCGTATGATACCACTTTCAGGGGCGTCCCCTCAAGGGGGTCACGTCGCTCCGCCGACGTGACCAAGTTCGTGACTGTCGCGCCCTCGTTCCGAGCATGGTGGCGTCGGCGGAGCGACGCCACCCCCTGCGTCAGAGCGCCTCTGCGCGGTGCGGGACGCACCGCTCTACTGTTTCGCCGCAGGTTTCGATTCGGCGGGGGTCGGTTCCGCGGGCTTCTCGGGCTCCTTGGTGAGCTGTTCGGCCGTGTAGGACGAGATGGTGTAGATCCACTTCTCGCCCTCGATCTGGAAGTAGCGGTCCGTGCCGTTCGCGGCCGTCGCGCCCACGCGGGCGACGAGGTTCGTCGCGCCCTTCGCGTCCACGCGGCAGACCTTGCCCGTGGCGAGACCCGTCACGTCGGGCTTCGCGTCAGGCTCCACCGTGTTGAAGCTCACGTAGGGCTTGTCGCAGATCTTCGGGTCGCACCAGCTCTTGACGTCTCCGTCGAACGCTTCGAGCGGATCCTTGACGAGCACGGTCTGGTCCTTGAACGAGATGTAACGCCCGTCCGGATAGCCGCCGTACATCGCCATCTCGCCCTTGCCGTTCATCATGTGCTTGTCGCCGAGCGTCACGCACGCGAGCGACTTGCCCGCCGCGTTCTGCAGATCGACGAGCGTCGTCTGCCCCACGGCGCGGCCGCGCACGACCTGGCCCACCTTGAGGTCCTGGAGCTTCAGCACCTGTTCGCGGATCTTGGTGACGTCGGCGGGATACCCGCCGAGCGTCGCGATCTCCCAGCCGTTCGTGCCGGAGACGAGTTTCAGTTTGCCGCCCACGTCGATCGCCGCGAGTTCCGACGCCTCGAACGCGCCAAGCACGTTCTTGCCCGCGAGGGCGGGCGTCGACAGCTTGCGGCCGGACGAGGAAACGTACGCGCCGAGGCCGAGCAACACGGCGACGCCGCCAAGCACCACGAGATTCTTCGTTGTCATTTCCAATTCCTCCTTAGTGGCGGCGGCGCTTCCAGCCGCGGAACAAACCGAACGCGATCACGAGCAGCGACACGCCGATCACGTTGAGCACCTTGAGGCGCAGGCCGAGCGAATCGATGTCTGCCGTGAGCTCCTTGCGCACGTTCTTCAGCTGACGGCGCACGTCCGCCTGCTTCTTGCGGAACTGGACGATTTCGTCCTGCTGTTCCTTGGAGAGGATGAGACGGTCGTTGCCGCTCTTCTGGCGCTGGAGCGCGGAGAGGCGCTGCTGCGTTTCCTGGAGCGCGCCCTGGAGCTCGCTCTCCTTCGCCTGCCACTTCTTGAGCGCCGCGGCCTCGAGCTTGTCCACCTTCTCGAACGGACGGTTGGAGACGCCGCGCGAGCGAACGCCGATCAGCTCCGAACGGCCGGCGAACTGCTCGATCACGTTCGCGAAGAGCGCGAGGTTGTCGTTCATCGGCTGGACCATCTGGCCGAACGGCGTGTTGATGACCTGCACGCAGAAGTCGTCCGCGAGGAAGTCCGCGTCGCCGAAGAGGAGCACCGCGCCCTTGCCTTCCATGAGCGCCTTCGAGACGTCGTTCGTCCCGTCCGGACCCTTCGGGAAGGCGGTCTTGAAATCGCCCGTGAGACGCGCCGCCACGACGCGGCCGTCCTTGTCCGCGACGAGCTCGTTCTTCATCGCCTGCAAACCGTAGCGCACGGAGTGGCCCGAGAGGAGGCACGAGTTGTCCGGCGACGTGGTGATCAGCGGCTCGAACGTCAAACCGTCCTTCTTCGTGAACGTGAACGCGCCCGCAAACGGGAACATCACCTGCGTGAGCCGGCCCACGAGCAGATCGTCCTTGGCCATGTGGCCCGCCTTGAGCGACAGGAACGCGGGATTCTCCTCGGCACGGCCGTTGCCCGAGTTCAGGCGCGTCGCGGCCGTGAGGTCGGCCGCCACGCGGCTCGCGTCGTAGCCGACGCCCCACGCCTCGAAGAGCTTGCCGAGCGTGGACGGGCCTTCGCCGCCCATGCCGCCCATCATCGGGTTCTGCTGGTCGCGCGAGGCGAGCATGTCCTTCACGTTGAACGGGTCGACGCACGCGACGAGGCGGCCGCCGCGCAGCACGAACTGGTCGATCGCCCAGAGCGTCTTGTCGGAAAGGTTCTTCGCGTGCAGGAGAACGAGCGTCTTCACGGCCGCGGGGATCTCCTCCGCCGTCGGCTCGACGATGCGCACGTCGTAGTCCTTCTTGAGTTCGTTGATCGACGCCCAACCCTGCGGACCCTGTTGGCGGCCCATCATCGGGTTCATCGCCGGCGCAACGACGCCGGGAACGGACGTCATCAGGCCCACCACGGGACGCTCCGGCCACGCGACGCGCGTGACGAGACGCGTGAGGTCGTACTCGAGCGTCGCCTCGGTGCGGGGCGTGAGGCGCGGCAGCGTCTCTTCGTGGTCGCCGCAAACCGCGACGAGGCCGAAGTACACGCCCGCGCCGAGCGGGGTGACGGCCTGCTGTTCGACGCCGTAGCGCTGCGCCCA
>DCIH01000134.1:1789-2663 GCA_002317575.1 Verrucomicrobia bacterium UBA1731 | reverse complement strand
GAATCCGGCTTCGGATCGTACGCTTCGAGAACGAGACGGCCTTTGCCCGCGAGCTCGTATTCGGCGAGCAGGTTCTTCACCTGCTGCGCGTAGCTCTTGAGGGACGCCGGCATCTGTTCGGACGACGAGCTGAAGTAGTACTTGATCGTGACGTCCTTGTCCAACTGGCCGAGGACGGCCTTCGAGCCGGACGAAAGCGTGTAGAGCTTTTCGGCCGTGAAGTCCGCACGGAGCGGCAGGTTCGCGAGGATGAGGTCCGCCGCCGCCGCGATCACCGCCACGAGCGCGAGGCCCATGAGGGACGCCGACTTGCGGTTCGAATCCACCGACACCTTGGCGGCGGTGAGCGCCACCGCGATCACCGCGGCGTAGTAGCCCACGTCGCCGAGGTCGATGACGCCGCGGCGCAGCGCCTCGAAGTGGTGGTAGAGCGAGCACGCCGAGACGCCGTCCACGAGCGCGCCGGGGACGCCCCAGTTCGCAAGGGCGGTGGTGAACGGATCGAATCCGATCAGCAGAAGCGCCAAGGTGATGGCGAGCGCCACCACGAAGCCGATCACGCCGCTGCGGGAGAGGGACGACGCAAAGACGCCGATCGCCGCCGCCGCGCCGGCGAGCAGAAGCGAGCCGACGTAACCGCAGAACGTGGCGCCCCAGTCGAGGTTGCCGAGCCACGCCGCCGTGAAGGCGATCGGCAAGGTCAGCGCAAGGCCCGTGGCGATGAACGCCCAGGCCGCGAGGAACTTGCCCACGATCGCTTCGCCCAGCGTGACGGGCAGCGTCAACAGAAGCTCGAGCGTGCCGTTGCGTTTCTCGTCCGCCCACGATCCCATCGTGGCGGCCGGCACCAGCAGCAGGTACACCCACGGGTGCC
>DCIH01000134.1:400-1774 GCA_002317575.1 Verrucomicrobia bacterium UBA1731 | reverse complement strand
GCCAGAAGAAGAACGGCGTCAGGTCGGCCTGGCGGCGTTCGTAGAACATCGCCACGCCGAAGGTGAGGAACCCGACGAGCACCAGGAACGCCACGAGGAACACGTAGGCGACCGGCGCGTCGAAATAGCTTTTGAATTCACGCGCGAAAATGGCCCGCACGTTGCGGAGAGGACACTTCTTCGTCATCTCACGCCTCCTTTCCCATGGTGAGTTTGCGGAACACGACGTCGAGCTTGCCGGACTCGTCCAGCTTGCGCAGCTCCTCCGGCGTGCCGTCCGCCTTGATTTCGCCGCCCGCGATCACGATCGCGCGCGTGCACACCGCGTCCACTTCCTCGAGGATGTGGGTGGAGATGATGATCGCCTTGTCGGCCGCCATCTCGCGGATCATTTCGCGCACCACGAACTTCTGGTTCGGGTCGAGGCCGTCCGTGGGCTCGTCCATGATGAGCACCTGCGGATCGTGCAGAATCGCCTGCGCGAAGCACGTGCGCTGGCGGTAGCCCTTCGAGAGCGTGTCGATCGTCTGGCGGCGCACGTCCGCGAGGCGCGCCTTTTCGATCACGGCGTCCGTCTTGGCTTTCGCCTCGGCGCCCGCGTAGCCGCGCATCTTCGCGGCGAAAAGGAGGAAGTCCTCCACCGTCATCGCGCGGTAGCTCGGCGCGGATTCCGGCAGGTAGCCGATGCACGCCTTGGCCGCCACGGGATCCTGCGTGATGTCGTGTCCGCAGATCACGGCCGTCCCGGACGAAGGCGTCAGGAAGCCCGTGATCATGCGCATGGTCGTCGACTTGCCGGCGCCGTTGGGCCCCAGAAAGCCGAGTACCTCGCCTTTCTCGACGGTGAAGGAAATGCCCTTTACCGCCGTGAAGGTACCGAAGTTTTTCTTCAGGTTCTCCACCTTGAGCATTGTATTTGTCCTTTCTTGTTTGAAGTCACGCGTCCGGCCACAACTGAGCGGCCATCTCGCGCAATTTGTACTTCTGTATCTTCTGGCTCGCCGTCATCGGGAACACGTCCAGGAAGTGGACGTATTTCGGGATCTTGAACCAGGAAATCTTGTCCTTGCAGTAGAGCTGCACGTCATGTTCGGAGAGCGTCGTGCCGTCCGCGGCGATGATGAACGCCGCGGGCTGTTCGCCGTACTTCTTCGAGGGGCAGCCCACCACGGCCACGTCCTTGACGCCCGGCATCGTGCCGAGGAAGTCCTCGACTTCCTTCGGCGAGATGTTTTCGCCGCCGCGGATGATGAGGTCCTTCAGGCGACCCGTGATGTAGAAATAGCCGTCGGCGTCCATCTTGCCGACGTCGCCGGAATGGAGCCAGCCGTTTTCGTCGATGCACTTCGCGGTCTGCTCGGGCATGTTGTAGTA
>DCIH01000134.1:227-383 GCA_002317575.1 Verrucomicrobia bacterium UBA1731 | reverse complement strand
TCGTGTTGAAGCCGCGGCAGCAGATTTCGCCGTCCTTGCCCAAGGGCGCGAGGTCGTGCGTCTCGGGGTCGATGATCGCGACTTCCACGCCGGGGAGGGCCTGGCCGATCGTCTGGCACTTGCGCTCGACGGACGGCTCGAAGTAGCGCGTCATCG
>DCIH01000134.1:0-137 GCA_002317575.1 Verrucomicrobia bacterium UBA1731 | reverse complement strand
CTGCATGCGGTGGACGGGGCACGCGCTCCCGCTCATGATCCCGGTGCGGAGCGAGCGGAAGTCGAACTTCGGGAAGAGCGGGTGGTCGAGCATCGCGATGTACATCGTGGGCACGCCGTACGTCGCCGTGCACTTCT
>DCIH01000118.1 GCA_002317575.1 Verrucomicrobia bacterium UBA1731 | reverse complement strand
GCACTGGAAATTCGCGCGCGCGAACAAAAAAAACCACACCAAACGGTGATCTGAAAATCGCCTTTGGTGAGAAATGGGCGCGAATTCTATCGCAAACGCCCGCAAATTGCAATAAGGGAATTCTCTGGCGTTTTTCGGTCTGCCGCAAAGAAAAGGCACCTGGCCTTTTCAAGATGGAGGCAGGCGTCAGGGACATGAAGCGGCGCCCGCGGCGCGGCCGCCCTACCAGTGCGCGCCCCCAGGTAGGGCGTGCGCGCCGCGCACGCCGGCTTCGGCGTAGTCCCAGGCCTTGAACCCGCGGGTGAACGCCGGGGACTCGGGCTTCAGACGGAAATCGAACGCCTTCGCGTCCACGAAAAGCGGATCGGCGCAGACGCTGTTCCACTCGCGGTCCTGCTTTTGCCAGTCAGACCACTTCGTGCCGCCGAATGTCGCCTTGCCCTGCACGTCCCACCACACGTTGTTCGCCCACACGCCCTTCACCGACGCGCAACCGCCCCCCATGAACGGCGAACCGTCCACGAGCACGACGTTGCCCACGAAGTTCACCGAGCACGGCACGTCGTTCACCTTGTCCCGGCTCGCGCGGAACGCGCCGATGGACTTGTTCCAGGCGAAGATGTTGTTGCGGATCGTGTTGCCGACGCCGTAGTGCTGGTGGAAGCCGCCATCCTCCGTGTTCCACACGAGGTTGTGTTCCATCACCACGTCCTCGCTGCCTTCGTCCGTGTAGAGGCCCCAGCCGCCGTAGGTGTAGGACCACACATCGTGGATCACGTTGTGGTGCACGCGCGTGCCGAAGCTCGTTCCCAGCGTGTACACGCCGCCCATGTCGCTCATCTCGTCCTTGCCCAGGTCGTAGATGCGATTGTAGGCGATTTCGTTGTGCTGTGCGACGGAACCGCCCCAGCCCCACACCCAGCCCACGGACACGCCCGTGTACATGATGTCGTGGATGTCGCAGTGGATCACGCGACAGAAGGACGCGTGCGTGATCGCGACGCCCGTGCCTTCGGGGTTGAACGTGCCCGCCGCGCGGATCGTGCAGTTCGAGACGAGGTTGTGCGCCACGGATTTCGGTCCCGTCGTGAGGTACTCGCGGCGCTGCATCTTGTCGCCCGTGCCGGGCGGCGGATAGCTCTTGCGGGCGCCCATCCAAATGCCGCCCGCGCCGAGGTCCTCGAGCGTGCAGTCCACGATCTCGACGTGCTGGCAGCCGTCGTTGAACCGGAAGGCGTAGTTCGCCGTGTGACGCACGAAGCAGTTCTTCCAGCCGACGCGCTGCGCGCCTTCGCAGGTGATCGCGGCGTCCGAGGACTGCGCCGCCTGGTACTGCCAGGATTCCGTCGGGCCCGACGTCGGCGGCACGTACGCGCCGTTCGTCGCCTTGCGGACGACGTCGGTCAGGATCGTCTTCGACGCGCTCGCCTCGAAGGACAGCCCTTCGAACGAAATGTCGTGCACATACTTTTCCTTTTCGGGATCGCCCGTGAACGCCACGAGCTGCGAGAGCCCCGTGCTCGGCGCCAGCACGAACGCCTTCGCCATATCCTCGCCCGGGAGCGGACGGTACAGCACGCGCCCCGCCTTCGCGTCGTAGAACCATTCGCCCGGCGCGTCGAACGCGGCGCGGACGTTTTCGAACGCGACGATGGTGCTGCCGCTGTTCCAGCGCGCGAAGTTCGGCCACGCGACGGGCGCGTGCGTCGTCACCGCGACGCCGTTCGAGACCGCGCCGACGCCGCGCAGAACGCGGCGCGCGAAGGTCCACTTGTCGATGAGGCACATCTGCGCCCAGCCGAGCTCGTCCGCGGGCGTCTTCGCGAGCGGCGCGGCGGCGGGATCCGCGACCACGAGCTTCTCGATGACGTTCTTGGGAACAGTTCCCGCCTCCTCCGTGCAGGTCATGTCCTGCGTCTTGAGCCAGCCCTTGTCCGGCAATCGCGCGCGCGACGCGCGGCGGCCGTTCACCCAGAGCTGCTCGAAGAAGGCGCGCTTGCCGTCCGGCGCCTTGGGGAGCGCCGCGGACCACACGCCGCCGCCGTCGTCCCGCCAGCCCGTGATCGGTTCGCCGCCGGCGAAGGTCGTTTTGCCGGCTTCGCCGATCCATTTGACGGGCGCCTCGGGCGTGCCGGAATCCTCGGGCCCGAATGTGAGCGTTTCCGCGAGCGGATAGGTACCCGCCTTGACGCGCACCGTCCAAGCGCCCTTGTCGCCGGCGGCCTTGGCGGCGCGGATCTTCGCCAGCGCCTGCTGCGGCGTCAAACCGTCGGGCGTCACCTCGAGCACCTGGTCGGCAAAAGAAAAAGAACGCGTCCCGGCGAAAACCAGGGCGCAGACGAAAACAAAAGACGCGTGTTTCATGCGCCCATTATAGCACATCCAGGATGTTCACGATTCACGCCTGCGCCCATGCGGGCGCGCGCGTGCGGATTTCGCACGGTTCACCCGAGACCGGATGAACGAACGACGCAACGAGCGCGTGCAGACAATGGCCGACTTGGTTCTCCACGGCGAACGCGCCGTATGTGCGGTCGTTCACGATCGGCATGCCCGCAATCGAAAGCTGCGCGCGGATCTGGTGCGTCACGCCCGTGAAGATCGTCACCTCGAGAAGCGTGCGGTCCTCGTTTCCCTCGCGCACGTGCGCAATCGGTTCGAAGCGCGTCACGGCGCGCATGGGACGCGCCTCGCGGCGCTCGGCCTCGCAGATGCGCGCGCGCTCGAGGTCCACCATCTTACAGAAGGAAAGCCCCGGCATGTGGATGAGGTCGTTCACCAGCTCGCCGCCGTGCTCGACATTTCCTTCCACCAGAGCCAAATACGTCTTCTTCACCGTCTGCGCGGCGAACTGCGCGCGCAGACTCGCATATGCTTCAGGCGTCTTCGCGAAGAGAACGAGGCCCGAGGTTCCCGCGTCCAGGCGATGCAGCGCGCCCGCCATGAGCGGCTCGTCCGGCGACGCCTCCGCGCACGCCGGCCAACGGGCCACCACGCCGTTTGCGAGCG
Organism: Verrucomicrobia bacterium UBA1731; assembly: GCA_002317575.1. Classification (GTDB taxonomy): domain Bacteria; phylum Verrucomicrobiota; class Kiritimatiellia; order RFP12; family UBA1067; genus UBA1731. The sequence continues at coordinate 1,805 of DCIH01000118.1, read as the reverse complement.
TGTCCCGTTCGGCGCGCGTGAGCGGCTGGACGGGCAGGGCGGCGGGCTTGTCAAACGCCAGGAGCGCGTCGTCTTCGAAAAGCGGCTCCGCCGCGACGGCCGCGTTCGGCGATACGCGGTTGTCGCATGCTTCGTCCAGCCGCGCGACCGACACGCGGTCTCCCGCCGCGAGGCGGACGCCCTTCTTGCGCACGACGCGCCCGTTCACCGACACGGCGCCGGACTCGACGGCCTCGCGGCAGAACGCCCGCGTCGACGTGGGGCAGCGGTTAAACAAAACGGCATCCAAGCGGATGCCGTCTGTTTCGCAGATGAAGGATGCGCCCTCAATCATACTGGTTCATCGTGGAGAACGGAACCATGCCTTCCCAGCCCTGGTTGCTCGCCCACGGCAGATCGGAATCCTCGGCCGTATCGGCGATGCAGCCCGCGAGCAGCGCCAGACCGAGCGCCGCCAGAAGGACTTTACTCAGCGTAGACACTGTCGCCTTTCTGGATCGGCGTTTGCTGCCAATCGCCCAGCACATCGGCAATCGCGTAATTCTTGCCGGCCACCGCCTGACGCAGACGGATCTTGCCGACGAACTCGCCGGCGCCACCCTGGAGGCCCTTGCGGCGAATGCCGAGCTCGAGCTGCGCCATCGCATTCTGACGCTCGGGACCGAGCAGCTCCTTGATGGAGGCCTCGTCGAACTTGACCACGCAGAACATGAGCTCGTTGTTGACATCGACGATTTCGCCCTTCTTGCCGGCCGTGAGGGAGGTGACGGCGGCACCGCCACCGCCGTTTCCGGACCCGACGGCGGCCGCGGCGGCCTGCTGCTGGGCCTGCTGCTGAAGGAGCCGCTTGAGCTGCTCGACGAGCTTCTCGGACTTGGCGAGATCTTCCTTGACCGCTTCCGTCTCGTCCTTGGCGGCGGAGACCTCGTCCTTCAACGAGGCGATTTCGGCGTTGAGGTCTTCGATCTGCTGCTTGAGCTTGGAGACCTGCTCCTCGAGCGCCGCCTTCTCCTGCTCGAGCTGGGCGATTTTCGCCTTGAGCTGCTCGATCGTGATCTTGTCCTGACGCATCTCGGGCGGGAGCTTGTTAAAGTCGGCGACGAGCTTCTCGATCTTCTCGCGGGCCGCGACCAGTTCGGAACGCGTGGTGTTCAGCTTGGCCTGCTGATTCTTGGCGCGGTCAAACAACTGCTCCAAAAGTTCCTGCATCGTGCCCTTGCCCTTGGTCATCGGCTTGTTGTAGTTGGCCGCGTCGAGAATCACTTCGCCGGCCGCATCCACCGCGTAGAGCTGGCGGAGCTGGAGGCGCGTTTCGGTGCCGTCCCAGTTGAACGTCTCGAGGTTGGCCTCTTCGAGCTGCGCGGGGTATTCGTCGAGCACGTTTTCCGTTTCGACCGTTTCGACCTCCTTGGCCTCGATCGGCGAAACGTCCTTCTTCGCCTCGGGAACGGACATCGGCTTCTGCGGATCGGCCTTCTCGACGGTGCGCGCCACGCGAACGATGTAATCCTCCATCATGCGGTTGCGGTCTCCGAGCAACGTGCGCTTGTCGAACAACTTCATTTCGAAAAAGAGCGCCACACCCGCCAATACCAGAACGAGATAGACGAGAACATGCAAGACTTTATTCATCTATTTGCCTCCACTTGGAGCGTAGGATATACGAATTCATGGCAAACCGCAAGGAAAATTTTGCACGCGGAGAACGAAAAAGCCCTCTCGCGCATTGCACGGGAGGGCTTCCGGAACCGGATCTTGCGACCGGTCACTTCTCGACGGGGACGATCGTGACGACCTTGCCGTCC
>DCIH01000109.1:476-7951 GCA_002317575.1 Verrucomicrobia bacterium UBA1731 | reverse complement strand
ACCCTCATCCATTCAACATTCGCCCTTCCCCTTCAACTTTGTTTTCTCACCGGGACTGATCGAACCATTGACGGGCGGCAAAGGACTATGATACACTTTTGAAACATCGGCAATAAGTGCGTTTTGCCGACATTTGGAAAATGGTGGCGAAGTTAGGAAAATGGGCCGAACAATACGGAACCAAGTACCGGGTGGGCGAACTTGTTCACGCCGGTAAGTTGTTTCGCATTGAGGACGGCATCTACGCGGACACTGCGGACGCGCCGGAAGTCGAGGTGCTGCTGGCGAAGTATCCGTCATCCGTGCTGACGCTGGAGAGCGCGTATTACTATTACAACATGAGCGACGAGATTCCGGACGAGTATCACCTTGCCACGGATCGCAAGTCCGCGAAGATTGTCGACGATCGTGTCGTTCAAAGTTTTGTCCCCTGCGGCACGCTGATGATTGGCGCAACCGAGATGGACATCCTTGACGAGCATCTGCGAATCTACGACAAAGAACGACTTCTCATCGAGACGATGCGGTTTCGGACGAAACTGCCCTACGATCTCTACAGGGAAGTCATCGGAAGCTTTCGCGAAATGCGCAACGAGCTGTATGGATCGAAAATCGATGATTATCTGAAACAGCTCCCGAGGAAGAACGCCATCATGGAAGCCATCAGAAAAGAGGTGTATTGATGGATTTCAAGACCAAGGTTGCGGAATTGATGTCATTGGGCTACAAGCGGGCATCGGCTCGTGCGAAAATAGCGCACGACGTGGTGCTGACCGCCATCAAGGCCTCTGGCATGAAGGACAGCGTTACCATTAAAGGGGGCGTCGTGATGAGCGGCATCACCAAAGAGGTGCGCCGAGCCACGATGGACATGGATGCCGATTTTGTCCATTACTCGCTCAGCAATGCCGCCATAGAGAAGCTTGTCGCCAAACTCAACAGACACTCGGACTGCACGATCAAAATCAGCGGCACTATCATCGACCTTCGTCAGCAAGAGTACAGGGGGAAGCGTCTCTTCCTGCAAATAACGGATAGCGCAGGTTACAAGGTCGTCACCAAGGTTGATCTTGGCGTTCATGCGAAGATGGAAGTTGTTCAGCGCGATTTCAAATTCGACATTGTCACGGACATGAAGAGCGTCAAGCTCCTGGCGAACTCGAAGGAGCAGATTTTCGCAGAAAAGATGAAGAGCTTCCTGCGTCTGGGGACACTCTCCAGCCGATATAAAGACGTCTTTGACATGTACTATCTGATTGGCAAGATGAAACGTGCCACTCTGAGGGAGTATTTTGATCTTTATGTCTATCGGGACAAGAAAATGCGCGAGCGAACTCCGAAGGCGATTGTCGACCGCCTCTCCGAGGTGTTTGAAGACGCAACTTTCAAGCGGCAGCTTTGCAACAAGAAGTTTGCTTGGCTGAATGTCGCCCCGGCAGTTGCGACCAAGTCAATTCTAGATTACATTCTCACGATTCGTTGAGCGACTTCTGGGATTGGACTTTGAGCAGAAGTTGCGCAAACATCGGCAAAATTCAGAAATTGCCGATGTTTGGGAATTTGTTTTGCCGCCACCATGTTCGCGCCAATAACGCCATCATCCCCCATGGCTCCGCAGCCAGGGGGTGGCGTCGCTCCGCCGACGCCACCAAGTTCGCGCCAATAACGCTATTGGTGACGCCGGCGGGATGCGCCGAAGCGAAGCGGAGGGCAGGTCGCCGGAGGCGACGGCCGAGCCGGCCGCAAGGACCCGCGCGGCGTCACCCCCCTTGTGTACGCCAATCCGCAGTTCGGACGCCCCCTAAAAGCTAATAGCTCTAAGCTGAAAGCTTTCCCTCGCCCTTCAACTTTCAGCTCACATCCCGCACATATCGCGCACGCATTGGAGCATGTAGTCGAGCTTCGCGTCTCCCATGCCGGGATAAAGCCCGATCCACAGCGCGTCGTTCATGATCACGTCCGTATTGACGAGCGGCGTCGCCACGCGGTAGTCGCGCCCTTCCGCGAGATCCGCGAAGCACGGATGCTTCGTGACATTGCCCGCGAACAGGTTGCGCGTCTGCACATTGCGCGCTTCGAGGTGCTTGCCGAGATCGTTGCGCGTGAAGCCCGCGTCCTTCGACACGGTCATCAGAAAACCGAACCAGCTCGGGTCCGATTCCGGGTACGGACGGAACACCGAAAGCTGCGGCAGATCCTTGAGCCCTTCGTAAAGCCGCGCGTAGTTCGCCTTGCGCTTTTCCACGAACCCGGGAAACTTCTCGAGCTGCGCGCAACCGACCGCCGCCTGCATGTCCGTGGCCTTGAGGTTGTAGCCGAAGTGCGAATAAACATACTTGTGGTCGTACCCCACGGGCAGCTTCCCGAACTGCTTCGTGAACCGGCAGCCGCAGGTGTTGTCCTTGCCCGACGGACACCAGCAGTCGCGGCCCCAGTCGCGGATCGACAGCGCGATCTTGTGCAGCAGCGGATCCGCGGTGTACACCGCGCCGCCTTCGCCCATCGTCATGTGGTGCGGCGGATAGAAGCTGGATGTTCCGATGTCGCCCCACGTGCCCGTGAACTTGCCGTCGTACTTGGAACCGAGCGCGTCGCAGTTGTCCTCGACGAGCCACAGACCGTGCTTTTCGCAGAACGCCTTCACGGCCTTCACGTTGAAGGGATTGCCGAGCGTGTGCGCGAGCATCACCGCCTTCGTGCGCGGCGACCACGCCGCCTCAAGCTGCGCGGCGTCCACGTTCGCGGTCTCAAGTTCCACGTCCACGAACACGGGCACCGCGCCGTACTGGACCACGGGCGCGACCGTGGTGGGGAACCCCGCCGCGACGGTGATCACCTCGTCCCCGCGGTTCACGCGGCGCGCGCCCAACAGCGGCGAGGTGAGCGTCGCGAACGCCAGGAGGTTCGCGGACGAGCCCGAATTGACCAAAAGACAAAACCGCGTGCCCAAATACTTCGCGAGCCCCTCCTCGAACTGGCGCGACCAGCGCCCGTATGTGAGCCAGAACTCGAGCGCGGAATCGACGAGATTCACCATCTCCTTCTCGTCGAACACGCGTCCCGCGTAATTGACGCGGCTCTTGCCGGGCTCGAACGCCGCCGCTTGTTTCGGCGCCTCCACCATCCGGTAGTATTCCGCCGTTTTCGCCAAAATCTCCGCCTTCAACTCTTCCGCTGTCATCATTTCACCCCAAGCCCCTAACGCCTAACCCCTAACTTCTAACCCCTTCATACGCCCCGATGTCCGCGAGACACAGCGCGCGCGCGTTCTTGCGCGTGGCGCGCTTGTACCAGCCGATCGTGTGCGCGATAGCGTCCTCGAGGGACCAGCGCGGCTTCCACCCGAGCGTCTTCTTCGCCTTCGCGATGTCGAGCCGCAGCAAGTTCGCCTCGTGAACGGCCTTCGGATCGCCCGTGAATTCCCACGCCGCGCCGTCGCCCCACGCGCGCGCCACGAGATCGGCCACGTGCCCCACGTCGTCCTCGCCCGTCCGTTCGGGACCGAAATTCCAGCCCGAACACCACGTCGCGCTGCACGGCTCGGCGAGCATCTTCGCGCCCAGCGCGAGATACCCGGAAAGCGGCTCCAGAACGTGCTGCCACGGACGCACCGCCTTCGGGTTGCGCACGCCCGGCTTCTGGCCCTTCTTGAGCGCCTTCACCATATCGGGGATGATGCGGTCCTTGGCCCAGTCGCCCCCGCCGATCACGTTGCCGGCCCGCACGGAGGCGAGATTCATGCCGAAGCTGCGGCGGTAGGACGCGATCAGAATCTCCGCCGCGCCCTTGGACGCGGAATACGGATCGTAACCGCCGAAAGGATCCGTCTCGCGATACCCCTTCGCCTGCTCCTTGTTTTCGTAGCATTTGTCCGTGGTGATGCAAACCACCGCCGTCTTTCCACCAACCCCCGCCCTACACGAGGCCCCGAGCGCTGGTAGGGCGGGCGCGCCGCGCCCGCCGCCCGCGTCCCCCGCCCGCACCGCATCGAGCACGCTCGCGGTGCCCAGCACGTTCGCCTCGAACGTCGCATACGGTTCCTGGTAGCTCAAGCGCACGAGCGGCTGCGCCGCGAGGTGGAACACGATGTCGGGCTTCCAGCGCCTGACGGCGGCGGCGAGCCGCTTCCGGTCGCACACATCGCCGATCACCTCGCCCGCGAGCAGCGCCTTGACGCCCGCCAGCGCGTAGTTGCTCGGCTTGGTGGGCGGCGGCAGCGAATAGCCGTACACCTTCGCACCCAACTGGTGCAGCCAAATCGCGAGCCACGAACCCTTGAATCCCGTGTGCCCGGTCACCAGCACGCGCTTTCCCCGATAAATGTCAAAATTCATGCACGCATTATATCACAGTTGAAGGTTAAAGGTGGGAGCATAGCGTACGCGGCCACTCACAGGAGAAGCGGCGCCCTCGCCGCTTCAGAGGCGTTCCCCGCGCGGCCCCTCACAGAGGTGAGTCAACCATTCAACCCTCCGACCCGCTCCAACCTTTCAACCTTTCAACCTTTCAACTTCCATCTGTGCTATACTTCCCCGCGTGATTTTCAAGGGAACATCATCGCTCATGCGCGTTTGGCGGGAATCGGCACCCGCCCGGTTTCTCGTGGTGGGCGGGTTCAACTTCGCCTTCGGCTACGGCGCGTTCGCGCTTTTCTATTGGCTCTTGGCGGGCCGCTGGCCGGACTGGCTCATCTGCACGGCCGCGACCGTGCTCGGCATCACCGAATCCTTCCTCACCCACCGCTTCGTGACCTACCGGTCCCACGGCTGCTGGTGGCGCGAGTACCTGCGCTTCTACGTGGTCTACGGCGCGCAGTTCTTCCTCAACCTCGCCATCATCGCCTGCTTCGTCACGCACCTCAAATACAACGCCTATCTGGTGCAGTTCGTCACGCTCGTCGCCCTCACCGTGCTTTCCTACTGGGCGCACAAGCTCTACTCCTTCCGAAAGGCAAAGCCATGAAGAAAATCAGCATCGTCTCCCCGTGCTACAACGAAGAGGAGAACCTGCCCGAATTGCACCGCCGCGTCACGGCCGTGATGGCGTCGTTCCCGCAATACGAGTACGAGATCCTGTGGGAGGACAACAAATCCACGGACGACACGCGCGCCGTGATCCGCCGGATCTGCGCCGCCGACAAGCATGTGAAGGCCATTTTCAATTCCGCCAACTTCGGCCACATCCGCTCGCCCTACAACGCCCTGCTCACGGCCTCCGGCGACGCCGTGGTATGCCTGTGCGCTGATCTCCAGGAATCGCCCGAACTCATCGCCGACTTCATCCGCGCCTGGGAAAACGGGGCGAAGATCGTCTGCGGCGTCAAACCCAAGAGCAAGGAAAACCCGCTCATGTTCCTAGTGCGCCGCTGCTACTACAAGCTCATCAAGGCGTTCTCCGACACGCCGCAGATCGAAAACTTCACGGGCTTCGGCCTCTACGACCGCTGCGTGATCGACGCCCTGCGCCAATTCCACGAACCCTACCCGTACCTGCGCGGCCTCATCGCCGAAGTTGGCTTCACGCGCGTGGAAATCCCCTACGAACAGCAGGCGCGACTCCACGGCCGCACGCACAACAACCTCTTCACGCTCTACGACCTCGCCATGATCGGCTTCGTGAACCACACGAAGATGCCGCTCCGTCTGGCGGCGCTCGCGGGCTTCGTGCTCGCGGCTCTCTCGCTCCTCGCCGCGCTCGTCTACCTCGTCTACAAGCTCGTCTACTGGGATTCGTTCAGCGTGGGCGTCGCGCCCGTGGCGATCGGACTCTTCTTCTTCGCCTCCGTGCAGCTCATCTTCATCGGCATCATCGGCGAATACGTCGGCGCCATCTGGACCCAGGTCAAAAACAAGCCGCTCGTGATCGAAGAAGAGCGCGTCAATTTCGAGTGACTTCCATGTTCGGCAAAATCCAGCGTCTCATGCTCAACCACCCGTTCGCCACGCTCATCTGCGTCGCAGGCGGAACTTTTGTTGCGCATTTGTTCACGGTAGCGGATTATCCCCAAACCATGTACGACGAAATCGAAATTCTGGACATGGGGCGTTTCTGCTTTTACGACAAATTCCCGACCTGGTCGGTAAACTTGTACACCGCCGATGACGGAGCATTTCATCCTCCGGCCCCCTACTTCCATTATCTGGCCGGAACGCTGATGGAAACCTGCTTCAGAATATTCCACTCACACGTCGCACCGCGCATCACGATGCTGGCATCCCTGCCGTGCGCGGCGCTTGCCCTCTTCGCCTGGCTGCGCGCAAAACGTTTCTCCGTTGCCGCCTCGCTGCTCGTCGGGTCTCTTTTTGCGCTGGACCCCAGTGCCACCGTTTGCGCGCATTGGTATCGGCCCGATTTGTGGTGTCTGTGCTTGTCGTTTGCCGCTTTGGCGCTCATGGCGCGCAAACCCAATGCTTTTTGGCCGTCTTTCTTCGCCGGCGCGCTTTTCGGCACCAGCATCTTTTTCTGGATCACGTCATTCGTGTTGGCGCCCGTGTTTCTGGCGGAAGCGCTCCAAAACGCCTTCTCGTGCGACAAAAACCGCGCACGCGCGTTTTTGACGACTGCGGCGGGCGGCATCGGCGGCGGATTGTGCGCGGCGGCAATCTGGCTCATCCCGCTTTATCCGCATTTGACGGAAATTGTCGACCAATACCTGAACCGCAGCGAGTTCGCGAACGCGAAGACGATGAGCGGCAAAGGTATCGATGTTTATCTTCGGGACGGCAGCCAGTTCGTCAAAATCGTTTTGCGCTCGCCGTTCGTCTGGGGTGCGGCCCTACTTGGCGCTTGTTCCGCACGCCGACACAAGCTGCAAACGGCGACGTTTCTGTTGACCTGCGCTTTCGTGCTCGCAACCCGCGTCTACCACATGCGCATGGTTTACGTGATGCCGTACCTCTTCCTGCTTGCAGCCGCTGCGGCAGACCGCTTTCTGGCCACCGGCGCCTCCCGACGCCTGCCACGCCTGTACGCCGCCGGCGCGCTCTCTTTTGGCGTCGGCGTTTCGCTCGTGACGCTCACCTATGCAGCCCTTCCAGCCGCCAACACGCTCGCCGAGCTGACCGAAAAAATGCGCGGCAAGATTCCCGGCGAGTCGCCATCCGTTTACGTCTACGACCACGACCATGAACTGTACTACGTGGGGCGAACCTTCAATTGGAAGATGTTCACATACGATGACCGGACACTCCTGTTCGAACCAAACGAAACGGCCAATCTAATTGACCGTATCGACGCCGTGGTCATCGCGGGCAATGCGCTCAAACCACCAACGGCAACACAACTCGAGGAACTGGAAAGGCGCGGATTCTGCAAAACCGCCCACGTGGAAATGCCCAAGAGTCCCTTCAGTCGCGCGAAGCAAGCACTTGCCGCATTCTTCTTCACGCACGGCTACCCGTCCTGCGACGTGTGGACGAAAACGCGTCCGAACGCCGGTCTCCAACAGTAAAGCAGTTCGTCCCGAACTGCGCACG
>DCIH01000109.1:0-397 GCA_002317575.1 Verrucomicrobia bacterium UBA1731 | reverse complement strand
GTCCCGAACTGCGCACGCGGCCCCTCACAGGAGAAGCGGCGCCCCGCCGCTTCGAAATTCGCGCCAATAACGCCATCATCCCCCATGGCTCCGCATCCCGGGGAAGCGGCTTCCAGCCGCTTCAAAGTTCGCGCCAATAACGCTATTGGTGACGCCGGCGGGATGCGCCGAAGCGAAGCGGTGGGCAGGTCTCCGGAGGCGACGGCCGAGCCGGCCGCAAGGACCCGCGCGGCGTCACCCCCTTGTGTACGCCAATCCGCAGTTCGGGACGAACTGCTCTACGGTTCCGGCGCCAGTACGCCAATCCGCAGTTCGGGACGGACGCCCCTAAAAGCCAACAGCTCCAAGCTGAAAGCTTCCTCTTACCATTCAACCCTCATCCATTCAACATTCGCCC
>DCIH01000116.1:228-19522 GCA_002317575.1 Verrucomicrobia bacterium UBA1731 | reverse complement strand
GCCGTCTATCTGCAGCAGAACGCGTTTTCCGATGCGGACGCGACGACGCCCGTCGCCCGCCAGAAGGAGATGTTCGAGGTCGTCGAGAAGGCGCTGGACGCCGATTACGCCTTTGGCGAAAAGGCGGATGTCCGCAAATTCTTCATGGATCTCCAGCAGGCGTTCATCGACTGGAACGACAAGGCGTTCGGATCCGCCGAGTTCAAGGCGGGCAAGGACGCCCTCGTCGCGAAAATCGCCGCCGCGGCCGTTCAGGTTTGAAGTTTGAAGTTGTCAGCATGGAGGTCAAACGCATGAAGTTCGTTCTGGCGGCAGCCGCCGCGGCCATGACGGCCGCCGTCTTTGGCGCGGAGACGCGCTCTCCCGGCGCGCACGATGTGCGCATCACGCTCGATTCGCACCCCGAGTGGGTCGCGCTGCGCGAACGCGCGCTCGGCTACGCCCGCAACCACATGGAAGAACTCGGCGGCGATTGGGATCGCCAGATCGTGTGCATGCCCAAGGCCGGCATCATCTGGCAGTGGGACTCCTGCCTTATGGCGCTCTACGCCGGCTACACGCCCGAGAACCTGAACGGGCTCGGAAACCTGAACAACCTCTACAAGATGCAGTCGCCGGACGGATTCGTCTCGATGGCCTACGTGTACGAGACGCGCAAGCCCGCGTGGGAAGGGCGCATCAATCCGCCGCTCTACGCCTGGGTCGAGTGGCTGTACGCCCGCCGCACGGGCGACAAGTCGCGCCTCGCGAAGGCGTACGACGTGTCGTCGCGTCTGTGGAAGTGGACCAAGGCGCACCGCACGCGCGCGTGCAACGGGCTCTACTGGTTCGAGGACACCGGTTCCTGCGGCATGGACAATTCGCCGCGCTCCGGCTACTTCGCCGAAGACCTCAAGGGCAGCGACGTGTGTTTCGTCGACCTCTGCTGTCAGCAGGTTCTGGCGGCCAGGTGTCTCGCCGACATCGCCGAAACGATCGGCAAGAAGGCCGACGCGCCGAAATGGCGCGCCGAGGCGGACGCGCTCGCGCAGAAGATCAACAAGCTCATGTGGTGCGAAAAGACGGGCTTCTACCACGACGTCTACGTCGAAACGAACAACAAGCTCGCGGTGAAGACCGCCGCCGCCTTCTGGGCGATCGTTTCGGGCGTCGCCAGCGACGCGCAGGTCGCGAAGCTCGCCGCCCACATGACGAATCCCGCCACGTTCGGAGCCCGCCATCCGGTGCCGACGCTTTCCCGCGACGACCCCAACTACGACCCCAAGGGCGGGTATTGGCTCGGCGGCGTGTGGCCGCCCACGAACTACATGATCGTGAACGGGCTGCGCGCGCGCGGTCACCGCGCGCTGGCCCGCGACATCGCCAAGAAGCACCTCACCTGCATGGCCGAGCTCATCGGCACGAAGGACTACGATTCCATTTGGGAATGCTACAGCCCGGACAACGCGGCCCCGTCCACCGCCAAGCTCGGCGAGCAGTGCCGTCGCGATTTCGTCGGCTGGGGCGGCCTCGGGCCGTTCGTGATGCTCGTCGAGGACGTGCTGGGCCTCGACGTGAACGCGCTTGAAGGCACGGTCGTCTGGAACCTTTCCGAACTCGGCCGCCAGGGCGTTTCGGATCTGCCGTTCAACGGCGGTTCGATCACGCTCGTGTGCGACGTGAAGGACGCCAAGACCTTCTCCGGAACGGTGAAGACGGATCGTCCGTTCACGCTCACGGTGATTTCGCCGGACGGATCGAAAACGGCCGTGAAATCGTTCGCCGCCGGCGAACACGCGTTCTGACATGACCGCGTTCTGGGAGAATTGGCGGCAACGCGCCGCGTCGGTCCAGGGCGTGGTGTTCGACTACGGCGGCGTGCTGGCGCGCGCGCCGGGCGACGATTGGTCGTTGTACGGACTCGTCGAGGCCGCCGGCCTTTCGCGCGCCGGGCTTTCGGCCGGTTTCGCGCGGTGGCGCCGCGCCTATGACGTGGGCGATCTGACGGACGCCGAAATGTTCGACCGCATCTTCGCCGACGCGGGCGTGCCGTTGGCGGCGTCGACGCGCGATCTGCTGGTGGACGTCGAGCAGCGCGGCTGGCAAAACCTCGTGCCCGAAGCGCTCGAATTCATGCGCGTGCTCAAGGCCGACGGCAAGAAGCTCGGCATCCTCACGAACATGCATGAGGAATTCTACCGCAACCGCTATGTCGAGAACGCCGCGGATTTCCGCGCGCTGGCCGACGCCGAGGTGGTGAGCGGACTCGAATTGATCGGCAAGCCCGACAAGATGATCTTCGACATCGCGGCATCCCGCATGGGGCTGCCGCCTTGCGGACTCCTTTTCCTCGACGACAACGCCGCCAACGTCGAAGGCGCCCGCGCCGCCGGCTGGCAAAGCGAACTCTTCCGTCTGGAGGGCTGATCCATGCGCACGACGTCGTCAAGCCCTGTCAGGAGAAGCGGCGCCCTCGCCGCTTTTGTCGGTCCTCTCAGGAGAAGCGGCCCCCTCGCCGCTTTTGTTGGTCCTCTCAGGAGAAGCGGCGCCCTCGCCGCTTCATGTGCGGCTTTGTTCAGTTTCTCCGTGTTGGCCGAGCCCGCCGTCGGCGAATGGCGCAGCGCGAACACCAACGGCGTCGCGCAGTGGAAGGCCGCGCATGGCGCGCCCACGGGTTTTCGCGTGGACGCCGCCCGCCGCACGGCCGTGGTGCTTGCCGAGGCCACGGGACTCAAACGCGACGAGACGGTTGAATTCCTGGCCATCGACCCTGCGTCCGACCGCGCCTACGAGTCGCTCTTCGTGTTGGCGGCCGACGTCGCCGAACTGGCGGCGGCGCTCGAAAAAGCGGGACTGCCGCGTGGTCGCCCCGTGAGCGAACGCGCCGTGCGCCTTTGGCCCCAAGGCGAGCCCGTGTCGCTGTCCGTCCGCCGCGTCGGCGAGACGAACGCCGTGGCGTTCGCCGACGTGCTCGAGGATCTTCGGGCGGACGGTTTGGCGCCGTTGTCCAAGACGCCGCTTTTGTACGCGGGCGGTCTGGACGCCGCGCGCGGCTTCTCGTTCTTCTCGACGTATTCGCACAACGAATCGTTGCTGCAGCTCGACGGACGCCACGAGCAGTCTGTCGTGTATGGCAGGTTCCGGCCGAAGGAGGCGTGGCCGAAAGGAACGTTGTTCGAACTCGAGCTTTCCTGGCGCGCCGAGCCGCGCGTTCTTGAACGCGTCGTGACGATCGGCGTTCGATCGGATCTTGCTGCCGAAATCGCCGCGCTCCGCGCATCGTGTGCCGGGCGGGACGCCTACGTGCAGGTCGCGTTTTCGAACGACGTGACATTGGCGCGTGCGACGGACTGCGCCCGTGCGTTCAAGCTGCTGGACGGCTCCGCCGTGAAGATGAACGGTTTTGCGGACGGCGAATTCTACTATGGCGCGTTTCTGCCCGAAGAGAAGTGGCGCGTGCGCGCCGGCCGCATCTTCCAGCCGTTCGAAATCCGTTTCGCGCGCGCGGCGGACGGTTCGTGGAAGAAGACCTTCACGCTGATCGACGAGGACTGGAGCGGCGACGGCGACGAGCCCGTGCTCGTTCCGCACGAGACGGCGTTTTCGGATTGGTCCGACGTGCCCGCGCTCATGAAGAAGGGCGGCCAGCAGGCGTCGAAGATCGCCGTGGCGTTTCTTTACGCGCCCGCCGACACGCCCCTGTCCGTTCTCAAGGCGGCGCTGGCGCTCCGCCCCCGCATCACCACTTTTTATGTCTTCCCCGACCCCCGGCCAGACATAGACTCCAAACTCTAAACTCCAAACTTCAAACTATGTTGTACTGGCTTTCTTACGCGCTCGAATCCTATTGGGGACCGTTTCGTCTTCTGCGGTCGCATGCGATGCTGCTCGCGCTCGGCACGCTCATGGCGGCCTTTTGCGTCTGGACGCTGTTGCCGAAATTGTGGCATCTGCTGCCGCACGACCACGGCAAGGCGATTCTCGGCAAGGACGGCATGACGAGCGCCGGAAAGCCCACGGGCGGCGGATTCCTCGTGACGTTTGCCGTGCTTCCGGCGATTCTGTTGGCGCTTCCCCTGTCCATTCCGGATTTGGGCGTACTGCTGTTCCTTTACGGCGCGATGACGGTCGGGTTTCTGGACGACGCCGCGGAAGTCCCTTGGGGACAGCTCAAGAAAGGGCTTCTTGACGTCGTCGTTTCGCTGGGCGCCGCGTTTTTCCTGTGGGCCGGACACGGGAGCGAAATCTGGTTTCCGTTCGTGAAGTTCGTCTGGGTCGTGCCGTGGTATCTGTACGTGCCGGCCGCGGCGTTTCTGCTGTGGTTCACGATGAACGCCACCAACTGTTCCGACGGCGTCGACGGACTCGCCGGTTCGCTCACGCTGATCACGCTGATCGTGATGGCCATGTTCCTGTATCTCGTGGTCGGTTACGCGCCCGTGGCCAAATACCTCAACGTGCCGTTCCACGCCACGGCCGCGCGCTGGGCGATTCTGCTCATGACGGTGGGCGGCGGCGTGGCGGGATACCTCTGGTGGAACGCGGAGCCTTCCAAGGTGCTGATGGGCGACGCGGGAAGCCGTTTCCTGGGCATGATCGTCGGCTGCGGCGTGCTCGTCACGGGAAATCCGTTTCTCGTTTTCGCGCTCGCGCCCGTCGTGCTCGTGAACGGCGGCGCGGGTCTGGGCAAGCTCGTGCTGCTCCGATTGTTGCGCAAGTGCGGTCTCGAAGTGCGTCCGCCCAGCACGTTGCCGCCCGAACTCGCCGAGCGGGAAAGCGGCCTGGTGAAGTTCCTGCACGGCGTGCGGTTTCCGCTGCATGACCACTGCAAGCGCCAGCTCAAGTGGTCGAACGCGCAGGTGCTCATGCGTTTCGTCCTGCTCCAGGCGTTTCTCATGCCGCTCCTGTTCGTACTCTTCGTGAAGATCCGGTGATCGCCATGAATGCGATGTTCTTCGACGTCGACGGCACGCTCGTGGATTCCAAAACGGATCTCGCGCTTGCCGTGAACGCCACGCGCAAGGAACTCGGCCTCGCGGAAGTTCCGCTCGAAAGCGTGATTCCGGCCATCGGAAACGGCGTGCGCTATCTGATGGCCACGGCGATACCCGAAGCGGCGGACCGCGTGGAGGAGCTGCTGCCGCTCCACATGAAGAACTACCGCGCGCATCTGCTGGACACCACGACGCTCTACCCGGGCGTCATGCGCACGCTCGCGGAACTCGCGGACCGCGGCTGGAAACTGGGCGTCGTCACGAACAAGCCCGGCGACATGACGCGGATCCTGCTGGACCACTTCGGCCTTTCCCGCTATTTTCGCGATGCCGTGATCGGCGGCGACGACTGTCCCGAAATGAAGCCGTCCGATCTGCCGCTGCGCTGGGCGGCGAACCGACTGGGCGGCCACCGGCTCTCGTCCCGCGACTGGATGGTGGGGGACAACTGGACCGATCTCGCCTGTGCGGAGAACGCGGGCGTCAAGTCGGCGTTCTGCAGCTATGGGTTCGGCCGGTTGAACGACCGCCGCTGCACGCAGCGCATCGGCCGGTTCGAGGAACTGCTTCGTTACGCGAAAGCCGAGGATTGAACGTGCGGCCCGAACTCGAGCGCAGCGCGGCGTTGCTGGGCGAAGACGCGATGGCGCGCCTTGCGCGCCTCCGCGTGCTCCTGGTGGGCGTGGGGGGTGTCGGAAGCTGGTGCGCCGAGGCGCTCGTCCGCACGGGGTTGAACCATCTCACGATCGTCGACGACGACGTGGTGCAGATTTCGAACGTGAACCGTCAGCTGCCCGCCACGGCGGCCACCGTTGGCCGCAAGAAGGTCGATGCGCTCAAGGAGCGCCTGCTCCAGGTGCGCCCGGACGCCGATGTGACGGCGATCGCCGCGCGTTGGACGCTCGGCGGCGTCGAAGGCCTCGATCTCGCCGCGTTCGACTGCGTCGTCGACGCCATCGATTCGGTCGCCGAAAAAACGGCGCTCGTCCGCGCCGCGGCCGCCGCGGGCGTTGCCGTGCATTCGTCGATGGGCGCCGCGCTGCGCACGGATCCCACATTGGTGCGCGTTTCACCCTTTGCGAAAGTCGCGGGCGACGGCCTCGCCCGCGCGCTCAGACAACGGTTCAAGAAGGACGGCCTCGGTCCCGCGCCGAAATTCCTGTGCGTCCACTCGCTGGAGGCGCCGCGGAATCTGCCGGTGCGCGGATCCGTCATGCCTGTCACCGCCGCGTTCGGCATGGCGCTCGCGTCGCTCGTGATCGAAGGGAAGACGGCATGACCGCGCCGGACGTCGTACTCCTCACGCCGCCGTTCGTGCAGCTCAACACGCCGTATTCGGCCACGCCCGCGCTCACGGGCTGGCTCGAGCGGCACGGCGTTTCCACATGGCAGCGCGACTTGAGTTTGGAAGTCGCGCTCGATGCGCTCCGCGCATATGGCGACGATTTTACCGACGAGGCGATCGAGATACTCCAGAACCGCCATCTGCCGCCGGAGGCGAAGGAAGAGGTCGCGCAGTACGTGGACGCCCTGGCGTTGCGCATCCGCGACGAGGTCGATCCCGAATTCGGCTTCTCGCGCTACGCGGAAAGTCTGTGCGCGTCGCTGCCGGACTTCGGCGTGCTCCTGAAGCGCCTGCGCCGGCACTCGCCGATCGACCGTCTCCTCGAAGCCCGCGTGAACGCGCTCCTCGACGAGCTGATGGCGTCGTCGGAACGCCGCCGCCGGGCGCTGCCCGTCTTCGGCGTCACATGTCCGTTTCCCGGCACGCTTTTGGGCGCGTTCCGCATCGCGGAGACGATCCGCAAGCGCCATCCCGAAGCGCGCATCGTCCTCGGCGGCGGTTATGTGAACACGGAACTGCGCGACATGACGGACAAACGTCCGTACCGTTATTTCGACGCAATCCTCTTCGACGAGGGCTACGGCCCCATGCTCAAGCAGCTCGCCGCGTGGGGCGTCCTCTCGGGAGAAGCGGCGTCCTCGCCGCTTCATGCCGTTCCCCCGTTCGTGAAACCCAGCTATCGCGGGCTCGATCTTTCGCAATACCTCGACCTTCCCGAGAGTGCGAATCCGATGCACCGGTTGTGGTCCACGGGGCGTTGGCTCAAGGTTCAGCTCGCGCGCGGCTGCTATTGGCACAAGTGCGCGTTCTGCGATGTCAATCTCGAATATGTGAAGTGTTTCCAGATGCCGCGCGCGGAAACGGTGGCGGACGCGCTCGAGGCGCTGGCGCGTGAAACAGGTGAGGCGAGTTTCCATTTCACGGACGAGGCGATGCCGCCCGCGCTGGTGGCGAATCTGGCGCGCGAAATCATCCGCCGCAAATTCAAGTGCACCTGGTGGGGCAACGTGCGCTTCGACGCCGCGTTCACGCCGGCCTTGGCGCGGCTCATGGCGCGCGCGGGCTGCATCGCCGTGTCGGGCGGACTCGAGTGCGCGAACGACCGCCTGCTCAAGCTGATGAACAAGGGCGTCACGCGCAAGAGCGCGCGCGCCGCGCTGGTGGCGTTCGCGGACGCCGGGATCATGGTGCATGCGTATCTCATGTACGCGTTCCCCACCGAGACGGAACGCGAAGCGCGCGGCGCGCTCGGCTGGGTGCGCGATCTCTTCCGCGCGGGATTGGTACAGAGCGCATTCTTCCACCGCTTCGCGCTCACCGTGCATTCGCCCGTGTCGCGCGACCCCGCGAAATTCGGCATCGTGGTGCCGGACTGGAAACGCGCGCCGAAGAAGCCGCGTTTTGCGCTGAACGAGATTCCGTTCCGGGAGCCGAACGCGCCCGACTGGGACCGCATCGGCAAAGGACTCAAGCTGGCGCTCTACAATTTCATGGAAGGACGCGGCCTTTCCAAGCCCACGTCCTTCTGGTTCCGATCGCGATAATCGTCGGGTTACAGGCCCTGGACGCGGAACATCATCGCCGGCTGGTGGAAATTCGGCGGTCCCTTCGGTTCCACGGCGGAGCACCAAGCGGCGAGTTTGCACGGCGCGCTCAAGTCTGCCCGGAACACGCCCAGATAGAAATCGTGCACGTTGACGCCGAAGGACTCGATCTCGGCGACGTCCACCGTGCCGCCGACCCGGTAGCCCTGCGGTGTCCGCTTCACATCCGTCTTCAGCGTCTTGAACTTCCAGAACCAGTCGTAGTCCTTCGATCCGTCCGCCTTCGCGGGGCTAACATTGTAGCTCAGAACGCGGCCGGTGCAGTCGATTTCCGCGCAGCGGTAGCCGTTCTTCATGTCCTTGTCCGGCACGAAGTAGACCTCCACGCGGTCGCCATTGGCGATGTCCAGCGGATGTTTGATTTCCGGGGCGCCGCAGACGTGTTCGTCCGTCACGTCGAAGGTGAAGAAGAATTTTCCGCCGTCGACGCCGCATTTGAAGAGCGTGGCGTCTTTGCCGCCCGTGTGCTTGTAAAAGCCCTCGATGGCGCGGACGCTGGAAGGGGCGGACGAGGCGCAGCCGCAGAGAATCGTCGCCGCGGAGAAAATGCCGGCAATGAGTTTCGTGTTCATGCGCGGTAGTATAACACAAAAGCGGAAAGGCCGGAGCTAATAGCTAAAAACTTACCTTTTCGCTTGCGGAAAAAGGTGAAATACATTAGAATGGGCGCCATTTATTGGAGAAGTTGTTTAGATGGCTTTGCGCATATTCGGTACAGGAAGTTATTTGCCGCCAAAAGTGGTGACGAATGACGATCTCGCGCAGTCTTTGGACACGTCCGACGAATGGATCTACACCCATACGGGCATCCATGCACGCCATGTCGCCGAAGCCGACGATTGCACGTCCACGATGGCCGCGAAGGCGGGCCGTGCGGCCATCGAAGCGTCCGGCTTGGACGCTTCCGAAATCGGGCTTGTTATCGTGGCGACATCCACGCCCGACTACAACACGTTTCCTTCCACGGCATGTCTCGTGCAGAATGCGCTCGGGCTCAAGGAGTGCGGCGCCTACGATTTGCAGGCCGCGTGCGCGGGCTTCATCTACGCGCTTGAGCAAGCGCGCGGTTGGGCCACGCTCCATCCGGAAAAGAAGGCTCTTGTGGTCGGCGCGGAAACGCTCACGCGCGTGGTGGACTGGCACGACCGCGCCAGTTGCATTTTGTTCGGCGACGGTGCGGGCGCCGTGGTGCTGGGCGACGACGGCACGGGCGACAAGGTGAAGACGCTTTCGGTGCTGGGGGCCGACGGTTCCGGCTTTGCGTTCATCTCCCGCGAAGGCGGCACGCGCATTGCGCCGGCGCCCGGTCAGGTTCCGATTCCGCACATGACGCTTCAGGGCCGTCCCGTGTTCAATTTCGCGGTGCGCACGATGGACGCCGTGATCATGCAGCTTTGCGTGCAGGCGGGCATCACGCCCGTGGAGCTCGATCGCATTTTCGCGCATCAGGCGAACGGAAGGATCATCGACGCCGTCTCGCGTCGCATGGATCTCGCGCTTTCGAAATTCTACATGAACATCGAGACGACCGGCAACACGTCGGCGGCGTCCATCCCCGTGGCGATCGACGAAGCGATCCGCAAGGGCGATCTCAGGGACGGCATGAAGATCGTGCTTGTCGGTTTTGGCGCCGGCCTCACCTACGGCGGCATGTTGATGAACTGGCCGCGGCTCTGACGCGCAAGGAAGGATTCAGGAGAAAGACATGACGAAAGTTCTGATCACGGGCATGGGAATGACCACGCCGTGCGGCAACGGCACGGAAGCGACTTGGGCGAACGTGAAGGCCGGCAAGTCCGGCATCACGCGCATCACGAAGTTCGACGCGTCGCGCTGCACGAGCCAGGTGGCGGGCGAGTTGAAGGGGTTCGATGAGTGGGCCTTTGGCGGAGGCCTTGTCGACAAGCGCGAGGCGCGTCACATGGCGCTCTTCTCGCAGTACGCGGTGGCGGCGGCGGTCGAGGCCTGGCGCGACGCCGGGTTCACGGAAGAGAACAAGCCTGACATGGACCGCGTGGGCACGATCGTCGGCAACGGCATCGGCGGTCTCGACGTGACGGGCGAGAACTACAAGGTGCTCTTCGATCGCGGGCCGGAGCGGCTTTCGCCGCTCGCGATTCCCGAACTGATCGCGAACGAAGCGGCGGGAAACGTGTCCCTCGCGCTCGGCGCGAAGGGTCCCGCGCAGGTGGTCGTCACGGCGTGCGCGTCTTCCACGGACGCGCTTGGCATCGCGCTCGACCAGATTCGTGCGGGCCGCGCGGACGTCGTGGTGGCGGGCGGCACCGAGGCGGCCGTGCTGGAGTTCGCCGTGGGCGGCTTCATGAAGATGCGCGCGCTCGCGACGGCGTTCAACGACGCGCCCGAGAAGTCGTCGCGTCCGTTCAACGCCGACCGTTGCGGTTTCGTGATCGGCGAGGGCGCTGCGATTCTCGTGCTGGAGTCCGAAGAGCACGCCAAGGCGCGCGGAGCCAAGGTCTATTGCGAACTCGCCGGCTACGGCGCAACGTCCGACGCCTACCACATCACGGCGCCGGATCCCACGGGTGCGGGCGCGGTGAAGGCGATCCGCCTCGCGCTCAAGGACGCCGGCCTCACGGCCGACGACGCGGTCGATTACGTGAACGCTCACGGCACTTCCACGCACCTCAACGACGTGATGGAAACGAAAGCGTTCAAGGAGGTCTGGGGCGACGAGAAGGCCCGTCGGATCAAGATATCCTCCTCGAAATCCATGACGGGGCATCTCCTGGGCGCCGCAGGCGCGCTCGAGGCGGCGATCTGCGCGCTGGCGATCCGCGATGGTTTCATCCCGCCCACGATCAACTACGAGAATCCCGATCCCGAGTGCGATCTCGATTACACGCCGAATGTCGGCGTGGCGAAGGCCGTCGATGTGGCCGTTTCGACATCGCTTGGGTTCGGCGGACACAACGGCGTTCTCGTGTTCAAGAAGCATTGATCCGCGTCGAGCGGCAAGGAGACGGCCATGGATTTTCCCGTTTTCAGAAACGCGTATCATCTCAAGGGCGAGCAGCTGCTGCCGCATCGGCCGCCGTTTTTGTTCGTCGACGAGCTTTGGAGCGCGGACGAAACGGGCGCCGTGGGCGAATACACCTATACGCTCGAGAAGAACGATTTCTTCAAAGGCCACTTTCCGGATTATCCCGTGGTGCCGGGCGTGGTGCTCGTCGAGTCCATGGCGCAGATGGCCGGTGCGGCGATCACCGCGCGAAAAGTGCTTGGCGAAGGCACGCCTCTTTTCTTTCTCGCGCATATCGACAACGTGAAGTTCAAACGCCAGGTTCGCCCTGGCGACAAGCTCGTCACCGTGGTGGAAAACACCCGCGTGCGCGCACCGCTCGGCGTGTTCACGCTGAAGGGCTATGTGGGCGAAGAGCTCGCGGTCGAAGCCGTGGTGAAGTGCATGCTCGGCAAGCCGAAGTGAAGTTCTCCGTCAAGCTGTGTCTCGCGGTCATCGCGCTGTATTTCTGCGCGGCGGTGTTCGGCGAGGTCCAGTACCGCGTCGCCAAGGCGCGCGATGTCGTTCCCGCCTACAACGAGACCTGCGAGCAGGCCCGCTATCTCCCGCCGTGGAGCGTCGATCCAAGGCGCGATGCCGACGGCGAAGGACGCCGTTTCGTGCTGGGCACCGACAATCTCGGGCGCAGCGTGGCGTTGCGGCTCGTGCAGGGCGCGCGCATCGCGTTCCACGTGGGCGTCATGACATCGCTCATCGCAATTCCGCTGGGCGTGTTGCTGGGACTTCTGGGCGGTTATTTCGGCGGCAAGACGGATTCGTTCGTCACATGGCTTTGCGCGACCGTGGCGTCGATGCCGGGACTCCTTTTCATCCTCGCGATTTCCATGGTGCTCGGACAAGGGCTCGTGGGCATCTACTTCGGCATCGGCCTCACCACCTGGGTGGGCGTGTGCCGCACGATCCGCGCCGAGGTGATGAAGCACAAGGATCGTGCCTATGTGCAGGCGGCACGCGTGTTGGGCTATTCCAACGCGCGAATTCTCTTCCGCCATATCCTGCCCAACGTGGCGCATGTCATTCTCGTGCAGTTCTCCATCCGCTTTCCGGGCGCGGTCGCGACGGAGGTGTTCATTTCCTTTCTGGGCATCGGTGTTCAGGGCGAGCCGAGCTGGGGCGTCATGATCAACAACGCGCGCGCCCGCCTGTGGCAGGGCGTATGGTGGGAGATGACATCCGTCACCGCCGCAATCTTCATGCTCGTGCTCTCCTTCAATCATCTGGCGGATTATCTTCGCGACCGCCTTGACCCCGCCACGCGGGAACGGCGCTCATGAAATCCGGTCTCGAGGACAGAATCCTCTTCGAGGATGCGGAAATCGTGGTGGTGGATAAACCCGCCGGCATGATCGTTCATCCCGCGCCCGGACACGAAACGGGCGCGCTCACGCAGCTGCTCGTGGCGAAGCGTCCGGGCATGGCGCATGTCGGGAGCGAGCAGCGTCCCGGTGTGGTGCACCGTCTGGATCGGGACACGAGCGGCGTCATGGTGTTCGCGAAAACGCCGCGCGCGTATCAGGCACTTCGCCGCCAGTTCGAGGATCATGGCCGCATCGCGAAGACATATCTCGCCGTGTTGCATGGCGCGCCGAAGCCCGCCGCTGGCCGCGTGGATACGCTCATCGGGCGCAAGCCGTGGGACGCGAAACGCATGGCGGTTGACGGCGAGGACGGCAAGCGCGCGGTCACGAACTACGAGACGCTTGGAAAGACGAATGGGCTCGCGCTCGTCGAATTCCGCATCGAAACGGGGCGGACGCACCAAATCCGCGTGCATGCCGCGCACCTCGGCCATCCGGTCGTGGGCGATCCGCTCTACGGCGATGCCGTGCGCGACCGTTGTCTGCGCGTGAAGCCGTCGCGCACGCTGTTGCACGCCGTCGAACTGTCGTTCGACCATCCGGTCACGGGCGAGCGGCTTTCGTTCGCCGCGCCGCCGCCCGCCGATATCGTCTACGCCGGATAGCGATGTAGAGGCATGTTCGCCGTTTTACCGCGAAAACTTGCGCTCAAGTTCGCGGTTGGAGACGAAGATCATCACCGGTTTTCCGCGCGGGCACACATACGGCATGCTGGTGCGGGCGAGATCCTCGACGAGTTTCCTGGCGCCGTCCGCCGTAAACTTTCGCGCGGCGCCCGCGAAACTGCGCGCGAGCGAACGCGCGGTCAATTCCTCACGCCAGGCATTTCCGCCACGTCGCGAACCGTTTTCCGTGAGATCGTAGACGATTGACGCAAGCAGTTTTGCAGCGCCGGTTTCCGCAACGACGGCGGGAACGGCGTCGATCTTCCATGTGTCGCGGCCGAATTCCTCCAGCGCGAATCCCTGCGCTTCGAGAACCGGGAGAAACGCCTTGAGCCGCGCCGATTCGACGGGCGAGAACTGGGCCGTTTCCGGCAGCAGCAGCTGCTGCGACGCGGCGCGGCCATCCGCGTCTCGTTTGAGTAGCTTCTCGTAGATGATGCGCTCCTGCGCCGCGATGGGATTCAGCGTCACGACGCCCGCGTCGGTTTCCAGCAGGAAATAGCCGGACGCTGTCTGCGCGAGGAAATTGAAAAAGCGCCATGGTCCCGAAGGGCTCTGAAGCCCGAATGCATCCGTCGCCGGCTGTGCGGAGGATGCCCCGCCCGAAGCGTCTGTCCCTGCCGATGCGGCCGGCTCTGCCGGTGCGTCCATCCCTGCCGATGCGTTCGTCCCTGCCGGCGTGGCGCGCGGTAGCGTCGGCTGGAAGGGCGCCTGCTTCAGGAAGGGATTGTTCACATCTCCCGATGTGGGCGCGAGGATATCCATCGCGTCAGGCAAGCGGCGTGGCGTCGAAGGTTCCGGAGGCGGGGCCTCCGCGATGGTCGCGCTGGCAGAGGCGGGCGTTGCCGCGAGTGCGGCGGCGAACGCGTCGCAGATGGCGTTCTTGACATCCATCGGATGACGGAAACGCACCTCGCGTTTCGCGGGATGGACGTTGACGTCGACATCGGCCGGCGGCAGGTCGATGAAGAGGATCATGGCCGGGCGGGCGTCGGCCTGGCGCGTGGGGCAGGCGTCTTTGACGGCGCGCGCGATGATGGCCGCCGAGGCGGGGCGGCCGTTCACGAAAATGAACTGGTCGTGGCGCGTCGTATAGGCGCTTCCGGGACGCTCGACATAGCCATGCACGATGACGCGCGGTCCGTCGTTCTCGTGGACGCCCTGTCCTTCCGGCGTGCCGACAGGAATGAGCGCGGCGGCGAAGTCGGCGCCGAACAGATCGGCGACGCGCTCTTCGAGGGTTGCGTTCGGCGCAAAGCGGTATGCTTCTCGTCCGTCCAGCGTCAGCGAGAATCCGACATCGGGATGGGCGAGGGCGTGGTCGACGAACGTGGCGCGCACATGTTCCTCTTCCGTGGCGAACGACCGCAGGAACTTGAGCCGCGCGGGGACGTTGCAGAAGAGGTCTCGGACTTCCACGGTCGTTCCGGGCGGAGCGCCGCATGTCGACACTTCGGCGACGACGCCGGCGTTGACCTTCACGCGCGTCGCCTCTTCGGCGTCCTGGGGGCGCGTGACGAGCGTAAAGCGCGAGACGGCCGCGATGGACGGGATGGCTTCACCCCGGAAACCGAGCGTGTCGATGCGTTCGATGTCATCCACATCGCGGATCTTGGACGTCGCCTGGCGTTCCAGCGACATGAGCGCGTCTTCGCGGTTCATGCCGCAGCCGTCGTCGCGTACGGAAACGAGTTTTTTGCCGCCGGCCGTCACGGAGACGTCGATGCGGCGCGCGCGCGCGTCAAGCGCGTTCTCGAGCAGTTCCTTGAGCGCGGCCGCGGGGCGTTCCACGACCTCGCCCGCAGCGATCTTGTTCGCCACATGGACGGGCAGGAGCCGAATGTGTCCGTCGCGCGTCATCGGTCGAGCGTGAGGTGGCGGCGCATGAAGGTCGGCACATCGAGGTCTTCGTCGTGCCAGAGGTTCTCCGAAGAGCCGCCGACGCGTCCGCCCTGCGCGAGGGCCTTTTGGTCTTCCGTCTTCCTGCCGTGCGGCGCGGCCGATTCGTCGAATGCGAGCACCACGGCGGCGATTCTTCCGCCGTAATGCGCGTCGTCGTGCACGGTGCCGATGGCGAATTTCGCGGAAAGGCCGAGCAGGTCGCGCGTGCCGTCGGCGAGAACGCCGAGTTCGGAAAGGCGCAGATCGTCTCCGGCGAGAACGCCCAGCACGATTTCGCGCGTGCGTGCTCCGCCCTGCGTCAGCAGGGGACTGGCTGCCATCCGGTCGAGGACGCGTCTCGCGCGGTCTGGACCTTCCGCCTCGGCGACGGCAAACCGCGCGCGGCCCTTCGTGCGCAACGCGTCGATGATCTGCTCCGCGTTGAGCTTGACATAGCCGGGCTTCTCGAGCAGCCGCCACAGAAGGGTGATCCCTTCGGCGAGCACGCGCTCGGCGTCGGCCAGCGCGTCTTTGGCGACATCCGTGCCAGCGTTCTTCACCAGATCGTCCAGGGGAAGGATGACTGAGGCATCGGCTTCCTGTTCGGCGCCGGCCGCGGCCGTTTGCGCGGCGCGGCGTTTTTCCTCTCCTTCGAACGCGAAGGGCGTTGTCGCGAACAACAGCGTGGCCACGCCGCGCGAACGGAGCCGCTTCAGGATTTCGACGGTGGCGCCGCCGCCGGTGCCGCCACCCAGCGCCGTCACGACGACGGCGAGCTGCACGCCGGCGAAAACGGGGTCGAGTTGCGCGGGCGCGTCCTGCACGGCGGCGCGCGCCGCTGCGGCGTGGCCGCCGGCGCCCTGCCCCGCCAATCGGCTGCCGCCGAGCAGCGTGAAGGGTATGGATGCGTCCGCGCCGATGGCGGCGTCCGTGTCGACGGCGTGCACGCGGATGCCGGGTCCGTAGGCGTTGGCCGTGCGGCGTGCCGTTTCGGCGCCCATGCCGCCCACGCCGAGCAGAAGAAACCGTGACATTGCATCGTTCATTTGCGGGTGACCTTCTTCCAGATGTTCTTGACCGTGTCCACGAGCGTCGGATCGTCGCCTGATCTCAGCGCCAGCAGCAGAAGCCCTGCGATGGTCGCGTAGGCGGCGGGGAATTCCTTCTTTTCGAGCCCCTCGATTTCGGGCACGAGCGTGGCGACGCGGGTGGGGAGGCCGAAGACCGTCTCGGCGAGTTCGGCGACATGGGCGAATTGTGCGCCACCGCCCACGAGGAACACGCCGGCGCCGATGCGGTGAAGGAGGTTCGCTTCGTCCAGCTTTTCGCGGATGATGGCGAAAAGCTCGGACAACCGGGCATTGACCACCACGTCAAGCGCGTGTTTTGAGAGGGTTTCCGGACCGGACGACATGACGGATTTCGGGAGGTCGATGCGCCCGTCGGCCCGGTCGGGCGAGAGAATCGCCGAGGCGCGTTTCTTCAGTTCTTCGGCCTGTGAAAGGGAAATGCCGAACGCGACGCGCACATCGTTCGTGACATGGTCCCCACCCACGGGAACGACGCCCGCAAGCGCGAGCTTCCCGTCCGCCCAGGCGGTGAACGGCGTGCAGCCGCCGCCCAAGTCAATCACCAACGCGCCGGCGGCGCGGTCCGGCGCGCGCAGAACGGCGGCGGCGGCGCACGATCCCGAGAAGAAGGTGTCGGTCACGGCCAGTTTCGCGCGTTCGGCGGCGGTTCGCTGGTCTTCCAACCGGGCTTTCGGACCGTGGACGAGCAGCGTGTTCAGCTTGAGCAGGTCGCCCGTGAGACCCACGGGATTGTCCACGTCTTCGACGTCGTCCAAACCGTATCCCTGTTCCTGGGCGTCGAGCAGAACGCGCGATTCGCGATCGACGTCCGCGCGCAACGACTGGTTGTAGATGGCGGCCACGTCCTCTTCGGTGACCTTGCGCGATTTTGCGTCGATCGGCCAGGTCGTCGTGACGTGTTGCGTCGCGACGTGCGAGCCGGAAACGACGAGCGCGGATTCCGACACGCGGTAACCGCCGTCCTTTTCGGCGCGTTTGAGCACGGACGCGACGGATACGCCGGCCTGTGCCACGTCCGTGATCTGGCTGAGCCGGACGCCCGATGAGGGGATTTCGGCGGTGACGGCCACGCGGACGCGGTCGGACGCGATCGGTTCGCCCACGGCGAGCACGGTGCGCGATGTTCCGATTTCAAGCGCGGCCACGGGATCTTCGAGATTCATGAACGGCGTTCCTTTCAGTTGCCGGCGGCGAGCGGATCGGTCGCGTACACGCGCCCCGGCGTTCCGTAGTCGGTGGCGTTCCAGAGTCTTGCGCCTTCGGCCACCTTGGTCTGGATGGCATGCTGGAGCCGGGAAAGCTGTCGCCGCAGGGATTCGCGTGCGGAGGGCGAATCGACGTCCATGTCCGCCCACGCCAATTTCGCGCGGGCCGCGTCGCCGAGCGTGGCGACCAGGAAGTCCTTTCCGGATGCGTCGACGTCCTGGATCTTCAGCTGGTTGAACGGATCCGCGGCGGCTTCTTCCGCAAGGCGTAGCGCGGCTTTCGCGAGTCCGTCCACTGCGGATCCGTCCTTGGGTGTCTTGGCGCCGGCCACGCGGATGATCGGCAGAAGGGCCGTTTCCCGGGGTGGATAGTAGAACACCACGCCGTCCGAATCGACGCACCGCGTGATAGTCGCCGCGTTCAAGGCTGACGCGATGCGTGCCGTAGGCGTGCGTTCCACGACCTCGACGTGAACGAAGTTCGGCGATTTCCGCGTGATGCGCACGTCGCGTGCGTTTGGCATGTCGGCCAGAAAGCGTTCGCGGCGTTCGCCATACGGGATTTCGGCGGCATTGGCGCCGTTCGTGAGACCGAAATGGTTGGCGACAAGCCGTGCGGGGAGGAGCTTTCCGGTCGCGATGGAGACCTGGACGTTGGCGTCCGTTATGCGGCATTGTTCCAGGCAGGCCTGCGACAGCCGCGAGAACGCCGCGCACGCGCCATAAAACGCCGCCGAGACGAGCGTCAGCGCCGCGACCGCCAAAGCGGCGTACAGGGGGCGGTTGCTTTTCTTCACCGCATGTTCCAGACGTGAGTTTTTCTTCGCCACGATGCGCTCCTCGTCGTCAGTCGCACGCCGCCGCGGCGAGAATTTCGTCGCACAGCGCCGGGAAATCAAGTCCTGTCTTGGCGGCGGCTTTCGGCACGAGCGAGTGGGCCGTCATGCCCGGAACCGTGTTCAGCTCGAGGACGAACATCTCGCCCGCGTCGGTGACGCGGAAGTCGACGCGCGTGACGCCGCGGCAGCCGCAGGCGTTGTACGCCGCGACGGCTTGCCGCTGCATTTCGGGCAGGAAGTCGTCGGTCGGGAACGGATACGTCGTTTCGTCGGAAAGGTATTTCTCTTTGTAGCCGTACCAGCCACCGGGCGCGCAGATCTCCACCACCGGAAACGCCTTGCCGTTCAGCACCGCGACGGTCATTTCCCGGCCGGGAACAAACGCCTCCACGAGCGCTTCGCGGCCGTCCACCTTGAGCGCTTCGGCGAGCGCCGTGCGGAAGGACGCTGTGTCCGTCGCTTTGGAAATGCCCACGCTCGAACCGTCCCGCGGCGGCTTGACGACGCACGGGAACGCCATCGGCGAAGCGGCGGCGGGATCCGTCACCACGGCCCACGCCGCGGTGGGCACGCCGGCTTTCGCGAGCGCCTTTTTTGTCTCGATCTTGTCCATCGCCAGTTTGGAGGCGGCTGCACCGGGGCCCGTGTAGGGGACGCCGCGCGCGTTCAGCGCGGTCTGCACGCCGCCGTTTTCGCCGTAGCCGCCGTGAAGGGCGAGGAACACCGCGTCGCATGCGGGGACGGCGTCCACGGAGTCTTCGTCGAGTTGGACGGGAACGACTTCGTACTTGCCGAGTGCTTCAAGCGCCTTCACGACATTGGCGCCGCTCTGGAGGGAGACGGACCGCTCGTTTGAGGTGCCGCCCATCAACACGCAGATCTTCTTCATTTTGCCTTTTACGCTTCCTTCACGATCGTGGAGCACGCCTTGAGAATGCCCGCGACATTGGCGAGGTCCGCGGGGACGATCATGGCGTTGTTCGTCTTCGCCAGATTTCCGAACTGCTGGAGGTAGTTCTGCGCGAGCTGCATGTTCACGGACGAAATGCCGCCGGGTTCGTTCAGCGCCTGGGCGACCTTGCGGATGCCTTCCGCCTGCGCCTCGGCGACGAGCGTGATTTCCTTCGCCTTGCCTTCCGCTTCGTTGATGCGGCGGGCGCGTTCGCCTTCGGAGAGCGCGATGGCCTGCTGGCGTTCGCCTTCGGCGCGGTTGATCTTGGACTGACGCTCGCCTTCCGATTCGGCGATCATGGCGCGTTTCTCGCGTTCGGCGCGCATCTGCTTTTCCAT
>DCIH01000116.1:0-199 GCA_002317575.1 Verrucomicrobia bacterium UBA1731 | reverse complement strand
GCGGCGGCGTGATGTTCTTGATTTCGTAGCGCGTCACCTTGATGCCCCACGGGTCGCTGGCCTTGTCCACGGCGGCGACGATCGCCTGGTTGATGTTCGTGCGCTCTTCGAAGCTGCGGTCGAGATCGAGTTTGCCCATTTCGGATCGCATCGTCGTCTGCGCGAGCTGGGTGGTGGCGAAGAGGTAGTTGCCGATGCC
>DCIH01000074.1 GCA_002317575.1 Verrucomicrobia bacterium UBA1731 | reverse complement strand
CAGCAGGGCGGGCTTTCGCTCAACGGCGCGAAGGTGGACGACAAGCGCGTCTTCGCCGCCGCCGACTTCGTGGACGGCCGCGTGGCGGTTTTGCGCAGCGGCAAGAAGAACTTCTTCCTCATCAAAGTCGAAGGCTGATTTGCGGAAATTCGTTCATTTTCCCGCTTGACACGGCCCTGTCGCTGTGGTATCTTACGCGGCTCAAAGGGCGAGGTAGCTCAGTCGGTAGAGCAAAGGACTCATAAGCCTTGGGTCGAGGGTTCGATCCCCTCCTTCGCCACCAATTTGAAGAAGCAGAGAAGAAAGAGAGCAAGAGAATGGGTACTGGTCGTACACTCCGCAAGGAATCCCACGTCCGTCCGTGCAAGACGCCGGCTGGCAAGGCGCGCAAGAGCGCGGCGCAGCGTCGTCGTCTCGTGAAGTTCGGTCTCCCTGAAGAGCAGGTCAAGCTCATGGGCGCGGAAAATGTCCGCGTGCTCGTGCAGCGTCCCGCCGTGGTGAAGCAGATGGTCGCCAAGCTCGCGGCCGCCGCGGCGAAGTAAGCGCAAGGTTTTCACATGACTTGCGTTTATTGTTCGCTGGCCGAACAATACGTGAATCCCCTCTTCGAAGTTTTCGACGGAGGGGATTTCGTTTTGTCTTCGAGCCGTGACGTCGAGGACGACGCCACCGAGATGGCCATCTATTTCGAAGAGGCGGACCGCGCGGACGAGGCGAAGCGCCTCCTCTCGGACGCGATGGCGCTCGTGGGAGCCGAAGCGGAAATCCGCGTGCGCGACGTTCCGGACGAGGACTGGAAGTTCTCCTACCGTCGCCATTTCAAGACGGAAGTCATATCCCCGCGTCTGGCGATCGTTCCTGAATGGGAAGAATTCAAGCCGGCGGAAGGGCAACAGGTGGTGAAACTCGATCCGGGCCTCGCGTTCGGCACGGGCAAGCACGAAACCACCAAGACGTGTTTGAAGTTCATCGACCAGCTGGCGTCGGACGGATCGGTGGATCCCGCCACGGCGGCGTTTCTGGACGTCGGCACGGGGAGCGGCATTTTGTCCATCGCGGCGCGCAAGCTCGGCTTCGCGGATGTGCGCGGGTTCGATCTCGATCCCGAGGCGGTGACGGTGGCGAACGAATCGGCGGCGTTGAACGGCGTGTCGATCCCGTTCTTCCGCGGCGATCTTTCGGGCATCATGCCGGGCAATCCGGCGATCGCGCCGGGCGACGTGGTGGCGGCGAACGTGCTGGGGCCGGTTTTGATCCGTTTCGCCGATCAGGTGTCCGCGCTGGTGAAGCCGGGCGGCCGGATCATCCTCTCGGGCATTCTCGAGACGCTGTACGCCGAGGTGAAGGCGGCGTACGAAGCGCGCGGTTTCCGCGAGCTCGCGGCGACGACGCTGGGCGAATGGCGCACCGGCCTCTTCGCGCGCTGAAACCTCGGCGCCTGTCTATCCGCTTTTGGCCATTTTCCGCCACCATCGAGATTTCGGCCGCATCGTAATCTCATTTTCGTAGCGTTCCCGCCATGCGGCAAGCATGTTTGCCTCTTCGATTCTCTCGGGGTCGAGCAGCGCGTCCAGCCGCGCCATCAGTGCGGTCGGGTTTTGTTTGACGCCGTGCGTCACCTCGCGCCAGATCGCCCGAGTCCGCACGATCTCCACGGCCGGCGAGACGACATTTCCGTCGCCGGCGAGATCCGGCGTGACGACGGCGGATGCGGGCACGGGATCGGCGACGCCGACTATTTGGCGCAGCTTGCGCGCGGCCGCTTTGTAGCGCATCACCGTGGTGTATTTGAGGTAGAGAGCGGGAATTTCGTCCTGAAGCCAACGCTTGACGCCGCCGTTGCGGCCGACGATGTTCCCCGCGTCGTCGAACCGGAGGTCGTTGTCGAGATAGCACTCAAGGTCCTCGACGAGGCTGCCGAAGCGGATCGCCGCCGCGTGGGATTCCTTGCGACGCGTCCACGCGTCGAGGATATCCTCGCGCGTGGGGAAGGGGTTTGTGGTGGTGCGTCGGCGGATGGCGCGGCGATCGGCGGCAAGAGCGCGCCGGCGGGCGTTTTCGGCCGCGTAGTAGAGCGGGCGTTTCACGGCGTGGCGCATCGCGTCCAGAAGGCGCGTCGCCGAGGTGCGCCGGTAGCGCGCGAGGCAGAGGAGCGTCCAGATGTCGCCGTCGGCCCAGGCGAGCTGCTCGGCGAGAGGCGTGCCGTTTCGCCGCCAGGCGGCGGCGAGACCTTCGGTGGCCTCGCAGAGGTCGCCGAAGGCGCGGGCGCGGCGGCGGCGGTTGCGCGCGGCGTTGTCGAGCCGACGGGCGCGGGCGGCGAGAATCTCGCGCTCGACGGGGAGGTACTTCGCCATCCAGCGCTCGTGTGCCGCGCGGGCTGCCGCGAATTCGGCGGTGATTTTGCGTTTTCCGCTCATGCCGTGCACTGTACCACACGCCGAAAGAAAATGAGATTATGTTGCGGACGAAATCTTATTGTTGTCTCTTGTTGTTTTCCGTGATACAATTCCTACCTGCTGCATGGTTTTGAAGGTGTTGGATTTTTACTGAAAGTGTTTTTGGTCGTGAAAATCGCAGAAGTGATATGTGTCGTGTTGCCAGGGATGGCATGTGTTGCGTTGGCCGGAATGGCGCATGCCGCAGAGATGGAGAACGGATGGTCGCTCTCGGCGCGCAAGGACTTGGTCGTCCATGCGTTTGAACCTTGCTCGCACTCGCGCCTCGGTGGGCGCATTGGGGAAATGGCCGATATTTGCATCCGCGCGCGCTTATTCCGATTGGGCGCGCGGTCCAATGTACGAGGAGGCCGTGAACGCGTTTCGCACGCACTGGGACGAAACGGACGGTCATGGCGCCGGTTGGCAAAACGAATACTGGGGCAAGACGATGCTGTGCTTCGCCGGTGCCGTCGCCTACACGCGCGACCCCGCCCTCCGGGCGTGGACGCTCGACCGCGTCCACGCGTTCGTCAAGGAATTCCAGAAGCCAAACGGCTACCTGAGCACCTACGCGACCGAAGACCTGCTTCACATCAATCCGGACAATCCCAATGCCGAGGCGCGCTGGGGATTCAACATCTGGGGTCGCAAGTATACGCTTTGGGCGCTGATCGAACTCCACCGCGCGACGGGCGACAAATTCTGCCTCGACGCGGCCGTGAAAATGGCCGACCATCTCATCGCCCAGCTCAAACGCCTGAACATGCCGATCGCCAAAACCGGTTCGTGGTGGGGCATCTCTTCGGGTAGCATCCTGCGCCCCATGGTCGAGCTGTACCACTTGACCGGACGCACCGCATATCTCGATTTCTGCCGCGACATCGTGCGCGGACTCGACGCCGAACCGTCCAACCCGGGCACGATTCTCCGCGACGCTTTCCGCAAGGAGAAAATCGTCGACTGGTATCCCAAGGCGACCTATTGGGCGAAAGCGTACGAAATCCAAAGCTGCCTCGAAGGTCTGGTCGCCTACTACCGCGCGACAGGCGAACGGCGCGCGCTGGACGGCGTCATCGCCTACCACCGCCACCTCGTCGACGAGGAACTGAACCCGATGGGCGGAGCCGGCTACTTCGATCACTTCCTCAACGCGCGCGCCCACGCGAACGGCATGACGGAATTGTGCGACGTCGTCCATTGGATCCGGCTCAACCGCGAACTCCTGCTGCTGACGGGCGAAGCGAAGTACGCGGACTACATCGAGGAAGCGTTCCTCAACGCCTTCCTCGCGGGCGTCTCGCGCGACGGACGCTGGGGCGCGCACATCATCCGTTCGCACGGCACGCGGCATCTGTTCGCGCCGGCTCAGACGGGCATGAAACTGCACCAGTGCTGTCCCGACAACATGATGCGCACGTATTTCGATTACGCCGCGACGCAGGCGGCCCGCACGGCGGACGGCGCTGTCGCCGTGATGCTGTACACGGATGGGCGCTGCACGGTCGGCGACGCCGCGGTCGAGGTTGCCGGCGGTTATCCGTGGTCCGACGGCTCCGTTTCCGTGACGGTCGACACCCCCGCGCCGACGACGGTCCGCTTCCGCGTTCCCGCCTGGTGCGCGTCGCTTTCCGTCGCCGGCGTGAAGACGACGCCGCGCGACGGATGGGTCGCCGCGAAGGCCGGCAAGGGGCGCACGGCGTGGGAGTTCGGTTTCGACATGCGTCCGCGACTGGAACGCTGGACGGGTCCGGAGGAAGAGGAACTTCCGCCGTCGCCGCAGATGCACAGCCACGAAATCCCGAAGTACACGGTCCATTTCATGGAGTGGTACACGCCGGACATGGCCGGCCTTTCGCGCACCCGTTCGGGCGTGCGCGTGCTGCGCGGTCCGCTGGTGCTCGCCAAAGGCCGTCTCGCCGGAACGTCGCGCGCGGAGACGCTGTGCGCGACGACGCTGCGGGACGAGGGTTGGTCGGCGGCGCGGATCGCGCCGGCCGCGCGCACGGCGGAGAACGCCGGCGCATTCCATCCGTGGATCCTCACGTTCACGCGCGGCGCCGAAGAAAAGTCCGTTCCCGTGGGCGATTTCGCGTCCGTCTCGAACATTGACGACCCCTCCAACTGGTTCTCGCTATGGTTCTGAAAAAACAACACTTCTCGGCGTCAGTTCTCGCAGCCCTCGCCGCCGCGTCACTCGCGTTCCGCGCATCGGCCCAATCGGTCGCCGCCGACGGGGATTGTCCGGTCATTCCGTTTCTGGCAATCACGGGACGTCCCACCGCGGCGGATGTCGCGGCCAAGGTCGCGGCGCTGAAGGCGGACGGCTTCGACCAGTTCATCGCCTACGCCCGCAGCGGCCTCCAGTATCGCTACATGGGCGAGGAGTGGTTGGCGACGATCGAGGCCTGCTGCCGCGAGGCCGAGAAGCGCGGCATGAAGGTGTGGCTCTATGACGAGTTCAACTGGCCGAGCGGGACCTGCAAGGGTCGCGTTCCCGCGGCGGACGAGAACTTCCGCTACAGCGAATGGGCGCTTTATCCCGCGACGAACAACACCTGGCGCTGGGAAATCGTGAAGGCGCCCGCCGGTTGGGTGAACGTGTGCGAGCCGGAGGCGATCAAGTTCTTCATCCAGACGACCCATGAGGTCTACGAGAAGCGTCTCGCGAAGCATTTCGCCGCGAAGACGATCCCCGGCATCTTCACGGACGAGCCGGGACACCCCACGAGCGTCGCGGTTGGTCCGGACTGCCGCATCCACTTCCGGCGTTGGTGCGGCATGGAGGACGAATACCGCGCTGCGACGGGCCGCGATTTCCGCACCGACGTCGAGCGGTCCCTTGCGGGAAAAACGTCCGCTGCGGACGGGGAGACGTTCGATCCCGGCGCCGTCTGGGCGACCTACTTGCGGCTCATGGGCCGGCGCTTCCGCACGGCGTATTTCGATCCGATCCGCGCGTGGTGCGACAAGATGGGCATCGTGCTCACGGGCCATCTCATCAGCGAGAATTCGCTGGTGAACGGTTTGATGCAGAACGGCGACCCGCTCGTGGCACTGAAGGGCGAATCGCTGCCCGGCATGGACGAAATCTTCTCGTTCGCCAATTGGAACGGCGGCCGCATCGAATGGGAAGGCGAAACGGAATGGCTCACCTACGCGACGGCGCAGCACGCCATTTACCGCGTGGGCAACGGCGGCCTCGTCGAACTCTACGCGTGCGGTCCGAACGACATGACCGGCATGCGAATGCGTCAGATGGTCTGGATGTGCGCGCTCCACGGCGTGGACCACTATCTCACATCGATGCAGGTGATGGACCACCGCGGGCTCGTGGAGAAGCACGGCTACCTGTCGCCCATGCAGCACGGACAGCCCTGGCACGGATGCCTTGCCGGCTTTTTCGACGACGCGCGCAAGGCGGCCGCGCTCGCGCGGCGCAAGGACGTCGTCCGCCACGCGGCCGTGCGGCAGCCGTTCGCGGCCGGCGCCGCGGCGGCGTTCGCGGGAAAAGGGTGCCCGGCGATCGTCGCGCTCCTCCGCGCGTTCGACGGCGGACAGCTCTCCGTCGATCTGGTCGACGAAAACGAGAAGACGGATCTTCCGTTCGTCTTTGAGGCGCTGGCGGACGGATCGTTCCGCGAAACGCGCACGGGAACGGTTTTTGCGGGCAAGAACGCGGCGGCGCGGGCGGCGGATTGGCTGCGCGCGAAAACGCCGAAGGCCGCGCGGTTCTTCGAGCCGGACGGATCGGCCGCGCTCGGGCTTGTCGTGCGCGAGTGGTCCGACGGCACGCTCGCCGCCGTCGACGTTCTGAACAACGGCGGAACGCGGCGCCTGCGGCTTGTTCGCGGCGGCCGCCGCGAGGACGTCGATTTGCCGTCGCGTGGCGCTCTGGCGCTTGGTCCGCAGGAAAAGCCGCCGACGGCGGCGCGCACGGTTGCGCCGTTGCCGCTCGGGAAAACGTCCTGCGCGCTCGACCGCGACAACGTCTTCCGTCTGCCGTTCGCCACCAACCGCGTCGCGCGCTTCACGGTGAAGGAACCACTCAAGGGCGTCCGCTTCGTGCTGCGCACATGCGCGATGTCGTACGCGGTGACGGCGTCCGGACGGCCCGTCGACGACGGCGAGGGCGCGCCGCCGAACGAAAAGGTGCTGCGCCACGTCGCGACGCCGTACGCTTTCGCGCTCGACGGGAAACCGCTCGCGGCGGCGCGTCCCTGCACGGCGCTGCCGGACGAGTTCCGCGGACTCTACGCCGAGACCGAGGCGTTCGATCTCGCGCCGGGCGTTCACGAGGTGCGCCTTGTGTCGGGCGAGGATGACCGCAACTACTTTCTGCCGGCGGCGTTCGCGGCGGGGCGCTTTGCGGTCGCGGATCGCACGCTCGCGCCGTTGCCAGTGGTGTTGGCGCCGGGTGCGGTCGCCGCGCAGGGTCTTGCGAACTACTGCGGCGCGGTCACGTA
Organism: Verrucomicrobia bacterium UBA1731; assembly: GCA_002317575.1. Taxonomy (GTDB): domain Bacteria; phylum Verrucomicrobiota; class Kiritimatiellia; order RFP12; family UBA1067; genus UBA1731. Next base: position 6,044 of record DCIH01000074.1, on the reverse strand, counting down.
TGTTCTGGACGACGTGACGTGGCCCGACGGCGCGGACGCGCTGCGGCTCGACATCGGCAACGCCTTCGCGCGCGTCCGCTGGAACGGGCGCGACCTCGGCGCGCGCGGTTGGGCGCCCTACGAATGGACGTTGCCCGCGGACGGCGCGCGGCGGGGGCGTCTCGAGATCGTGGTTTACACGAGCGTCTGGAACGCGTTCGGCGACCACGAGCGGCGCGACGCCGACTGGGACGCGCGTTTTTGGGTGCCGCAGCACGACGTCGAGTCCGCGCCGGGGTTGCACGCCGCGTCGTTCGTGCAGGGGCCTTTCGACGGTTCTTGGGACCGGGGCGAATGCGGGCGTGTTTCGCCGCACTTGCGCACGGTTGATTTGTCTGGTGATGTCGCGAACCAGCACATGGTCGCCGCCGGCACGCCCACGGAGTATCAGGGGCATCCCACGACCGCGCTTCTGGACGACGGCAAGACGGTGCTCTGCACCTGGCCCACATGCCACGGCGGCTACGCCGGCAAGCTGGCGGTCTCCGCCGACGCGGGACTCACCTGGAAGCGCGTGGATGAGCGCCTCCCGCCGGGCGCGAAGCGGAACGTGGAGTGTTCGATCATGCATCGGATCGTAGGACCTGACGGGAAAGCGCGGCTTTGGATCTGGAGCGGCTTCCGCACGCCCACGGCGGCCGACGCGGAAGCGGCCGCGCGCGATTTCGGGCAAAAGCGCGTCGCCGCCAAGACGGGCGAGCCCATGCCGGCGCTCTTGAGCGAGGACGACGGGCTCACGTGGCGCGAGATGCCGTCCAAGGGACCCGAATTCCGATGCGTGCTGCCGTTCCAGGCGGTGATCCGCCTGAAAGACGGTTCGCATCTAGGCATCTACCATCGCGGACCCGAGGTGTGCGTGGACCGTCCGCCGCTCGAGCTGGTGGCGTCCGTCACGAAGGACGGCGGGTTCACCTGGAGCGAGCCGCGCGTCATTGCGCGCGACGACGACTTGTGGTTCTGCGAGCCGTGGGCGTTCCGTTCGCCGGACGGGAACGAAATCTGCGTGCTCATCCGCGAGAACCACCACCATTCGCCGAGCAAGGTCATCTTCAGTTCCGACGAAGGGCGCACGTGGACGAAACCGCAGGACGCGCCGATCGGGTTAAACGGCCACCGTCACCAGGGCGTGATGCTCAAGGACGGGCGGTATGTCGTGTGCATGCGCGACATGGAAAAGGATTCGCCCACGTGGGGGCATTTCGTCGCGTGGGTCGGGTCGTACGAGTCGATCAAGACGGGCCGCGCGTCGTCCGGCGACTACCGCGTGAAACTGCTGCACAGCTGGGCGGGGCGCGACTGCGGGTACCCGGGCGTGCATCTGCTCGCGGACGGCACGGTGCTCGCAACCACGTACGTGAAGTACCGAAACGACGACCGCCTGCAGTCCGTGGTGAGCGTGCGGTTCAATCCCGCGGACGCGGACGCGTTGGCGGCGGCGAACCATGGCCTGTGATATAATGCACGGCATGAAGAGAACGCGTTTGCTGGACGATCCTTTTCTCGCGCCGTATGCGGACGCCATTTTGGGCCGCAAACGGCGCGCCGATGATTTGTCCGCGCGCCTCGCGGGTTCCGCCGATTCGGCGAAACTCGCCGACTGGGCGAGCGCGCACGAGTTCTACGGACTCCATCGCGTGAAGGGCGGCTGGATGTTCCGCGAATTCGCGCCGAACGCCACCGCCGTGTCCCTGGTGGGCGATTTCTCCGGCTGGACGCTCGATCCGCGCTTCGCGCTTCGGCGCGTCGACGCGGAGGGGACCTGGGAAGGGCGCTTCCCCGCGTCCGCGCTGAAGCACGGCCAGTTCTACCGGCTCGAGATGGCTTGGGCGGGCGGGCGCGGCGAGCGCATCCCCGCGTACGCGCGGCGGGTGGTGCAGGATCCGCAGACGAATCTTTTCGCCGCCCAGGTGTGGGACCCGAAGCCGTATGTGTGGCGTCATGCAGCGCCGTCGTGCGCAGTTCGGGACGAACTGCTCTACGGCGGGAGAATGGCAAAGGAGCCGCGCATCTACGAGGCGCACGTGGGCATGGCGCTCGAAGAGCCGCGCGTGGGCACGTACGCGGAATTCCGCGACAAGATGCTACCGCGCATCAAGGCGGCCGGGTACGACGTCGTCCAGCTGATGGCGGTGATGGAGCATCCGTACTACGGCAGCTTCGGCTACCACGTGTCCAGCTTCTTCGCCGCGAGCTCGCGCTTCGGCACGCCCGAGGACCTCAAATCGCTCGTGGACGCCGCGCACGGCATGGGGCTGGCCGTGATCATGGACCTCGTCCACAGCCACGCGGTGAAGAACGAGCGCGACGGCCTTTCCTGCTTCGACGGCACAGACCACCTCTATTTCCACGGCGGCGCGAAGGGCCACCACCGCGCCTGGGATTCGCGCTGCTTCGACTACGGCAAGACGAACGTGCTGCATTTCCTGTTGTCCAACTGCCGCTTCTGGCTCGACGAATACCGTTTCGACGGCTTCCGCTTCGACGGCGTCACGTCGATGCTCTACTGGGACCACGGCCTCGGCACGGCGTTCACGGACTACGCGATGTACTTCAACGGTTCCGTGGATGACGACGCCTGGGCGTATCTCGCGCTCGCGAACCGCGTGATCCACGCGGTTCGTCCGGGCGCGCTCACGATCGCCGAAGACGTGAGCGGACTCCCCGGCTGCGCCGCGCCGTCCGGGGACGGCGGACTCGGCTTCGACTTCCGCATGGCGATGGGCGAGCCGGACTACTGGTTCAAGCTCGCGGAGAAAGTGCCGGACGAGGACTGGCGCGTGTCGTCCATCTACTGGGCGCTCACGGACAAGCGCGCGGACGAGCGCGTCGTCTCCTACGTGGAAAGCCACGACCAGGCGCTCGTGGGCGGCAAATCGTTTCTGTTCCAGCTGGCGGACGCGGCGCTGTACGACGCGATGCGCACGGACCAGTCGAATCCCGCGATCGACCGCGCGGTGGCGCTCCACAAAATGGCGCGCCTCGCGACGTACGCGCTCGCGGGCGGCGCGTATCTCGCGTTCATGGGCAATGAATTCGGCCATCCCGAATGGATCGACTTCCCGCGCGCGGAGAACGGCTGGAGCTTCGCGCACGCGCGCCGCCAGTGGAGCCTGCGCGACGACCCGACGCTCAAGTTCAAGGGACTCGGCGATTTCGACGCGGCGATGACGCATCTGCGCGGCACGCTGGGCACGATCGCGGACGGCGGCGTCAACGGCGAGAAGCCCGTTCGGCTCGTCGCGAACGACGCGGACCAGGTGCTCGCGTTCATCCGCGGGGATCTGCTCTTCGTGTTCAATTTCAATCCCGCGCGGTCGTTCGCGGATTATGGCGTCATCGTGCCGCCGGGCGCGTACGAACGCGTGCTGGACACGGACGAGGTCCGTTTCGCGGGCCAGGGGCGCATCGCGCCGAAGCAGCGTTTCATTCCCCTGTTGGCGCAATCGGGCGACGAGCTCGTGCAGCAGATTAAGCTGTACTTGCCCGCGCGCACGGCGATCGTCGCGCGCCGCGTCCACCATGGGGGCGTCGGTTGAGTGAAAGGAACATGACATGACGGCGAATGCAGATGGGATTTTGAAAATGTTCGCGTGCGCGCTCGCGTGCGCGGGCGCGAGTGTCGCGTTGGCGGCGGGAAAGCCGTTCGACGCGCCAGAACGGAACATCCGGAATTTCAATGCGGCGTGGACATTCGCGAAAGACGCGGAGGCGCCGCGGACGGTGGATCTGCCGCACGACTGGGCGGTGGATTATCCGTTCACCGAAAAGGTCGCGGGCTGCGAAGGACGGCTTCCGTACCACGGGCGCGGCGTTTATCGCAAGAGCTTCGCGCTTACGGCGGACGAACTTAAGGGGCGTACGTATCTGGAAATCGACGGCGCGATGTGCCATTCGTCCGTATGGCTCAACGGCAAGCAGGTCTCCGGGGACAGACCCTACGGCTACATCTCCTATTCCGTGGAGCTCACGAAATTCCTGAAGGGCGCGGGCGAGAAGAACGATCTCGAGGTCGTGCTCGACACGCCGCCGAAGTCCACGCGCTACTACTCCGGCGCCGGACTGTACCGCGACGTGCGGCTTGTGACGGTGCCCAACTTCCATGTGGCGTACAACGGCGTGCGCGTGCGCACGCAGCCGCTGGCGGACGGCCGCGCCAAGGTGATCGCCGACGTCACGGTGGAGGGCGCGGTGGGACCGCGCACGCTGATGATGGACTGCCATGTCTACAAGAACGGCAAGGCCGTGGAGATGCAGTCCCGCAACTATGTGATGCCGGACGGCGGCGGCAAACCGCTGCCGCCGCAGACCGTCTCCATGGAACTCGTGGTGGACCATCCCGAACTGTGGAGTCCCGAAACGCCGCATCTCTACGAACTCGAGGTGGAGGTGCTCCTGCGCAACGTCAACTACGACAAGGTGCGCACGCGCTTCGGCATCCGCACGCCGACATGGGATCCGAAGACGGGCTTTTCGCTGAACGGCGTGCATCGCCAGATGAAAGGCGCGTGCCTGCACCACGACTTCGGTCCGCTTGGCGGCGCGTTCCACGTGGATGCGGCGCGGCGTCAGCTGAAAATCATGAAGGAGATGGGCGCGGACGCGATCCGCACCACGCACAATCCGCCGGATCCGAAGTTCCTCGATTTGTGCGACGAGATGGGCTTCATGGTGATGGACGAAGCATTCGACATGTGGGAGCTCCAGAAGAACGACAACGACTACCACGTCGAGTTCCCCGAGTGGCACGAGCGCGACATCGGCGATTTCGTCAAGCGCGACCGCAACCATCCGTGCGTGATGATCTGGTCCATCGGCAACGAAGTGCAGGAGCACACCGCCGACCCCGCGCGCGGCTACCGCATCGGCACGAACCTCGTGGAAATCGTCCACCGCTATGACGACCGTCCCACCACGGTCGCGTGCTGGTGCCCGATCGCACTCACGAATGGCATGCAGAACATCTGCGAGGTGATGGGTGCGAACTACCTGCCGTGGTGGTACCAGGGCTTCATCCGGGACAATCCGGACAAGCTGATCATCGGCACGGAAACGGAAAGCGTCCTGTCGAGCCGCGGCGTCTATTTCTTCCCGTGGCCCGAAAAGCCGAACAATGCGTTCAAGGACGATCCGCAACCGTTCTTTTATGGCAAAGGTCCGGACGGGAAGGGCAACTGGGGACTTCGTCCCGAAGTGTGGAACTTCATCTTCAAGGATGGTCAGGTCTCGGGCTACGATGTGTGCTGCTATCAAGCGGATATCAATCATCCGCCGGACTCGCAGTTCAAGTACCAGGATCTCGAGCCGCGCTGCTGCGGCATGTTCACGTGGACGGGCATCGACTATCTGGGCGAGCCCACGCCGTACGGCGGCGACGGCGAGAAGGCGCGCAGCGCGTATTACGGCGCGTGCGATCTGTGCGGATTTCCGAAGGACCGCTTCTGGCTCTTCAAGTCCAACTGGAAGCGCGATGTCCCCACGGCGCATCTGCTGCCGCACTGGAACTGGAAGGCGGGCATGACGATTCCGGTGCATCTATACTCATCTGGTGACGAGGCGGAGCTTTTCGTGAACGGCAAGTCGCAGGGCGTCCGCAAACGCAGCAAGCAGCAGTATCGCTTCGCGTGGGACGCAGTCGCGTACGATCCGGGCGCGATCAAGGTCGTTGTCAGGAAGGACGGCAAAGCGTGGGCGACGGACGAAGTGAAGACGGCGGGCGCGCCCGCGCGCGTGGTACAGGAGCTCGACTACAAGGGCGACAAGCTCTGCTACTGGAAGTTTACGGTGGTGGACAAGGATGGCGTCGTGTGTCCCACGGCCGCCGTGAAGCTGTCCTTCAAGGGCAAGCTCGCGGGCGTGTGCAACGGTGATCCCACGGACTGGACGCCGTTCAAGAGCGCGCATGTCACGACATTCAACGGACTGGCACAGGCGATCACCTGGGGCGAGGCACTTGCGGCGACGGCTGATGGCTTGCCGGTGGTGGAGAAGTAGTTAGGGGTTAGGGA
>DCIH01000059.1:11485-11694 GCA_002317575.1 Verrucomicrobia bacterium UBA1731 | reverse complement strand
CATCGGCATTTTCCCTTTCTCAGAGTTCCAACTTCAAACTCACCTGTATCCCGGCAGCACCGTATCCTTCGCGACCGCCGACTTTTCCGGACAATCGAGCGTGTAATGCAATCCGCGCGACTCGCGGCGCTTCTGCGCGCTTTTCACGATCAGTTCGGCCACCACCGCGAGGTTGCGCAGCTCAAGCGTGTCGGGCGTCACGAGATACC
>DCIH01000059.1:7161-11361 GCA_002317575.1 Verrucomicrobia bacterium UBA1731 | reverse complement strand
CGTCCCACATGTGCGACACGAGCACGGCCTCGTCCGGCGCGACGGCCTTGCCCGTTTTCCAATCCGGTATCTTCCAGTTTTCGGCCTTAAGCGGACGCACGACGAGCCGCTTCGCGGTGAGGCGCGCGCACACGAGCGCCTCCATGAGCGAATTGGACGCCAGCCGGTTCGCACCGTGGAGTCCGGTGCAGGCGCACTCGCCCACGGCCGACAATCCCTTGATCGAGGTGCGCCCGTCCACCGTCGCCTGGATGCCGCCGCAGCAGTAGTGCGCCGCCGGCACCACGGGAATGAGGTCCTTCGCCATGTCGATGCCGAACGACAGGCACTTCCTGTAGATGTTCGGGAAGCGCTTGCGCAGGTAGTCCTTGCCCTTGAAGCGGATGTCCAGATACATGCACGGCGCGCCGGTGCGCTTCATTTCGGAGTCGATCGAGCGTGCCACGATGTCGCGCGGCGCGAGCGATTCGCGCGGATCGTACTTCTTCATGAAGGGGCGCCCGTGCGCGTCCACGAGCACCGCGCCTTCGCCGCGCACGGCTTCGGAGATGAGGAAACGCTTGGCGGAGGGATGGTAGAGACACGTCGGATGGAACTGGATGAACTCCATGTTCGCGATCTTCGCGCCGGCGCGCCAAGCGAGCGCGATGCCGTCGCCCGTCGCGGTGTCGGGATTGCAGGTGTAGAGGTACACCTTGCCGCAGCCGCCCGTGGCGAGAACCGTGTTCGGCGAACGGATGGCGTAGATTTCCTGCGTTTCCGTATCCAGCACGTAGGCGCCCACGCAGCGGTTCGCGCCCTTCTGGCCGAGCTTGCGCGCCGTCGTCACGAGATCGATGACGGTCGTGTGCTCGCGCACGTCGATTTCGGGATGCTTGCGGAGCGTGCGGATCATCGCCGCCTCGCACTTTTCGCCCGTGATGTCGCCGGCGTGGAAGATGCGGCGGGCCGAGTGGCCGCCCTCGCGCGTGAGCTCCCAGGACCCGTCCGCGTTCTTCGCGAATTTGACGCCGTACCTGACGAGATCGTCGATGCCCTTGGGCGCTTCGGCGACGACGCGGGCGACCACGCGCTCCGCGCAAAGGCCCGCGCCGGCGATCTGCGTGTCTTCGAGGTGGGCCTTGAAACTGTCCGAAGGATCCGCCACGCAGCAGATGCCGCCCTGGGCGAAATTGGTGTTGCAGTCCTGAAGGCGCGCCTTCGTGACGAGCGTCACCTTGCCGTGGTCGGCCAGGTGCAGCGCGGTGACGAGACCGGCCATGCCGGTTCCCACGACGAAGTAATCGCAATCGACGATTCGCATGGGGGACATTATACCATGAAACGGCCGCTGTCAGCCGTTGAGCTTTTCCTTGTGCGCGAAGAACGTCTTCACGCGCTGCGCGAACGCCTGCCGTTCGGGGAAGTTCGTCTCGTCCAGGATCTTCGCCAGATCGTCCAGCAGGCCGCGCTGTTTCGCCGTGAGGCGCTGGGGCACCTCGAACGTGACGCGCGCGACGAGGTCGCCCGAAGCGCCGCCGCGCAGGGACGGCATGCCCTTTCCGCGCAGGCGGAAGAGCTTGCCGTTCGGCGTGCCCGCGGGCAGCTTGATCGACGCCATGCCCTCCGGCGTGGGGACGTCCATCGACCCGCCGACGGCCGCGTCGACGGGCGACACCGGCACATCCACCGCGAGATCGAGACCGTCGCGCAGGAACACGTCGGAATCGCGCACGCGCAGCAGCACGTACAGGTCGCCCGGCTCGCCGCCGCGCAATCCGCCCGCGCCCTTGCCCGCCAGCCGCAGACGCGAACCCGTGTCCACGCCCTTGGGAATGCGCAGGGAGATCGTCCGCTTGACGCGCATCTGGCCGGAGCCGCCGCATTTCGGACACGGTTTTTCGATCACGGTGCCCGCGCCGCCGCACGTGGGGCACGTCTGGCGCACCTGGAAGAATCCGTTGCCGCGCACGACCTGCCCGCGGCCGCCGCACGTGTGGCACTTCGCGCGCTTGGAGCCCTTGGCCGCGCCCGTGCCGCCGCATTCGTCGCACTGCTCGGGGAGCGAGAGGTCGAGCGAGCGTTCGCTGCCGAACACCGCCTCGTCGAAATCGATTTCGAGCTCCATCGTCATGTCGCGGCCGCGCTCGGGCGCATTCGGATCCGCCTGCCGGCGGCGACCGCCGCCGAACAGGTCTCCGAACGAACCGAAACCGCCGCCCCCGCCGAAGAGATTGCCGAAGAGATCCGAAAGGTCCACGTCCTGGAAACCGCTGAAGTCGCGGCCGAAATCGAAACCGCCGGGACCGAAATTGACGCCCTGGTGTCCGTATTGGTCGTAGCGCTGGCGCTTCTCGGGATTCGAGAGCACCTCGTACGCCTCGGACGCCTCCTGGAACTTCGTCTTGGCGGATTCGTCCCCCGGATTGCGGTCCGGATGGTACTTCATCGCCAGCTTGCGGTAGGCGCTCTTGATCTGGTCCGCCGTGGCGCTCTTCTCGACGCCGAGGACCTCGTAGTAGTCGCGTTTCTCGGCCATGGCTTCAGCCCTCCGCCTTGCCGGCGCTCACCACGACCTGGGCGGCGCGCAACAGCTTGCCGTGCAGCAGCCAGCCGCGCTTCACTTCGTTCATGACCTTGCCCTCTTCGACGTCGGGGCTGGGCAACTGCGCGATCGCCTCGTGGAAATTCGCGTCAAACGGTTCACCGAGCGAATCGATCGGCGTGGCGCCGTGCTCGGCGAGCGCCTTCAGGAAACCGTCGTACGCCATCTTCACGCCCACCACGAACGGATCTTCCTTGTTCGCGGCCTTGTCGAGCGCCATGGCGAGGTTGTCCGCCGTGACGAGAACGTCCTTCACCACGTCGGCGGCCGCGAACTTCGCAAGCTCTTCGCGGTCGCGCGCCGTGCGCTTGCGGAAATTGTCGAAATCCGCCGCCATGCGCGCGTACATGTCCTTCCAGTCCGGACCCGCCTCGGCCGCCGGCTCCGCCGGCGCGGACGCTTCCGCCAGTTCCGCCGCGCTCTTGGGCTCTTCGGCCTGGCTTTCGGCCGATTCCCCGGCCTGGCTTTCGGGCGTTTCCTGCCGCGCTTCATCCGGCTGCTTTTCGTCCGCCGCAGCCGCGGCGCCCTTCGTCTCTTCGTCCTTCATCTTCGTCATCCTTCTCCAAAACGCCATCTGTTTCGTCCTTCCGGAACGCCGCCTTTCCCAGGCGAAAGCGCCCGGCAACGATTTGCCGGGCGCCTGTTGCCGCCGTGCGGAGGAAAAACCGCCGAGCGGCGATGCCGCGCATCACTCGACGATCGTGTTCTTCGCCTCGTTGACGCGCATCTTGCGGCCCATGACTTCCTTTTCGGAATAGGCCGCGATGGCCTTCTCGGCCTCGTCGCGGTTCGGCATCACCACGAAGCCGAAGCCCTTGGACTTGCCGTTGGCGCGGTTCATCACCACGCGGGCGCTGTCGACCCTGCCGTATTCGCCGAACATCTTCACGAGCTGCGCCTCGTCGAGCTCGTAGCTGAGGTTGCCGACGTAGATCTCGACGCTGCCGGCCGGAATCGGCTGGCGCGCGGGCTGCGGCGGCAACGGCTTGCGCTCGTTGTTCTTCTTGCACTTGCAGGATCCGTTGTTCTTCTTGCATCCGCCCTTGGAGAGGCGGCCGAGCACGAAACCGGCGACGAGTCCTCCCACGCCGGCTCCAATGGTAATCGGGCACAACATACGTGTCTTCCCTTCTTTCTTCTTTCGCATCAAGCCCCGAGGAAGCCGTCAAGCTTCTTCAATCGGGACGGGTGGCGCAACTTGCGCAACGCCTTCGCTTCAATCTGGCGGATGCGCTCGCGCGTCACGTTGAACTGTTTTCCGACCTCTTCAAGCGTGCGCGAAAAACCGTCGGTCAAGCCGAAACGGAAATCGAGCACCTGGCGTTCGCGGTCGGTAAGCGTCGCCAAAATCTCCTTGAGCCGCTCGCGCAGCATCGAATACGCCGTCTGTTCGGACGGATTCTCCGCCGACGTGTCCGGGATGAAGTCGCCGTACTTCGCGTCGTCGGAATCGCCCACCTTGGATTGGAGCGAAATCGGCTGCTGCGCCATGCGGTAGACCTTGCGCACGTCCTCCGGCGTCATCTCCATCTCCGCCGCAAGCTCCTTTTCGGTGGGCTCGCGGCCGAGCTTCTGGATGAGCTTCTTCTGAACGCGCATCAGCTTGTTGATCGTCT
>DCIH01000059.1:0-7131 GCA_002317575.1 Verrucomicrobia bacterium UBA1731 | reverse complement strand
ATCGTGCGCGCCTGGTCGGCGATGGCGCGCGTGGCGGCCTGGCGGATCCACCACGTGGCGTACGTCGAGAACTTGTAGCCGCGCTGGTATTCGAACTTCTCCACCGCCTTCATGAGCCCCGTGTTGCCCTCCTGGATGAGGTCCAGGAAGCTCAGCCCGCGGTTCATGTACTTCTTGACGATCGAAATCACCAGGCGGAGGTTCGCCTCCACCATCTTCGTGCGCGCGGCGAGCCCGCGCTTGAGCACGCCCAAAAGCTCGCCGAACGTCTCGAGGAAGGCGTCGGGCATCATGCCGAAGGTTTCCTCGAGGCGCGTCATGTGCGCCTTGCATTCCTTGAGCTCCTGGTCGCGGCGCTTGGACGGCTTCTGCTTCTTGAGGTTCTCGTAGCGGGAGCGCTCCTGACGGTACGGCAGGTAGATGCGCTCCTCCGCTTCGGAGCAGAGCGTCTCCAGGACCTTCTGCTTGAAATTGAGCTGCTCGAACACGCGCTTGAGCTGCGACCGGGCGGCGTTCAGCTCCTTTTCCGCGGCCTTCAGCTGCGCCGGCGTCGCCTTGCGGCTGCGCAGGAGCTTGAGGAGGTTCGCGTTGGCGGAACCCATCTTGGCGGCGATCTTCTGAAGCTGCTGGCGCAGTTTCGGAAGCTGCTCCATGTAGGCGTCGCGGTTGTCGTCGAACTTGTCGGTGACCACGCGGTCGAAGCGCTCGTACATCTTCTCGAGACGGTCCAGCAGACCCAGGTACATCGTGGGCGCGAACGCGAAGCGGTTGAACATGTCCTTCGTCTTCGCTTCGCTCTCCTCGATCTGCATGCAGATCTCGACCTCCTGGTCGCGCGTCAGAAGCGGCACCTGCCCCATCTGGTGGAGGTACATGCGGATCGGATCGTCGTAGCCGTCGCGCTGGGACTTGCTTTCCGTGCGCTTTTCCTTGGTGACGCGGTAGTTGTCCACGTCCTCGCCGCGGATCACATCGACGTTCAGCGCCTGCAGGAGCTGCAGGTATTCGTCGGCGGTGGCTTCATCCTGGACCGTCGCGGGAACGATCCTGTTCAGCTCGTCATATGTGACGTAGCCGCCGTTCTTCTCGGCGCGCTGCTTCACCTCCTGGATGACGGCGTTGCGCTCGTCGGCGCCCAGAACGGAACGGCCCGCGAAACTCGCCGCGGAATCGGCGCCCTCGTAGTCGTCGTGCAGCGTGGACACGGAATCGGGAAGACCCGGCACCGCGTCCGGCGGCGGCAATTCGGGCTCCTCTTCTTCGTCGTCTCCGTCTTCCGAACCTTCGCCCGCGCCGTTTTCGATGCGCGCGGCATCGAGCGCCACGGCGTCGAGATTCAGTTCGCGCGCTTCGCGCTCGGCGTTTTCGTCTTCGGAGGACGGCGCCGGCGCAGCGGCGTCCGCAAGCATGTCGGATTCGACCTCTTCGGCAAACATGTCGGCCGGCTCCGCGGAAACGGCGGCATCCTCAAGCGCGGTCGGGACGACCGCGGATTTGGCCTTCTTCCCAACCGACGGCTTCGCCTTGCGCCCGGGTTTCTTGCAGACCGCTTTTGCGCTGGGCAATGCACGCTTTTTGTCCTTTTTGACCGTCGTTTTCTTAGTTGCCATTTCCACTCCAAACTACAATCCGACTATAAGCCGAAACGTCAAGTCGTGTACTATAGCACGTCCTCCCGACAAAATCAAGATGTCCGGCAAGCTTTTGGCTAAAAACCACAAGCTAAAAGCTGAATTATGATATAATGGCGAACCATGAGCGAGGAAAAATACGAGTTGGTCGATTCCGGCGACGGTCGGAAATTCGAACGCTTTGCGGATGTCACCCTGGTGCGCCCCTGTTCCCAGGCCATGTGGCGGCCGGACCAACCCGAAGCGTGGTCCCGCGCCACGGCCACCTTCGACCGCGAGGACGGCAATCAGTGGCACGGGCGCAGTCGCCTGCCCGAGTCCTGGATTCTCGACTCCGCCGGCATCCGGTTCAAGCTTTCCGGTACCGATTTCGGCCATCTCGGCATCTTCCCCGAACAGCGCGCGCAATGGAAATGGATCCGCGAAACGATCCGCGCGGCGAAGGCGTCACGCGGCGAAGCGCCCAAGGCGCTCAACCTGTTCGCCTACTCCGGCGGCTCCACGATCGCCGCCGCCCAGGGCGGCGCGGAGGTCTGCCACCTGGACGCCTCCAAGGGCATGGTGCTCTGGGCGCGCGAAAACGCCGCACTGAACGGTCTCGCCGAACACCCGATCCGCTGGATCACCGACGACGCGCACAAGTTCTGCGAACGCGAGCTCCGCCGCGGCCGCCGCTACGACGCGATCGTGTTCGATCCGCCCACGTTCGGCCGCGGTGCGAACGGCGAGACGTACAAGATCGAGCGCGATCTCGAAAAGACGCTCGCTCTCGTGAAAGCGCTCTTGAGCGAGAGACCCGTGTTCGTGCTCTTTTCCTCGCACACCCCTGGACTTTCGCAGATCGTGGCCGAAAACATCATGTCCCAGGCGTTCCCGCAGGCGAAGATCGAGACGGGCGAAATGCTGCTCGAAGGCCGCGGCCGCCCGTGCCCCTCGGGCATCTACTGCCGCGTCATGTTCTGATCACGGCGTGCGCGGCGCGCACGCCCTACCATGCGAACGCCGACCGTTCCCAGGTAGGGCGACCGCGCCGCGGGCGCCGCATTGCGGTTCACTTCACGAGCGACAGGAATTCGGAACGGACCTTTTCGTCCGACCGGAAGGTCCCCAGCACGGCGCTCGTGGTCATCTCGGAATTCTGCTTCTCGACGCCGCGCATCATCATGCACAGGTGCTTGGCCTGGATCACGACGCCCACGCCGTCCGCGCCCGTCTCCTTCATCACCGCGTCCGCGATCTGCTCCGTCATGCGCTCCTGGATCTGCAGCCGGCGCGCGTACATGTCCACGATGCGCGCGAGCTTGGAAACGCCCAGCACCTTGCCGTCCGAAATGTAGCCGATCGCGCAATGGCCGTAGAACGGCAGCATGTGGTGCTCGCACAGCGAATAGAGCTCGATGTTCTTCAGGATCACCATGTGGTTCGTGCCGCTGGTGAAATACGCGTTGTTCACCACCGCCTTGAGGTTCTGGCGGTAGCCGCGCGTCAGATACGCCATCGCCTTCGCGACGCGCGCGGGCGTCTTCGCAAGCCCTTCGCGTTCGGGATCCTCGCCGAGTTCGACGAGTATCTCCCGAACGAGCTTGGCAAGCTTCTTCTGGTCCGGTTCCTTGTTCGTATTGCGTTTCATGCGGAAGATCCTCAAAGCGATTCGATGAGCTGAAGCTGGCCCTTGATCAGGTCGTCCGCGACCGAGGGACCGAAATCGGACGTACGGCTCTCGTAACCGCCTTGCTTGTAGGCGTCGGAGAACGGGAAATAGCCGCGGCTGCCGTTCGTGAGGCAGGCGGGAATCGTGAGCCGGAACGGCGAACGCTTCTTAAGCGCCTTGCCGATGTCGTTGAATGGCTCGCCCGGAAAACCGGCGAACACCAGGTCGCGGCCGATCGCCACCGCCGAAAGCGGCAGCTCGAAGAAATCGGGGCCGTGCTCGAGACGCACCTTGCGCTCGGCGTCCGCCACTTCCGTGGTGAGCTCCATGCCCTTGAACGGAATCTCCGCGTCCTTGCCCGCACGGTGCAGTTCGTAGTACTTCTTCGCGAGCGGCATCTCCTCGGGTTTCGGCTTGTTGGACGGCACCTTCACGGCCTTCATGCCGCCACGCACGCGCCCCTTCCGCAGCGGCACGCACTGGTACCACGCGCCCAACGCCGCGCCGGCCACCACCGCGCCCATGTGCCTGGCGTGGTCGTAGCCGCGCCACACGTCGTCGAAATCGTGGATCATGCCGTTGAGTTCGCCCGGCTTGGGATCGACGCACACGTGGTTCACGTCGCCCTGCGTGCCGTTGACGAACAGGCACTTCGTGCCGTCGGCGAGCGCGTTCTCGAATGTGCGGCGCGTCAGGCCCGGCCAGTCGGCCGAGATGACGTTTCCGCCGATTACGTCGGGATGCGTCTGGAAGTTGATCACCGCGATCGGCGCGCCGCCTTCGCGGTCGATGCGCAGAAGCTGCACCGCTTCGTCCGCGGGTTTGCCGACGGGCCGGACGATATCCGGATTGTTCACGCCGGGATTCGTGCGCACCTTGCCGTCCTTCATCAAGTACCGGCGGCCGAAGGAAATGCGCTTCGCCACGCCGCGGCCGCAGGAGAGCTTCGCGGGCTTAAGGTCCGCGATCGCGAGCTTGGAGACCTCGGCAAGCTTCGCCACCACCGACGCCACGTTCTCCTTGATGCGCTCGAGGTCGTCGCCCTGCGGATCGCGCTCCTCCGACTTGCCGCGGCAGCTGTCGGGACCGGTGTGCGTGTGCGAGGCGTGCAGAAAGATCATCTCGGGCCCGACGCCCGTCGCGGCCGTGATCGCGGCCTTCGCCTCGGCGACCACGTCGTCCGGCACGTCGATCATGTCCACGCCGATCACGAGCGCCGTCTTCTCGCCGTCCGAAAACGCCACGGCCTGCGCCTCCAGCGAATCGAGCACCTTCTCGGCGCGGCGGTCCACGAAGTACCCGGCCACGAAGATGCCGAGCTTCGGCGTCACGTCCACGCGCGCGAAACCGGCCTTGAGCGGCACCGCCGCTTCGGCCGCCTCCTCCGCGCGGTTGATGAGCACGGCGACATAGGACGCGAAGCCGTGGTTGCAACTCGCCGTGGGCGAATCGTGCTCCCACAAGGTCCCCGTCTTCTCCGCCATGCCCAGGTAGTAGCCGCGCATTTCGCGCACGGCCTGCGCGGAAAGACCCTGGCGGGAGAGGATTTCCATGCGCATCAGGTTGCCGATGAAGGCGTTGGACGGCCACACCTCGGGATACAGCTTCTTCTGCCGACGTTCGGGCCCGAATTCCGTGGTGAGCTTCTTCCAGAGCTCGGGATGCGACGCGGGCGTCGCGACGCCGTGGAAGAACGCGTAGTACTGGCACGTCTCCGTGACGTCCGGATGCGCGGCGTTGTCGCGGAACCACATGCCGTCGAACGACTTCGCGCGGATCGTCTCGCGCAGCTTCGCCGCCTGCTCGGCGAGTTCGGCGCGGCCGTAGAGCTTCGCGACCTTGTCGAGCACGTCGCAGTACGTCATGTTCGAGGGGTAGTTGACGCCCTTCACGAGCTTCAGCTCGTTCGCGTGGCTCCATTCCACGAACACCCACGCCGGCAGGTCCTCGAGCAGGCCGTCCTTGTTCAGGTACTGCGCGTAGAATTTGACGAGCCCCTCCACGCGCCCCTTCAGGAGGTCAACCGTCTCGCGGTCGCCCGTCCGCTCGGCGTAGTTCGCGAGCTGGAGGATGAACCACATGGACCAGTTTGGAATGAAGTTCTTGTTCACGTGGTCGCCGGGATAGCACATCGCGACCATCCCTTCGGGCAGTCCCGGGAAGTCCTCCGCGAGCGCGAAGTTCCTGAGGAACGTGCGTTCGATCTGGTTGCCGCCGGTGAAGAGCGCCTCGGCCGGGCCCGAAAAGTAGCTGTCGCAGAGCCAGCCCGCGCGTTCGCGGCTGGGGCAGTCGGTGAACACGTCCACCGCGTTCTGCGCGAACGTCTCGCGCGCGGCCTCGAAGATCTTGTTGAGCTCGGGATCCTGGCTCAGGCACTCGCCCACGTCCGCCTTCGGATGCTTGTAGGTGCGCATCGACAGCGAACCGATTTCCGCCTCGCCGCCGAGCATGTACACTTCCGCGTATTTGAACGTGTACGCCTCGAAGCTCTCGAACGTGTATTCGCCGGGCTCGAACACGTCCCAGACCACCATGTTGCAGCAGCCGAAGCGGTTCACGAAGTCGAGCTTGCCGTTCTTGAGGATCTCGTCGAAGCACACCAGGAGCTGTCCCGGCTTCGTCACCTTCGCCCTCAGCTGGATGAAGCCCGTGTCGTTGATCTTGCCTTTGAAACGCAGCGCGCGGTTCGCCGACACGAGGCGCTTGTCCTTCGGCTTGCCTTCCTGCAACACGGCCTTGATCGTCGAATAGTCGCGGTAGGCGTTGTAGGCGAGGTTCGTCTCGAACCAGCCCTTGCCGTCCAGGGAATTCTCGGGCGTCACGTAGCGTCCCGGTTTGACGGATTCTGGATTCTCGACGCGCGTCACCGCGAGCGCCGCCACGGGTTTGTAGGTGGAATCCTTCTCGAACGCGGGGTACGGCGCCTCGCGCGGCAGCAGCTTCACGGCCGGCTGTTCCTTGAGCTTGAGCGCGTCGCCCTCGCCCTTCATCCACGCACACCACTTCGGGCCCACGCAGTACGCTTCGCTGAACGCGCGCTGGAAGCTGTAGCGCACCGTCTTCTGGATGCGGTCGGTCCCGTACGCCTTCACGGCGTCGTCGCCCGTGGCGAGCAGCACCTTGCCGCCGCTCGTCACCTCGGCCTGCAGGAAGCCGGGATGGTTGATCACGTAGTAGGTGCCCACGTTGTACGCCACGCCTTCGATCTGCAGGACGTTGCGTCCCTTCTTGGCCGCGCCGCCGAGGTTCCATTCGTCCACGCGGAACCAGCCCTTGGGACCGCGCGCCGGACCGTACGCGACGAACCTGCCGTTCACGAACACGCGGAAGAGCGAGCAGCCCGCGAGTTTCAGCTTCAGATCGCCGCCCTGCCAGTCGAATTCGCCGCGGAAACCGACGTGGCAGTTCATTTCCGTTTCCCGCCCTTCGGGCCATACGGGACGCGCCTTCGTGAAACCGGCCACCGACTCCACGGCCGCCGACGCGCACAGCGCCAGGCCCGCGACCAACCCGCAGAACAGAACGTTTGTTTTCATGGCGCGCATTCTACCACGTTCACGCCATGACGTAAATTTCCCCATTTTTACCGTATGGGTATGCCTGCAGACGCTGCGTAAAACGTCGCGCATCCCCGCCTTGCGCTTGAGCCCGGGCCATCATCTGGACATTTTCCGGTCTGCCACAGGGAAAAGGCACATGGCCTTTTCAAGGTGGAGGCAGGTGTCAGGGGCATGGCGGCGAGGGCGCCGCTTCTCCCGAGCGGAGCCGTCGGGAACTTCAGCGCGTCCCTATCAGGAGAAGCGGCGCCCCGCCGCTTCCGAGGCGCCCTATCAGGAGAAGCGGCGCCTC
>DCIH01000038.1:11137-19021 GCA_002317575.1 Verrucomicrobia bacterium UBA1731 | reverse complement strand
GCCGCGCCGCGGACGCCGCCATGCTCCTGACGTCTGCCTCCACCTTGAAAAGGCCACGTGCCTTTTCTCTGCGGCAGACCGGAAAACGTCCAGATGATGGCCCAGGCTCAAGCGCAAGGCGGGGACGCGCCGGACGCCAGTCGGCGTTTCTTTTGCGCGCCTCGGGTCGGCGTGGTATAATGCGACCGAAAGGAAGATCCATGGAACTGAACAGAAGGGCGTTTCTGGGGGCGGCCGCCTTGGCGGCCGGGGGATGCGTGACGCGCGGCGCGAAGACGGGCGGCGACAAACGGTGGTACAAGGGCATGCTCCATTGTCATTCGTACTGGAGCGACGGGCGCGGGTTCCCCGAACAGGCCGTGAGCGCGTACAAGCAGCTCGGCTACGATTTCATGTCCCTCACCGACCACAACCGTCTTTCCATGCGCCAGGACGCATGGGTGCCAGTGTGCAAGGAAGCGGGCGGCTGGCCGCCGAAGGTGACCGATCTCTTCGCCGACAACCTCAAGGCGCGTTTCCCGTGGGCGAAGTTCCGCACCAACGGCCAGGGCCGGCGCGAAGTGCGGCTCACGCCCTATGCGGAACTGCTAGACCACTTCAACGAGCCCGGCAGGTTCCTGCTGATGCCGGGCGTCGAGGTGACGCGTGGCACGGGCGGCTGGCACAAGGGACGGCAGGTGCACGTGAACTATGTCAACCTGGACGACGTCATCCCGAGTGCCAAGCGGGCGTGGCTCGTCCAGGACGGGTTCTACGACCACACGGCGGCGACGCTCATCCGCGCCACGCGCGAGGAGGCGGAACTGCTCGCCAAGGCGTCCGGCAATCCGCCGCACGTGGTGTTCGTGAACCATCCCCAGTGGCCGTACTACGATCTCGTGCCGCAGGATCTGATCGACAATCCCGAAGTGCGCTTCTTCGAGGTCAACAACGGCGGCGCGGAATTCGATTCCATTCCCGAACTGCAGAAGCACCGCGGCTACGACGTGGACGTGTTCTGGGACGTCGTCAATGCGTTTCGCGCGCGCGCCGGGCTGCCGCTTCTGTACGGCATCGCGTCCGACGACGCGCACTGGTACGCGTTCTCGGGGGCGGTGGTCCGCGAGACGTGCGAATCGGGTTTTTCGGGGAACGGTTATATCCGCGTGCGCGCCGATGCGCTCACGCCGGCGGCGCTTTTCGACGCGATGAACCGCGGCGATTTCCACGCCGCGTGCGGGCTGGACCTCGAAGACGTGCGCTTCGAGAACGGGACGCTCCACGTTTCCGTTCCCGCGGAAAAGGACGTCGCGTGCACGGTCAAGTTCATCGTCACCAAGCGCGGTTTCGACGACAAGATCGTGAAGACCGTCGAGGTGAAACCCACCGAGAAGGCGTCCTGGTGCGAGCGCAAGGTGCCGATCTATTCGGATACGATCGGCGTCGTGGCGAAGGAAGCCGTCGGGCAGCGTGGCAAGCGGCTCGAGGCGTCCTACGCGCTGGCGGCGGACGATCTCTACGTGCGCGCCCGAGTCGAAAGCGACAAGCTCTCGCCGTACGAAAGCTGGCACAAGAAACCGCAGAACCATCCGATGCACCCGAAGTTCGCCACGGCCTGGACGCAGCCGTACGCGCACGGTTGAGGCGGGATCGAAATGCCATTGTGCCCCATTTCTGCGCTGAAAATTGTTGTTTTCGGTGTGGCTTTCGTGATATAATGCGTCAAATTTCATCTAGTTTGTCGCCAAAATGTGTCATTGAATGTTGCGCTTGGGGGGAATTGAGTTGGTGAAACGGGGCTTCTTGCTTGTTGCCGTGATTGTGACTTTGGCTTTCTCCGCTTTTCCGGCGGTGCCAACGGATGCGCAGCTCAAAAAGGTCAGGTCGGTCGTCGATTCGATAACGGAGCCGTCCGTCAAGAAGGTGCGCGCCAAAGAAATGAAGGCGTCGGAGGCCGCGGAGGAATTTCTTTCGTATGTCGAGGAGGCCAAGTCGAATGCCGCGAAATTCTTGTTGTATGGCCTCGCTTTCGAGTACTTCGTCAAGGGGGAGGCGTATGCTGAGGCGGACCATGTCTACGACACGCTGTACGGCTCCTTTGGCATTGAGGGCGCGCTGGAAGTCGCGCTTCCGTTCCGAAAAAAGGAAATGCGCTCGGCGCTTTCCGGACGAAAGCCCTCCGATTCGTTGCGGGTGTTGGCTGCGAAAATCGACAAGGCGGACGCCAGCTGCAAGAATCTCCGGAAACTGAAAGCCGCGTTGGCGAAGACGCCGGACGACAAGGCGCTGTCCGAGCAGTTGGGTGTGGCCTACGCGGTCCTTGGCTCGTGGAATGAGGCGCTTGAGGCGTTTTCGAAGGCGGGTGGGAAACTGCCGGAAATCGCCGAATACGAGCGGTTGTATCCCAAGACCGGCATGTCGTTGCTGACGACGCCCGACATCGCCGACTTCTGGTGGGATTATGTGCCGAAAGGAAAGGCCGTCAAGGATCAAACGGCGGCATTTCGTCGTCACGCTTCGATATGGTACGCACGCGCGCTCGAAAACGATTCGCTCACGGGACTTTTGCGGATGCGAGCCGAAAAGCGCGCGGCCGAGGCGGCGGCCGAGCCGGATTCGGCCGTTCCGGGCGGATCGCCGTCGGTCGCCACGTCGCCGAAAACCGGTTTGCTCATGGTGGTTCCCCCATGCGAGATGCAACCGGTCGAGTGGCGGTATACCGTCTCCGATCCCGGAAATCAGGATTGGCGGCGTCCTGGCGTGTCGTTGTTGAACTGGAAAAAGGCCTTCGGTCCGTTCGGGAACGCGGAAAGATGCCGCACGAATTGGAGCCGTCAACGCCTGTGGGCCGCATACGACTTCACGCTGTCCGATGGCGACCAGCGGCGCATCAAGTACATGTTGGTGCGCTCTTTCCTTGACGACGGCGCGACGCTGTTCGTTAACGGCAATGAAATCGGCCATTGGTCGCAATGGACTCGTTACGGCGAGCGTCGTTTTGACGGATTTCGTTGGGAGACGATTTTCCGTTCCGGCGTCAATCGCATCGCCGTCGAGGCGTCGGATACCGGCGGAGGCGCCTGTTTCGACCTCGGCATTTGCCTGTCGTTTGACGACGGAAACGCTTCGTTCTCGACGGCCGCGTTGCCGGGCACGCGGAAAACCGTCCTGATCGCGTCGGCGGACATGAACGGAAACGGCCAGACGCTCTGGAAGTACACCACATCGCAGCCCGCATCCCGCTGGGAGCAGCCCTCGTTCATCGACGCACGGAAATGGAGCGAAGCGCCCGCGCCCTTCGGCCATGCCGACGGTTGGGGCTCGTTCCGCTACCGCTTCGCCACGGATTGGTCGACATCCGGGCTCTGGTTGCGCAAGGAGGTGACGCTGGAAGACGCCCGGTCGTTCAAGACGCTCCTCTTGCGCGGATTTTGGGACGATTCGATCGTGCTGTGGATCAACGGCACGAAGGTCTTTTCGAAAATGGACTTCACCCGCGGCGGCGAGCATGAGGTCGTTATCTTGCCGGAAACGGCGTGTCGGGCGCTTAAGACGGGCAAAAACGTCATCGCCGCGGAATGCCACAACGAACAAGGCGGGCAGGCGTTCGACATCGGACTCATTGCCATTTCGGAGAACAAATGACGCTTCATCCAGCCCTGAAACACGGGGACTCGCTTACATGAAGGACGGAATGATCTGGCGCGTTTTGTTTGCGGCGGCCGTCATGTCGTGCGCCGTATTCGTCCGCGCAGCAATGCCCACGGAAGACGAGGTCGCCAAGGCGCGGCTGGTGGTGCAGGACATCGTGGCGGGCGACGTGCAGGCGCTTAAGGCCGGAAAGCTGGCCGCCGCTGAAGCCGTCGGCAAGTTCCTGGAGTACGCGGAACAGGTCGGCGATGACAACGCCAGCCGCTGGATTTTCCGGAAGCTGGCGTTTGACACGGCCGTGGACGGCGGCGTCTGGGATGACGCGCTGAAGCTGTTCGACGACCTGTCCGCGGACTACGAGGCGCCGAAAATCACCAAGAACGCATACAAGAACCTGTCCAAGACCGCGAAAAAAGACGAGTCCGCGCGCGCTCTCCTGGCGCGTATCGAGATCGTTCGTGTCGCGCGGAAGAACCGCAAGGATGTGGAAGCGCAGCTGCAGAAGAAGCCGGGCGATCCTGCGCTGACGGAGGCGTTGGCGATCGAATGCGCGTTGCTGGGCGACTGGAAGGCGGCCGAGTCGCTGTTCGCCAAGGGCGGCGGCAAGGCGGCCCAGGCGATCGCCGCCGAGAAGACGCCTGCGGATGCGGAAGACCGCGCGCGAAAGGCCGGCGAGGCCGCCAGGTTGTGGTGGGAAATGTCGGATGCATATGCGAAAAGACGCCAGGAGGCGCTGGAGTTGCTGCGGGTCCGCGCCGGTGTGCTGTACGCGGAAGCCCTTGCGGGCGGTGTGTTTGAAGGACTCGTCAGGCTGGCCGTCGAGAAACGCGTGGCCGAAGCCGCCGAGTACGCCGCCGTGGGCGGTGTGGCGAAGTCCGGTTCGTTCGCAAGCGCAGGCGCCGTTGCGCCGGTGCGTTCCGCGCAGGAAGTTCGCCGCCGCCCCGGCAAGATCGTCGAGACAAGGCCAAATACGAGCGTCGCCGACGATTCGTCCGTCAGGCAGTTCAAGGACCGCAAGGGCGTGACGTGGGCGTATTCGATCCAAAACGGCGAAGCGGTGCTGCGGAGTGCCTTCCAGAACGACAATGTCGCACAGGGCGATTTGTCCGGCGAAGTCAAGATCCCCGTGACGCTCGGGAACTGCCCGGTGCTTGCGATTCCGAAAGACGCGTTCAAGCGATGCGACACCATGACGCGCGTGGTGTTGCCGCCCGGATTGAAAAGCATTGGCGTGCATGCGTTTGAACATACGAAGTCGCTGGAGGAGATCGTCATCCCCGAGAGCGTGACGGAGATCGGCAGCGGCGCTTTCGCGGGGTCCGGCATCCGCAAGATCCAGTTGCCGGCAAACATCGTGAAATGCTGCGTGGGTTCCACGTTTGCGAACTGCCCGCGGCTTGAGTCCATCGATTTGCCGGACGGCATCGAGGACATCAGCGTCTTCTCGTTCATCGGCTGCAAGTCGTTGCGCAAAGTCCGTTTCCCGAAATCGCTGAAGAGTATGCACGATTGGACATTTCACGACTGCGACCTCGAGGAGGTCGTGCTGCCGGCGGGCGTTGAGCGCATCGGGCACCATGCGTTCAGCAACAACAGGCGACTGAAGTTCCTGCGCATCGAATCGGAAAACCTTCACGCCGAACAAAACGGGGACATCGGCGTCATCCGCGACTTGCCGGCCGGGGTTCCCGTTTATGTCACGAAGCGCTGGAAGGGCCCTCTTGGCATGATGTGCGGCCATATGATTCAGCGCGTGAAATGAATTC
Source organism: Verrucomicrobia bacterium UBA1731 (assembly GCA_002317575.1). GTDB lineage: Bacteria > Verrucomicrobiota > Kiritimatiellia > RFP12 > UBA1067 > UBA1731. The sequence continues at coordinate 13,625 of DCIH01000038.1, read as the reverse complement.
GGGACGGGTGCGTTGAGAATGGCGGAGCGGGAGATAGCATTTCAAGACGGCCGGTTCGGCGATTGTCGCGTCGTGCAGGAGCTCGGACGCGGTGGCATGGGCGCGGTGTATCTGATCCAGGACGACCATGGACGTTCGTTCGCGGCGAAGATCCTTCTGCCCGACGAAGACGGGTCCGCCGGGGATGCGGCCATCGCGCGTTTCGTGCGCGAAGCCGAACTGGCCATGACCGTGCGTCATCCCAATCTGATGCCCGTGTACGATGTCGGCCGAGACCCGGACACTGGCTATTGCTACATGATCATGGATTTTGCGCCTGGCGGCTCCCTGTCCCAGCGCATTCGCGAAAACGGCGTTTTGCCGGTGTCCGAGGCGCTGCGCGTCGTCCGGGCCATCGCCGGCGCGCTGCAGGCCATCGAGGCCAAGCATGTGGTGCACCGTGACATCAAGTCCGAGAACATCCTTTTCACCGCCACCGGCGTTCCGCTGCTCACCGACCTGGGCATCGCGCACCGCGCTCGGCAGAAGACGGAGAGCAGTTCCTCCACGCTCACGATGGACGGCATGATGATCGGCACGCCCGCCTACATGGCTCCCGAACAGGCCATGAATGCGCGCACGGCGGATATCCGTGCCGACATCTACTCGCTGGGCGTCGTCCTGTTCGAGATGCTTACGGGGCGTTTGCCCTACGCCGGCTGCACGACTATGGAGATGCTGGCGCGCCTCATGCGCGGCGTCCCCGTGCCGGACGTGCGCACGCTGCGCGAGTCGCTCCCCGAAGGCGTCGCCACGCTCGTGCGCCGCATGTGCGCACCCCAGAAGGCGCGTCGTCTCCAAAACACGGAACAGTTGTTCGCGTTGTTGGACCGGGTGGACGACAAGGGCGACTTCAAGCGGTCCGATCTGCCGACGGCGAAACGCAAGCGGCCCAATGCGCGTCTGATCGTGGCGGTCGTTTTCGCGGGCTTTCTGGTCGGTGGGTTCACGGGCGGCGTTTTCCTTGCGAAAAAGATGGTGCGTTCCGGTGGCGTTCTGGATGCGACGCCGAGTGCGCCCGTTCAGATCCGGTCCGCCCCAGCGCCTGCCGACGAATCCGATTTGGAGGATGTCGATGAATTGTCCCTAGTGGCGGCGAAGGTCGCCACGCAGGCGGCGCGCGTCCCAAAATCCGTCGTGGCGACACCTGCGCCAGTCCGTACTGCGTCTCCGTCCGTTGTGCGCCCCGCCCCAGTCCAAAAATCCGTCGTGAAGCAGCCTGTGGAGACCGTTTCGCGCCCCATGAAGCCGGTTGGGCAGACATCCGAAAGCGTCGAATCGGTTGATGCAGAGCCGGAACCTGATGAGTTGTGGGACATTTGCCGCGCGTATGCCGATCTGCAACGGGAAGCCGGCGCGATGGAGAAAGTGCTGGCGGCCGTCAATGCGGCCCGTGTGCATGACCCGGATTTCAAATCTTTCGATCTCAATGGCAAAGCCAGAGACGTCGTGCTGTCCGAAGAAAAGCGGTCTGTTCTCGCGCGCGGCAAGATTTTCTTTGTGATGGAACGGCTGAAAGGGGAGATGCCCGATTTCGCCCAACGTTGTGTTGCTGCCGAGAAACGGCTTCGGGCGGCCGGCAAGTTGTCGAAACCGACAACACAGCGGGACATCGTTCTGATTTTGGGCGAAGCCGCCGGAAAGCCGCTGGATGACCTTTTTAGGGGTATTGGGGTTCGTTGAAAATTTGGGATGCGTTTTTTGACATAACGCGCGTTTTGTGATACACTCCGCGCGTTTTTTACTTCTCAAGGAGTTTTGACATGAAGGAACTAAACGGAGATTTGCTGGCGAAAGGGCTCAAGGTGGCTCTGGTCGCGAGTCGTTTCAATTCCTTTCTCGTGGAGCAGTTGGTGAAGGGCGCGACGGATGCGTTCACGCGGCTTGGCGGCGACGAGAAGAACCTCGTGCTGGTGCGCGTTCCCGGCGCGTATGAATTGCCTCTTCTGGCGAAGAAGCTCGCGGCTTCCGGCAAGTACGACGCGGTCGTGTGCGTGGGTGCGGTGGTGCAGGGCGCCACGGCGCATGCGTCCTTGATCGTGGAGACGACCGCGCGCGCGTTCACGCAGATCGCGCTCGAGACGGGCGTGCCGGTGGCGGACGGCGTGGTGACGGCCGAAAACCTCGAGCAGGCCGTGGAGCGCTGCGGCACCAAGCAGGGCAACAAGGGCTTCTCCGCGATGCAGGCCGCCGTGGAGACGGCGAATGTTCTCAAGCAGGTTTGATCGCAGGTAGGGCGGGCGCGCCGCGCACGCCGTTGAATTTCTTATTTGGAAACTAGAACAACAAGGTGAACAAGAGTCATGGCTAAAGAAGTGAAGAAGGTGGCGTTCCTGACCGCGGGCGGTCTTGCGCCGTGTCTGTCGAGCTCGATCGGTTTCCTGATCGACGAATACACGAAGAAGGCGCCGAACGTCGAGATGATCGGCTATGTGAACGGCTATATGGG
>DCIH01000038.1:0-11020 GCA_002317575.1 Verrucomicrobia bacterium UBA1731 | reverse complement strand
GTCAAGGACTGCGTCAAGCGCGGCCTCGTCAAGGAAGGCGAAGATCCGCTCAAGGTCGCGGCCGACCAGCTCGTGAAGGACGGCGTGGACGTGCTCCACACCATCGGCGGCGACGACACGAACACCACGGCGGCCGACCTCGCGGCCTACCTCAAGGAGAAGAACTACGACCTCATCGTGGTGGGCCTCCCGAAGACGGTCGACAACGATGTCTACCCGATCAAGCAGTCCCTCGGCGCCTACACCGCCGCCGAAGAGGGCGCGAAGTACTTCGCCAACGTCGTCAAGGAGGGCTCCGCCTCCCCGCGCGCGCTCACGATTCACGAGGTCATGGGCCGCAACTGCGGCTGGCTCACCGCCTTCACGGCGATCGCCTACCGCAAGATGCTCGGCCGCAAGATTAAGTTCGTGCCCGAGTTCGGCTGGACGAAGGACCGCGCCGACGTGCACGCCGTGTACGTGCCGGAGGCCAAGATCGATTTCGCGTCCGAAGCCAAGCGCCTGCGCAAGGTGATGGACGAGAACGACTGCGTCAACATCTTCGTGAGCGAGGGCGCGTGCGTTCCGCAGATCATCGCGGAGATGAAGAAACGCGGCGAAGATGTCCCCGTGGACGCTTTCGGTCATCCGCGGCTCGACAAGGTCAACGTCGGCCAGTGGTTCGCGAAGCGCTTCGGCGAACTCCTCGGCGCCGAGAAGACGCAGGTCTTCAAGAGCGGTTACTTCGCCCGCGCGGCGGCGCCGTGCAAGAAGGATCTCGCGCTCATCAAGGCGTGCTGCGAGAAGGCGGTCGAATCCGCGCTCGCCGGCGTCGGCGGCGTCGTGGGCAAGGACGAGGACCAGGGCAACGAGCTCCGCGCTTGCGAATTCCCGCGCATCAAGGGCGGAAAGCCGTTCAACATGCGCAATTCGCGCTTCCGCAAGCTGCTGGGCGACATCGGCCAGCCCAAGGCGCGCAAGACGCGCACGGTCAAGAAATAATCCATTCGGAAAGGCGGATTCAAATGGCTGAAGAAAAAGCGGTTCGTGGTGTTGTCGTCGAATTCGATTTCGCGGTGCTTGACGGCGCCAAACTCCTGTTCGACGTCACGAAGAAGTATCTCGATGACGCCGGGATCGACTTCTCCAAGAAGCTCGAAGCCCTGCACATGGCGGGCGGCAACTACCAGGGCGCGTTCGCCGAGCTTTTCGAAAAGGTCGGCAGCAAGCGCGACGCGGCCAAGGCCGCGCGCGAACTGAACGACGCGTTCAACGCGGCCGTCGCCGAGAAGGCGGTCGGCGCCGTGACGCCGGCGTTCAAGGATTTCCTCAAGGCCCTCGCGGGCAAGGATGTCAAGGTCGTCGTCGCGACGCGCGGCGACGTCGCGGCCCTCTCGGCCGCGCTGGAAGGCACGGGCGCCGCGGTGCACGCCGAGACCGCCACCACTTACGGCAGCTGCAAGTGGGATGCGTGGAAGCGTGCCTGCCACGCGAACGGGCTCGTTGACGTGCTCACGGCCGGCGTGACCGGTTCCGGTTACGGCGTCAAGGCCGCGCTTCTCGCGGGCCTTTCCGCGCTTGCGGTCGTCCACGACCATGTGGCGTATCAGGATTTCGGCGGCGCCGACGCGACGGTCGACCAGCTCGACGCCAAGGCCGCCAAGGAAATCCTCCGCATGCTCAAGATCGCGTAAGCGGTCCATCGGTGCGGAACAGATGACGGGCATCGAAAGACTGCACGCGATCATGACCCGTCTCCGGGATCCGGAGGCGGGTTGTCCTTGGGATCGCGTCCAGACGCTCGAGACGCTGAAACCCTGCGTGCTCGAGGAAACCTACGAACTCCTCGCGGCGATGGACAAGCCGGAGGATCAGGCGAACCACGTGGAGGAACTCGGCGACGTGCTCCTGCAGGTGATGTTCCAGTGCGTGATGGCCGAGCAGGAAGGGCGCTTCACATTTGACGACGTGGCGAACGCGATTTCCGACAAGCTCGTGAGGCGCCATCCGCACGTGTTCGGCGACGTGGACGCGAAAACGCCCGAAGCCGTGCTCAAGAACTGGGAGCAGATCAAGCAGCAGGAGCACAAGAAAGAGTCCCGGCATTCGGCGTTGGACGGCGTGCCCGCGACGCTCCCCGCGCTGCTGAAGGCGCAGCGCACGCAGGAGAAGGCCGCCCGCGTCGGTTTCGACTGGCCGGACAAGGAAGGACCCCGCGCGAAGATCGCGGAGGAAATCCGCGAACTCGACGAGGCCGTGGCCGCGTCCGCCGACACGGCGCTTGATCCGCGCGTGAAGGATGAACTCGGCGATCTCCTCTTTTCGATCGCCAATCTTGCGCGCCACCTCAAGGCGGATTCCGAATCCGCGCTCGAGCTTTCCACATCCAAGTTCGCACGTCGCTTCCGCGGCGTCGAAGCCGCCGCCAAGGCGAAGGGTGCCGATCTCAAGTCGATGTCGCTTGAGGAGATGGACGCCCTCTGGGACGATGTCAAGAAACAAGGCGGAAACTGAGGACCTTGCCATGCAGAAACACTATTTGAACGCCCAGGATTTTCTTCGCGACAACTGGCGCCTCGCGCGCCAGATTCTCGATTCCGGCTGGAAGCCGGACGTGCTCATCGCCCTGTGGCGCGGCGGCGCCGGCGTGGGCGTTGCGATCCACGAGTTCTTCAAGGCGAAGGGCGTTGAAATCCGCCATATGCCCGTGAAATGCTCGAGCTACTCCGGCATCGGCTACAACCAGTCCGAAGTGAAGTTCTCCTGCGCCGAGGCCGTGTTCGCGGAACTGGAGCCCGGCACCAAGGTGCTCGTGGTGGACGACGTGTTCGACACCGGCCGCACCGCCGAAGCGGTCCACAGGAAGCTCGAGGCGCTCGGTTGCGAAATGAAGATGGCCTGCGTCTACTGGAAGCCGGAGAAGAACCAGACGCAGTACCGTCCCGATTTCCACGTCACCACCATCGACAAATGGATCGTCTTCCCGCACGAAATCGAGGGCCTCACGCCCGATGAGATCGCTCAGAAGGATCCCGTTCTCGCCGCCCTCATGGGCCATTGAGATCGTTCGAAAATTATAGATCACGCGAAGAATGTCCTGTTAGGGGGTGACGCCGCTCCGCCGGCGTCACCAAGAACGCGAAAATGTCGAACTTGGTCACGCCGGCGGAGCGGCGTGACCCCCTTGCGGAGAAGACGCGAAAATGTCGAATTTGGTCACGACGGCGGAGCGGCGTGACCCCCTTGCGGAGAAGACGCGAAAATGTCGAATTTGGTCACGCCGGCGGAGCGGCGTGACCCCCTTGCGGAGCTGGGACCCACTTCAACCATTCAACCCTTCAACCCTTTAACCCTTCAACCCTTCAACCATTAAACCTTTCAACTTTCCAACAATGAATCCGATCGTCATACAACACATCGTCGCGGAGACTGGCATCACGGCTCCGCAGGTTTCCGCCGTCGCCAAGCTCTTCGCCGAAGGCAACACCGTGCCGTTCATCGCGCGCTACCGCAAGGAGGCGCACGGCAATCTGGACGAAGTGCAGATCCTGAAAATCCAGGAGCGCCTCGCCTACCACAACGAACTCGAAGAGCGCCGCGCCGCGATCCTGAAGTCCATCGACGAACAGGGCAAGCTCACGGACGAGCTGCGCGCCAAGATCGAAGCATGCCACCAGAAGAGCGCGCTCGAGGACCTCTACCAGCCGTACAAGCCGAAACGCCGCACGCGCGCGCAGATTGCGAAGGAAAAGGGCCTTGAGCCGCTCGCGGACCAGATCTGGAATGGCGAACCGTTCGGCGGCAGCGAAGAAGATCTCGCCGGCGCGCGGGACATTCTCGCCGAGCGCATCGCGGACGACGCCGACGTGCGCGGCTATGTGCGCCAGGCGTTCGCGCGCAATTCCGTTCTGAAGAGCGAGAAGATGTCCTCGAAGCCGGACGAAGGCGCCAAGTTCGAACAGTACTACGATTACGAGGAGCGTCTCGCGGACATGCCGTCGCACCGGTTCCTCGCAATCCGCCGCGGCCAGACGGAGGGCGTTTTGTACGCGCACCTCGTGGTGGACAAGGCGCCCGTTTTGAACCGCATCGCGGAGATCATCGGGCGGGACGGCGAACAGGTCGAGCTCGCGATCGAGGATGCGTACAAGCGCCTTCTTGCGCCCAGCTGCGAAATCGACGTGATGGTGGAAAAGAAGGGCGAAGCGGACAAAGCGGCCGTGGAGGTGTTCGCGGAGAATCTGCGCCATCTTCTCTTGGCGGCGCCGCTCGGAGAAAAGCGCGTTCTCGCGATCGATCCCGGCATCCGCACGGGCTGCAAGGTGGCGCTCATGGACGCCACGGGCAAGTTCATCGGAAACTCCGTCATCTACCCGATGCAGAAGCCGGAAGAGGCGGCGTACGTGATCCGGATCGTGGTCGAAAAGCAGCACCCCGAGGCGATCGCCGTGGGCAACGGCACCGCGGGACGCGAAACGGAGGCGTTCGTCCGCAAGACGCTGAAGGAAATGGGACGCGGCGATGTGATGGTGGTGTCCGTTTCCGAAGCGGGTGCGAGCGTTTATTCCGCGAGCGCCATCGCGCGCGAGGAGTTCCCCGATCTGGACCTCACCGTGCGCGGTGCGATTTCGATCGGACGCCGGTTGCAGGATCCGCTGGCGGAGCTCGTGAAGATCGATCCGAAGTCGATCGGCGTGGGACAGTATCAGCATGACGTGATGCAGACCCTGCTCGGCACGAAGTTGGATGACGTGGTCGTTTCCTGCGTGAACGGCGTGGGCGTGGAACTGAACACGGCGTCCGCGCCCTTGCTGGAGCGCGTTTCGGGCATCGGTCCGACGCTCGCGAAAAACATCGTGAAATGGCGCAACGAAAACGGCGCGTTCCGCAGCCGTTCGGACCTGAAGAAGGTGACGGGCCTGGGGCCCAAGGCGTTCGAGCAGAGCGCGGGCTTTCTGCGCATCCGCGGGGCGGCGAATCCGCTCGACGCAAGCGCGGTGCACCCCGAACGCTACGCGCTCGTGGAGCGCATGGCGTCCGACCTGGGCGTCGCCGTGAAGGAGCTGGTGGGCAACGCGGCGCTCGCGAAGCAGGTGGACGTGAAGAAGTACGTGAGCGCGGAGGTGGGCGAGCCCACGCTCAAGGACATCGTCGCGGAACTCGTGAAGCCCGGCCGCGATCCGCGCGCCGTGTTCGAGCGTCCCGCGTTCCGCGAGGACGTCACGAAGATCGAGGACGTGAAGGAGGGTATGGAGCTCGAGGGCGTCGTGACGAACGTGACGGCGTTCGGTGCGTTCGTGGACATCGGCATCCACCAGGACGGACTCGTGCATGTGTCGGAGATTTCGGACCATTTCGTGAAGGATCCCGCGGAAGTCGTGAAAGCGGGCGACAAGATCAAGGTGCGCGTCATCGGCGTGGACAAGGCGCGCAATCGCGTGTCGCTTTCCGCGCGTTCGAAACCGAAACCGGCGGCTGCAGCTGGCGCGGCGCATGCGGCGGGCGGGAGCCGTCCGCAGAACCGCGGCGGCTACGTGTCGGGGCCGTCGTCCGGCGGCGGTTTCAGCTGCAATCCCTTCGCCGGTTTGTGACACGGCAGGAAAACAACTGATTCCAAACGGGTTTGGAAATGTTATAATGGCGTCATCATCAACCCTTAGCAGGAGCAATTGGAATCATGAAGTGCATCAACTGTAGCATCATCACGGCAACCGCGTTCACGCTGGCGGCGTTCATGTCCTTCGGCGCGGAAAACGCGGAGAACGAAAACGAACTCGCCGCGGACGAGCACGAACCGCCCTGGGCGTTCGAGGCCGGTTTCGACAACGACTTCGCCACCGCCTACGTGTGGCGAAACGCGGTCGTCAGCGACCATCCCGTGTGGCAGCCGTGCGCGTGGGCCAACGCCACCCACAACGACACGGGCCTTTCCGCCGGCTTCTATGTGTGGCAGAACTGGGATCTTTCCAATCACCGTCAGGAAGAGTATCCGCGTGCGATGAACGAGACCGATTACAACATTCATCTCGGCTACACGGCGTGGGAGTCGGACGACGAGAACTGGGCGTTGACGTTCGAGGCCGGCCACGAGTGGTACACCTATCGTGCGCGCAAAGAGTACCGTGACGACAATCCGTCCTCCCGCGAAATCTACGTGAAGGCGGAGCTCGAGAATCCGTTCGTGGGCGTGTACGGCCAGTACAGCCATGCCTACCATCCCGTGGACGCGAATCACTTCGAACTGGGTCTCAAGAAGGAAGTGGTCGTGGGCGAGACGTTCGGACTCGAGAATTCCTGGCTCAACCGGTTCACGTTCGCCGGCGACTGGAATGTCAACTTCGGTTCGGGCAAGTACTTGAGCGAGTACCTCTATTATGTCGGCCGCGATTATGACGCCGCCGAGGATGATTTCGGCGACTACCTGAAGGACGGTGTCGGCGGCATGACGCTCAAGTTCAACCTCTCGTATGAGGTGTGCGAGCACTTCGCCGTGGGCGCGTTCATCGCGTACACGGCCGTGCTCAACGACACCGTGCGCGACGGTCAGAGCGCCGTCGGCTACGGCACCGCGGCGCGCAATCTCGTGTGGGGCGGGTTGCAGGCCGGACTGTCGTTCTGAAATCGAGAAGTCGGGCGGATCCCGACGGCGACGGCTAAAACGCCGTCGCCGCTTTTTTGAACAAGGAGAGATCATGGAAATCAGGAATCGGTTGTTCGATAACTTGAAGGCCGGGAAGACCTCGGTCGGTTGCGTGGTGACGATGAGTGATCTTATCGTGAGCGAACTCGCGGGGGACTGCGGCATGGACTTCTGTTGGATCGACGCGGAGCACGGTCCGCACACGATCCAGGACGTGCAGCGCCACCTCATCGCGCTCCGCGGCACGGGCTGCGCCGGTCTCGTGCGCGTCCGCGCGGACGAACCGATGCTGATCAAGCCGTATCTCGACATCGCGCCGGACGGCATCATCGTGCCGATGGTGAACACGCCCGAATTGGCCGAACAGGCCGTGGCCGCGTGCCGCTATCCGCCCACCGGCGTGCGCGGGTGCGGCGTCCGCCGCGCGGTGCGCTACGGCGCCGAAGATTTCTTCGACTACGTGAAGTATTCCGAGCATTGGCCGATGGTGATCTGCCAGATCGAGCATGTGGACGCCGTGAAGAACCTGGACAAGATCCTCAAGGTGCCGGGCGTCGATTCGTTCTGCATCGGTCCGTGTGATCTTTCGGGTTCGATGGGCATCCTCAACCGGATGGACGATCCCGAGCTCAACAAGGTGATTGACGAAGTCGCCTTCAAGATCAAGAAGGCGGGCAAGATCCTCGGCACGGCGGCGGGCGATTTCCCGCGCTGGAAGCAGCGCGGCGTCGACTGGTTCGCCGGCACATCGGACTGGGGCGCCATGGCGGCGGGCATCCGCTCGTTCAAGGCGGCGTGCGATGGGACAGTTTAAAGTTTGAAGGTTTGGAGGTGGGCGTGAGACGGACGGTTTTGTTTGGGGTGGCGGTTTTGTCGCTTGTCGCGTGCGCGTCGGAGGACGTCGCCAAGTGGATCTGGTGCCCCGGCGACTACGCGCTGTGGCGCGGCAACGAGCTTCAGGCGCGCCGTCTCGAACACGGCGGCGGTTACCCTACATTCTGGGCGTCCTACAACTTCCATCCCGCGGTGCAGTTCCGCAAGCACGTGAAACTCGCGCAGCCGGAAGTTGTCGACATCGCCGTCGAAGGCGCGATCCGCTTCACCGGCCACAACGACTTCGCGGGCGTCACGTCGAACAAGTTCGTCTTCCCCGCGGGCGACTACCAGATCGTCGCGTCGGTGTTCAACGGCGCGAAGCCGCCGGCGCTCTACCTGAACGGTCCGACGATCAAGACCGACTCTTCGTGGGAGGCCGATTGGCGCATGAGCGGCTGCTGGAGCCAACCGGGCGTGCCCGCGCCGGCGGCGGAATGCGAGGACCGCTTCGCGTCCGCCGACAAGCGTCCCGGCGACTACCGTCTCCCGACGCGTCCCGAGAAGGCGGTTTCCGTCCTGCGCGACGGCAACCGTCTCTTCGCCGACTTCGGGCGCGAGACATTCGGTTTCGTGAAACTGCTCGGCGCGAACAAGGCGGGGCGCGTGCGCGTCATCTACGGCGAGAGCGAGCCCGAGGCGCGCGAGCTCGATCCGATGAAGGTCGATTCCTGGGAGTTCGCGGACGTGCCCGCGGCGGGCGATTTCCGCATGCCGCTCTCGCGCGGGTTCCGCTATGTGCATGTGCTGCCGGAGACGGAGGGCCTTTCGTTCAAGGACGTCGCGATGGACTTCGAGTGGCTGCCGCTCGAGAAGACCGGCTCCTTCCGCTGCGACAACGAGCGTCTGAACAAGATCTGGGACGTCTCGGCGTGGACCTTGGGGCTCACGCTGCGCGAGATTCCCGTGGAGGGCGCGAAGCGCGACCGCTGGACATGGAGCGGCGACGCCTACCAGAGCTATTTGATGAACTACTACCTCTACGGCGACAGGCAGCTCGTCAAGGACGCCATCTGGTATCTGCGCGGCGGCGATCCCGTGGTGGCGCACGTGAACCACATCATGGACTACACGTTTTACTGGTTCATGTCCATCCGCGACTACTGGCTCTTCACGGGCGACAAGACGTTCCTCGAACAGGCGTGGGGGCGCATGGTGTCGTTGATGGACTTCGCGATTGCGCGTCTGGACAAGTGCGGGCGTCCGCACAACGCCCCCGGCGACTGGATGTTCATTGACTGGGCGCCGGAGCCGCTGCACAACACGGGCGGCGTCACGAGCTTCGAGCAGATGCTCTTCGTGCGCGCGCTCGAGGCGATGGCCGAAGTGGGCGATGTCGTGGGCGCGTCGAAGAAGCTCGTCGGCATGTACAAGGTCCGCGCGCAGAAGCTCAAGCTCGAGGTGCTGCCGCTCTTCTGGAGCGCCGAGAAAGGCGCGCTCATGCATTTGCTCAAGGACGACGGCAAGCTTGACGAACAGCTCACGCGCTATCCGAACATGTTCGGCCTCGCGTGGGGCTACTTTGACGACGCGCAGCGCGCGTCCGTGCTGAAGAACGTGATTTTCAACGACAAGGTCATGAAGATCCAGACGCCCTACATGCGCTTCTATGAACTCGAGTCGCTGTGTACGCTCGGGCGGCAGGCGGACGTGATGAAGACGATGCTGGAATACTGGGGCGGCATGCTGGACGAAGGCGCCACGAGCTTCTGGGAGCTGTACAACACGGACGAGAAGGGCCTCGCCAAGTACGCGATGTACGGGCGTCCCTACGGCAAGAGTTTGTGCCACGCGTGGGGCGCGAGCCCGATCTACCTGCTGGGCCGCTACTACCTGGGCGTGGAGCCGACCAAGCCCGGCTTCGCCGAGTATGTCGTCAAGCCCTGTCTGGGCGGGTTGAAGTGGATGGAAGGCGACGTTCCGACGCCGAGCGGTCCCGTGCATGTGCGCGTGGACGCAAGCGGTGTGTCCGTCACGGGCAACGCGGGCGTCGGCAAGCTCGTCTGGAACGGCAAAGAAGCAACCGTTCCCGCCCGTGCCACGGTGACGCTGAAATGAGCGCGTTCCCCACGGTAGAGCGCTTCGTCCCGCACCGCGACGCAAATTTCCGAATTTTGTCCAGTTGCGAATCTTCTTGCGTTTTGTTAGAATGACACCAACGCAAGGGGCGCAAACGGCATGTATCCGCCAAACTTTGGACGCGTCAGAGGATCCTCGATCGGCAGCTTTGTCTGCTTCGTTCTGCTCGCCGCCGACTCCCTCGCCGAGGCCATCGGGCCCAAGTTCCAGTTCACGGACATCGCGCTCACGCCCAGTTCCGCCGTGATGAACGTGTCCGTCGCGTCCGGCGACTATGTCCACCATCCCACGAACAGATTCGACCTTTTCGATAAAGTTGTTGGAGACACGAAAGGAAAGTGAAATGTCCAAGAATGATGTTGCGATCATTGCGGTGATTGGAATAATGCTGGTTTCTCAATGTTGTGCGAGTACTGTGCGTTTAAACGCGCTTGTTGTTGACGAGAAAACAGATATCCCAGTTGAACATGTGTCCGTGGTGGCATATTTCATGTCGGATCGTGGTTGGTCGGCATTAAAGAGCAGTACTGGGCCGAACACAGTAAGGGCGACGACGGACCGATGGGGTCGATGTAAATTTACGGGGGAGAGCAACAGCGGGAAGGCTGGGATTTATGTTGCTGATGTTCTGCATGGATACTATGTGCCTCAGCATGGTGGAGCCCGTCGGTATTCGGAAAAAAATCTTTTCGGCGTGTGGCAGCCAGAGAATCTTGTTGTCACGGTTATGCTGCAACATATTGAACATCCAATCCCTTTGTTTGTGAAACAGGTTGGAGAGCGCGTTCCGAATAACATATTGCGCCGCGTCTTTCCAGGACGAGTGGAGGGTGAAGAGATTGCGTTCGACATGTTTAAAGGCGATTGGCTTCCGCCGGTAGGAAAAGGTGTCGTTGCCGATGTTGTCTTTAAACGTCTGCCCGGGAAGTCGTTGTGTTCTGCTGAAGACGTGTCGGGGGTAAAAGGGGTGTCCTGTCGACATGCCATGTCCGTTAGATTCCTTGGCGATGACAATGGGCTGTTGGAAACAGGTGTAAGCCCCAATTGCAAACTATGGATTAGAGCGGCTCCAGACGATGGTTATGTGAAAGAGTACATTTCGTGGTGGGAGTGTGACGGTTCGTTTAAAGAAAAACGGAATTATGACAAGAGGCGGTGCTTCTGTTTTCGCATTCGAACGAGGCGAAACGAAAAGGGCGAAATGATTGAGGCCTACTACGGTAAAATTTACGGAGACATCGGTTTTTCGACGCAAGTCCAACCTGAGCACATGTTTGTGGCGGAGCCTTGTTTTCGCTATTACCTGAACCCGACTTCGCTTGATCGGAATCTTGAGTGGAACATGGTGAACTTGTGCAAGGATCCCGGAGAGTTGAATAGCCCGCAGCCGTGAGGAGAAGGTTTGGCTTTCAGCTTCCAGTCGGTAGATTGGGGCTTGGAGCGCGTAAG
>DCIH01000113.1:39005-55354 GCA_002317575.1 Verrucomicrobia bacterium UBA1731 | reverse complement strand
GGTAAAAAATGGGTAAACTCCAGGCAAATATGCAATTGCCGACGGATGGTGGGATGGTTTATAATGTCGGGAATGAACGGACCGAGAAACATGAACGCAATCACGGATACGATATGAGAAGAAAGCACATTTCCCCAGTGGCGGTTCTTGCATTTGCCTGCGCCATTTCGGCGGCCGATGCGGCATCGCCCGTTCGTCCGAAACTGTCCGTGTTCCAGATGCATGTCGAGGAGATGGCTCGCCAGCGCGGCGTGCCGGTCGAGGAAGCCGTACGGGCCGTGCGCGACTGGGGCGTCACGGGCGCGGATCTCTGGTTTGCTCCCGAACAGCTGGCGTCGAACGCGAAAATGCTATCCGGCGGCCTCGTGCCGGCGACGCTCGTCGTGGGCATGGATTTGGCTCACACCAACGACATTGCCCGGAGGGACGCCGCCATCGCCTATGCGAAGCGCGTCGGATCGCCGCGCATCATGCTCGTGCCCGGTCATCTGCGCGAGGGCGAGGACCGCGACACGGCGTGGGCCGCCATGAAGCCGAATCTCGCGGATTTCCTGCGGTGCGCGGAAAAGGCGGGGATCGGGGTCGATCTGGAAGATTTCGACGGACATACCGTGGTCGGTTCGCGCGTGCATCTGCGCAGGGCCTTCGCGGCGTTCCCGTCGTTCGGACACGCCCTCGACACCGGCAACTACCACTACTGGCAGGAAGACGTTCTCGCGGCGCAGCGCGAGTTCGCGGATCGCGTTCGGCACGTGCACGTCAAAGACCGCGCCGCCGACGATCCGACGCGTTCCGTTGCCGCCGGCACGGGCATCGTTCCCGTGCGGAAAATCCTTGCACATTTGGACGAGGCCGGTTACGCCGGGTGGTTGACGATCGAATGCTTCGGTTCCACGAACATGTGGGACGACGTGCGGGACTCGGCCGCGTTCCTGACGCGCACGTGGCATGCGCCCGAAGACGGCGCCCACGCCGTCGGATTCAAGGGCGCCGATCCGCGCGCAACGCAACTGCGCGCCGTGGCGAAGCCGCCGCTCCGCGTGCTGTTCGTGGGCGCGCATCCGGACGATACGGACATCCTCTGTCCGGCGGCGTCCATGCGGCTCGTCCGTTCGGGCGCGCGGGTGAAGTGGCTCGCCATGACGAACGGCGACCGCGGCCACCAGTTCGACGATTCGGCGACTCTCGCCCGGCGACGGCGTTACGAGACGCTCCAGGCGGCGAAAATCACCGGCATCGAGGAATACATGGTGTCCAGCACGAGCGACTGCCATCTCGTGCCGTCCCTTGAAGAGCGCGCGAAAATGACGAAGGTGATCCGCGAATTCAAGCCGCACATCATCGTCATCCACCGCACGGGCGATTACCATCCCGACCATCGTGCGGCCGGCCAGATCGTGATGGACGCGACGTATCTCTCGTGCGTCCCGCTTTGGGCGGGCGAATATCCGTGCGAGGAAGGCCTCATCATGCCGTCCGTGTTCTTCTACATGGACCGCTTCACGGCGCCGACGCCGTCCCGGTGCGATTTGGTGATTGGCGCGGATGACGAGCTGCACCAGGCGTCTGAGGCGCTCGCCTGCCACGAGAGTCAGCTTTACGAATGGTTGCCGCCTGAGAAGGGACTTCAGAACGCGGTGCCGCCGGCTTCCGATCACGCCGCGCGCGTTGCGTTCGCCCAGAAGCACTGGATCGATCCCGTTCATTACGGGCAGGCTAAGAAGTACGCGCGGGAAATCGCGCAGTGCTGGCCCGACGGCGGCGCGCCGAAGGCCGTCGAGTGCTTCGAGGTCAGTGAGTATTGCCGCCTGCCGTCCGACTGGGAGCGCAAGGAACTCGAAAAGGCCGGCTTCCGATTTGTTCCGCACGAACTCGCTCCCCGCGAGAAGTAAGGCGTGCGCATGTCGATGTTCGGGATTGTGTTTGCCGCCGTCACGCGTTGCTGGGCGGCGTATGCGCCGGCGGACGGGTCGGTTGCGCCGTTGTCGGGCGCGGGGTGGACCGTTGACGGAAGCGCCGTCGTGGTGCCGCATGTGTTCGACGGCGAAACGGCGGCCAATCCCGCGGCGCCGTGTCCGCGGCGCACGGGGACATACGCGCGGAAACTGCCCGCGGTCGATTTGTCCAAGCGCTGGTTCGTGCGGTTCGAGGGCGTATCCATCAAGGCCGTCGTTTCCGTGAACGGACGCGAGGTCGGCCGGCACGCGGGCGCGTTCACGCCGTTCACGTTCGAAATCACGCCGGCCCTCAAGCCGGACGGAAACGTGCTCGAGGTGTTCGTGGACAACCGCTTCGATTACGCGGTGGTGCCGATCGCCGGCGACTTCACGATGTCCGGCGGCATCTACCGCGACGTGTGGCTTCTCTCCGCGCCGAAGGATGTCGTATTCAAGGACGGTTTCTTCGCCGAGGAAATCGCACGCCGCGTGAAGCCGCGCGCCGAGTTCCGTCCGGACGGGTTTTACGTGGACGGCAAAAGGACGTTCATGAAGGGCGTCAACTACCACCAGGACGGTCCGAACGGCTGGCTGCTCGCACCCGACCAGGAAGAGCGCGACCTCAGGATGATCCAGGCGATGGGCGCGAACGCCATCCGCACGGCGCACTATCCGCGGTCCGAAAAGTTCTACGACCTCTGCGACAAGCTGGGACTGTTCGTGTGGACGGAAACGCCGCTTGTCAACTGTCTCAGCAACGACGCGCCGACGCGGGCGAACCTGATGAACATGACGCGCGAGATGGTGCTCGCGCACAAGCACCATCCGTGCATCATCGGCTGGGGGCTTTTCAACGAGCTCTACGAAACGCCCATGCCGGCCGGCACGGCGGAGCCCGTGGTGAAGGACCTAAACGCATTCGTCCACGGCCTCGATCCGGACCGTCCCACGCTCGCGGCGACGGACAAGGCCGACAAAAAGGAGCTGAACGCGATTCCCGACGTGTTGGGCATCAACATCTACCCTGGGTGGTACTGGGGCTGGGCGAAGCACCTGGGCTACCACTGGGAAGTGCAGGTGGCCAACAACAACCGCAAAACGTGCGCCGTGAGCGAGTTCGGCGCCGGCGCGAGCGTGGAACAGCACCGCAATCCCGCGGGCGAGCGTCCCGCCTGGAACGGGCGCTTCCACCCGGAGGAATACCAAACGAAGTTCCACCACGACGCCTGGGCGAGTCTGCAGGGCAAGCCGCAGCTCTGGGGCGTCTTCGTGTGGCAGATGTTCGACACGCGCTCGGCCGAGCGCAAGGAAGGCGACCGCGACGGCGTGAACGACAAGGGGCTTGTCACGCGCGACCGTCTGACGAAAAAGGACGCCTACTTCTTCTACAAGGCGAACTGGAATCCCGAGCCGATGCTGCATCTCGCCGGCGCGCGCATGACGGAAACGACCAACGCGGTGCACGAGGTGGTGGGTTTCTGCAACCTGCCGGGCAAGGTGACGCTGCGCGTCAACGGACAAGTCGTGGGCGAGCAGGCGCCTGACGCCGTCAGGCAGGTGCTGTGGAGCGGCGTGCCGCTCGCGCCCGGCAAGAACATCCTCGAACTTTCCGCAGGCGCGCTGAAGGCGTCCGCCACGCTGTACCGCCATGCGGACGACCGGAAGACGATCGAGCCGCTGCCGGGTGAACGCTGGTGGGGCGGCGCCACGATCTTCGGCCGCGACCAGCCGTACGGCATGTTCGGCGAGCACGACCAGAACCGGGACAACTACTGCAATCAGATCTCGCCGTTCTTCGTGTCCAGCGCGGGACGCTACGCGTGGAGCGAAAAGCCCGTCGCGTGGAGCGCCTCGAACGGCGTGCTGACCGTTTCGGGGTCGTCTCCAATCGTTGTCGAAAAGGTCGGCGCGACGCTCAAGGAGGCGTTTCTCGCCGCCGCCAAGCGGCATTTCCCGTCCACGGGCAAGATTCCGCCGGAAATCTTCTTCACGCGGCCGCAGTACAACCACGCCATCGAGTCGCATGTCGCGGGACGGAACCAGGCGTCCGTCGAAGCGTACGCGAAGGCGCTCGTCGCGCACGGTTTCCCGATGGGCGTCGTGATCGTGGACGACTACTGGATGCGCGATTTCGGCACGTGGCGGTTCGATAAGGAGGCGTTCCCGGATCCCAAGGGCATGGTGGAGCGTCTGCACGCGCTGGGCGCGAAGGTGATGCTGTGGGTCGTTCCGTACATTTCGGCGGACAGCCTGGAGGGCCTCGACCTGTACAACAACCGCTGGATCGCCGAGACGCCCACGCCGTCCGTCTACGGACGCGCGGCAATCGTGCGCTGGTGGAGCGGCTATTCCTACGCCTACGATTTCACGGTGCGCGAAGCGCGCGACCATTTCACAGCCACATTGCGCGGCCTCCAGCGCGACTACGGCGTGGACGGGTTCAAGTTCGACGGCGCGGACCTGAACCACTACACCTTCACGTCGCCGACGGGCGCCCGCTTCCGCCGTCCGCTCCACACGCCGGCGGACAACTGCCGCGACTTCAGTCTCATCGCCGAGGAATTCCCGTACAACGAGCTGCGCGCGTCGTACAACACGGCGGGCCGCGCGCTCGTCCAGCGGCTGCAGGACAAGGCGCACGGCTGGAACGACCTGCAGGAGCTGATTCCGGACATGCTCGCCGCGGGTCTTCTCGGCTACGCCTACACCTGCGCGGACATGATCGGCGGCGGTTTGGCGGGCGACTTCTTCGAAAAGGGTTTCGCGATCGACCACAAGCTTTTCGTGCGCAGCTGCCAGGTGCACGCGCTGATGCCGATGATGCAGTTCTCGCTCGCGCCGTGGCGCGTCTTGACGCCCGAAGAGACGGCGATCTGCAAGGCGGCGGCGGATTTGCACGTCGCGACGGCGCCGCGCATCCTCGAGCTCGCGCGCCAGGCGTCCCAAACGGGCGAGCCGATCGTGCGGCACATGGAATGGGAGTTCCCGAATCAGGGCTTCGCGGAATGCCGCGACCAGTTCATGCTCGGCGACGATCTCCTGGTGGCGCCGGTCCTTTCGGCGGACGACGCGCGCACGGTGTGTCTTCCCAAGGGCGCGTGGACCGACGACCTCGGCGCGCGCCATGTCGGACCCAAGGAGCTGAAGCTCCAGGGCGTTCCGCTCGCGCGCCTGCCGCGCTACCGTCTTGAACGCAAGTGAGCTTCTGCGGCTGATGGGGCTGGCCGTCGCTCTCGATGATGAGGGCGTAAATGCTCGTGCCGGACGCGCGCGACAATGCCGCATGGTCGGACGCCTTTCAGTGCCCAGACGATGTGGTACAATATCACGCACGACGCCATAAGGCGCGTGCGTGTTTCTCGCTTTCGAGGCGTCCGATTTCAGGGTCGGACAGGAAATCGTCCTCGACGGCGGCTACACCATCATGTGACGACGGAAAGTGAATGATGCGTAATGAGCTGTTTTAAGTTAACTGGCGTTGTTGCGGTTTTGTCGCTGTGCGTTGCGCTGTTTGCGGACGACGCGACGATCGATTGCCGGCGCGAGCGTTTTTCGTTTCCGGACGACGGCGCGGCTTGCCGCGTGGACGGCGCGGCGCGCGCGGCGGCGATCGGCGTCAAATCGTCTGAAAAGGGCTTCACGCTGAAGCTCGACTTTGAACTCCCGAAGGATCATCAGCGTCCGCGCGTCGTGGCGAAGGTCGCGGGTGCGTTCGAGATCGCGCTTCATCCCGTCGATCCGAAAAACCGCGACTGGAACTTCGATTGGCAGCAGCACTACGCGGGTTATCCGCTCGCGGACGGTTCCGTCGCCGCGCTGGAGGGGCGCTTCCTGCTACATTCCGAACGCCATCCCGAGTGGAAGGAAATCCGCGCGGGCGTTTCGGCGGCGAAATTGGCGCAGGGACGGCACGAGGTCCTTTTCCTCTTCGACGGCGTTCGCGTGCGCGTGTTCGCGGACGGCGCGTTGGCGGACGAGAACTTCCCGTTCGGCGAGGTCGTTTGGCCGGCGGACGCGAAACTCGAAGTCGCCGACGCGTGCGTGAAGGCGGCGGCGCTTTGGTCGCCCGCCGCGTTGCCGAAGGTTTCCGTTTCGCGCGAGACGGTCGCCGAAGGCATCCAGTATTTCCGTCCCCGATGCGGCGCGTGGATCGGCGACGTGGTGCCGTACGCGCACGATGGGACCATGCACGTGTTCTATCTCCTCGATCGCCGCCACCACGGGTCCAAGTGGGGACAGGGCGCGCACTACTGGGGGCACTTGTCCTCGCGCGATCTCCTGCATTGGACCGAGCACGAAAACTTCGGCGAGTTCGACACGCCCTTCGAATCGTGCGGCACGGGTACGCCGTTCTTCCACAACGGCAAGCTGCATTTCGCCTACGGGCTGCACACCGAACGGTTCGTCCCGTGGCGGGAAAACGCCGCGAGCAAATTCCACGCCGAGGCCGAGGCGACGGGCCGGATCACGTCCGCGCGCACCTTTGAAGAACTTGCGCCGCTCTTCCCGGGCGGCATGACATACGCCGTGAGCGACGACGGAGAGCGCTTCCGCAAGTCGCGCAAGATCACGCACTTCGCCACGAACCCCAGCGTGTACACGCTGGAGGACGGCTCGCTCAAGATGTACGCCAACGGCATCTGGAAGGCGAAACAGGTGGACGGTCCGTGGGAGCGCGTATCGGCGACATTCCCGCCGCACAACCGCACCGCGCCGATGCGCAATTCGCTCGAGTGCCCGTCCTATTTCACATGGGGCGGCTGGCATTACATGATCGTGGGCATCACGGGCTTTTATTCGTCCGCCACGGCCGACTTCACGGAGTACCGCGATCTGGCGCTGGAAGGGCGCGACATTTACGGCGGCGAAACGGTGCCGATGGTGGTGCCGTTCGGCAACGACCGCCGTCTCATGATGGGCTGGATCGCGCCGTTCGGCAGCTATCTCGTCATCCGCGAACTTGTCCAGCTCGAGAACCACGAACTGGGCGTTAAGTGGTGCCCCGAAGTGCAGCCGCGCTTCCACGCGAAGACGGCGCTGCCGGCGGGTCCGGTGGTCGACCGCGCGGCTCCCGCGTGCGCGCTGTACGAAACGACGGTGGACGGCACGCGCGGCGGCAAAGTCGGCGTCCGTTTCGCGTCCGCGGTCGCGGGCGTGCCCGGCGTGGAATTTACGCTCGATCTGGACGCCGCCACGGCGCAGTATTCCGACTGGACGGGCGGCGACGCATTTCCCGCGCCGATTCCCACGGTGCGCGAGGTGATGGCGTCCGAAGAAGGGCAGAAGGCCGATTATTTCCGCAAGCTGCCGTGGGATCTCCAGTCGAAGCTGCCGTATTCGGCGCGCGCGTACCGTCTCGAAAATCTGCACGACCTCAAGACGACATTCCCGCTGCGCATCATCGTCAAGCACGATCCCACGATGCCGTGCACGCTCGTGGACGCGGAAATCGCCGGCAAGCGCACGATGGTCGCGCTGCGTCCGCATTTGAAGGTTTCCGAAATCGCGACCCACGTTGCGGGCGGCGCGGCGTTCGGTCCGTTTATGCGCCACGATTGAGACGCACTTAAAGGAGTATGAAATGATCGGGACATTGTTGCTGGCGGCGATTTGCAAATGCTCCGTCTGTCCGGAGCGCGAGAACGACTTCGCCTGGGAGAACGACAAGTTCGGCATGCGGGCCTACGGTCCGGGCGAATACCACAAGTGGAGCGGTTTCGACGTCTTCAACAAGGGGAAGGACGCGGGTTCCGTCGTCGATCTGCTGCGCGGGGGCGGGCGCGGCGTCAACTGGCACGAGACGCCGTGGAAGGGCGTTCTCGACAACTACACGATGGGCGCGTCGCGCGGCGTCGGCGGCATCGCGATGTTCGCGGACGGCGAATGGAAGACATTCCCCGACTGGGAGACGAGCCGCATCCTGCACACGGGCGACGACTACCTCCAGTTCGAGCTCGTCTATCCCGCGTTCTCGGCGGCGGGTCGGATGACATGCCGCATCACGCTCAAGCGCGGCGAGCGGTTCTTCCGCAACGACGTCTCCTTCGAACGCTTCCCCGACGGATTCGTGGCGGGTCCCGGCATCGACCTCGAACCGAAGCGCGACCACAAGGGCGACCTTTTTGAGGACGCGAAAACGGGCGTCGTCGCGCTCTTCGAGGACGCGAAGGGCGTGAACGGTTCGACGATGTCGGCGATTTTCCCCGCCCCGGGGCAGACGTTCGAGATGACGACCGACCACATGAACTGCCGCGTGATCGGCTTCAAGACGCGGATGTTTTCCTATTACGCCGGCGCGAGCTGGTCGCTCGCGGGCGAAATCACGTCGGCGAAGGCGTGGCGCGAGGCCGTGGACGCGGCCATCCGCCGCGTCGGCGGCGCGACCGCGTCGGAGACGTCCGCCGCCGTTTTGCGCGCGGAAATCACCGCCGTCGAACGGCGCGCCGCGGTGGCGGTCGATTTGCCGCCCGTGGTGCGGACGGCTGATCTCGCGGCGTATTCGACGAACAAGCTCGCGTTCGCGCTCAACAACGGTCTCGGCATGACGGCGAAAGGGCGCTTGTGGGCGAGCTGGATCGCCGGCGAGGACGGCGGCGGCGCGTTCACCGTGGCGAGTTTCTCGGACGACGGCGGCGACACGTGGAGCGACGTCGCGTGGGCGATCGACGGCCACGGCGACCAGGCGACCGAGCGCACGAACATCATTGGCACCTTCTGGCTCGATCCGAACGGCACATTCCGTCTCTACACCGACCAGTCGCGCGGCCACTTCGACGGCCGCGCCGGCATCTGGGAAAGCGTGGCCGTCGATCCCGACGCGCCCGTTTCGCGCTGGTCGCCGATGCGCCGCATCGGCCACGGGCACGTGCTCAACAAGCCCGTCGTGCTCGCGAACGGACGCTGGGCGATGGCCGGCTACCTCAATTGGGTGAAGTGGGGCACGGAGGCCGAGAAGGCCGCGTTCGCGGAACTCGACGGCGAGCGCGGCGTCACATGCTATGTTTCCGCCGACAAGGGCGCCACCTGGGAGAAGCGCGGCACGGCGAAGTTTCCCGGCATCGACTGGCAGGAGGCGCAGTTCGTCCCGCTTAAGAACGGGACGCTGCGCGTTTTCGCGCGCGTTCTCGAGGACAAGGTCGGCAAGCTCATGGCCGCCGATTCCGCCGACGAAGGACGCACTTGGTCGAAAGCGTTCACGCTCGCGTCTATGGACAACCCCAACACGCGCTTCCAGCTGCTGCGTCTGAAAAGCGGCCGGCTCCTTTTCGTGAAGAACGGCGCGCCGGCGGCCGGCGGCAAGGACAAGCAGGTGCGCGACAAGCTCACGGCGTACCTTTCGGAGGACGACGGCGCCACCTGGCTGGGCGGACTCGAACTCTACGCGGAGCATGCGTCCTATCCCGACGTCTGCGAGGGTCCGGACGGCATGATCTACATCACGCACGACCACGACCGCTACGGCGCGGCCGAGATCTGGTTCCATCGGTTCACGGAAGAGGACGTGCTCGCCCGCCGGATCGTCTCCGCCAAAGGACGCCTCAAAATCCTCGTCAGCCGGGCGATGGGCAAGAAGGCAGAGGACGCCGCCGAGCTGCCGATTCTCGGGTGGCACGCCATTCCGTTCGCGGAGGCGTCCGTTGAACGCTACCGCGAGGCGAAAGACGCCGGATTCACGCACATGATGCAGCACGCGCCCGATCTGGCGGGGGCGGTAAAAGTGCTCGACTGTGCGCAAAAGGCGGGAATCAAGCTCTCGATCCTCTCGCCGTGCCTCTCGGGCACGAATTTGGAGGCGTCCGTGCGCACGCTGAAGAAGCATCCCGCGCTGGCGCTGTACCATCTCGCGGACGAACCGCACGCCAGCAAGATGCCCGAACTCGGCGCGCTCGCCAAGCGTATCCGGGCCGAAGACCCGGACCATGCCTGCTACGTGAACTGGTTCGGCATAGTCGACAGGGATCCCGCGCGCTGGTACGGGACGCCCGATTTGCGGTCGTATATCGCGCGTTCGCTCGAACTGATTCCGACCGGCTTGATGAGCTTCGACAAGTATCCGCTGATGGTCAATGGCGCGGAGACGCGCGAACCGCCGTTCCGCAATCTGCCGAACGCGACGTTGAAACCGACCTGGTTCGAGTCGCTGGAGATCGTGCGCGAATTCTCGCGCGGCCGCAAGTTGCCGTTCTGGGCGTTTTCGCTCGCCACGGCGCATGTTCGGCCGACGTATGTGTACCCCTCGGCCACGGAGGCGGGCATGAAGCTGCAGCAGTACGTGAATCTCGCCTACGGCGCGCAGGGACTCCAGTATTTCACGTACTGGCCCGTGTCCGAGAGTCGTTCCAAATTCCACGACGCGCCCATCGCCGAGGACGGCAAGACGTCGTTCGTGTTCGACCGCGTGCGCGCCGTGAACGCGGAGATCAAGGCGCGACAGTTCGTGTTCGCCGGCGCCGATGCGCGCGACGTGTGGTATGCGGGCGCGTCGCTTCCGCCCAGTACGCGGCCGTTGCCGAAGACGGGTTTGCCGCAGGGCGTCCAGTCGATTGCGGTCGACGGCGACGCCGTCGTTTCGCATCTGGTGAACGGCGATCATGCGTATCTGATGGTGGTGTCGGTCGAATTGAACCGCGATTTGGCGTTCACGGCAACATTCCTGCCGGACGTGATGCGCGTGCGCGCGGACGGTTCGGTCGTGCCGGCCGCGCGGCACGCGTCCGAATACGTGCTCTCGCCCGGTGAAACCGAAATTTTCCGGCTCAGGTGAACTGGGCCGATCGTTTGTCATAGAGGAGGATCGAATCATGTTTTGTGCTTTTCTTCTGGCGGCCGTGATCAACGTGTCGCCGACGAATCCGCGGTACTTCGAGACGGCGGACGGGAAACCGTGGATCCCGATCGGCTGCAATCTCTGCTTCGACCGGCTGGAGCACGAGGGTTCCGAAGGCCACGCCGCCGTGCGGGCGAACTTCGACCGGTGGCTTCGTGCGTTCGCGGCCAACGGCGGCAACTGCATTCGCATCTGGGCGGGACACCGGTGGATGGACGTGATGCCCGAGAAGCCGGGCGTCTACGATCCCGAGCGGACGAAGACGCTGAAGGGCATCGTCAAACTCTGCGAGGAACTGGACGTCAAGGTGAAGTTCACCCTTGAGAGCTTCCGGATGTGCCTGAGCGAAGAGGACGAGCGGAAGAAGGCCAATCCGGCGGGCGTCAAATTCAACTACATCCGCGCCTTCAACCGCCGGCTCTACGCGCCGTATGCGAAGGACGTGCCGGCGTTCTTCCAGTCGGACGACTGCTGGAAGATCTACTTCGGCAAGGCGCAGTACCTGAAGGATGTCGGTTTCGGCGACTCGAAGGCCGTCTACTGCTGGGAGCTCTGGAACGAGATCAACGCGACGGGTCCCATCTCCGCTTATGCGCCGTGGAGCGCGCGGGCGCTGGCGGAACTGAAACGCATGTTTCCGAACCAGCTGACGGTGAACAACCTCGGCAGCTTTTCAGACGTCGGCGCTTACCAGGCGTATGACGAGCTGGCGACGGAACGGGGCAACGATTTCATGCAGGTCCACCGCTATCTCGACCTTGGCGCGGATTTGGACGACTGCCGCGGGCCGATGGACGTCATCGCCGCCTCGGCGGTGCGCGAGATGCTCGACCGCCGCCCCGACCGGCCTGCGATTCTCGCGGAGGTCGGCGCCGTCGAGGCGAACCATGCGGCGCCGTCGCGTTTCTACGCGATGGACAAGGAAGGGACGCTGCTCCACGACGCGCTTTTCGCGGCGTTCTTCGCCGGTTCCGCGGGGTGCGGCCAGTTCTGGCACTGGGACCACCAGTACATAGACGGCAACAATCTCTGGTGGCATTTCCGCCGATTCGCGAACGCCGTTCAAGGACTCGATCCCGTTGCCGAGGGTTTCCGTCCGTTCTACACCGAATCGAAGCGGCTCAGGATGTACGGACTCAAGGGCCGCAAGACGGCGATCGTGTGGTGCCGCGACAAGCGGAATTCGTGGGTCGACGAGTTGGAGAACGACCGTCCGCCCGAATGCCTGTCGAACGAGCGCGTGCCGTTCCGCAACTGCAAGCTCGACTGCTACCTGCCGTGGGAAGACCGCCACGTGACGGTCGACGCGCCGACATTGCCGCCGTTCAGGCGTTCAATCGTCGTGCGCGTGCCGGCCGAAAATGTCGAGGGCGTCGTTCGGGCGCACTGACGCCGCCGCAGAATCGCTTCCCCAGGGGGTGGCGTCCAGTGTGGTTTTGGTCCTCTGGGACGCGTTTTCAGCGCGCGCGCGCATCTGATGTTTTCGCTGGCGTTTTTTGACCTTTTGTGGTATACTTTCCACAATTTTAGACGAATAGTCTAGGCACTTTAAAAACAACAAGGAAAAGGTACAGAAAATGCGCAAGAAAATCATTGCCGGCAACTGGAAAATGAACGTCAAGCCGTCCGAGACGGCCGCCCTCGTGAAGGGCATCGCGGAAGCGACGAAGGACTTCGCGAATGTGGACGTGGTGTGCTGCACGCCCGCCATTGACATCCCCGCGTGCGTCGCCGCATGCGCCGGCACCGCCGTCCAGCCGGGCGCCGAGAACGCCCACTGGGAAGCGTCGGGCGCCTTCACGGGCGAAATCTCCACGGGCATGCTCCTCGATGCCGGAGTCAAGTATGTCATCATCGGCCACTCCGAGCGCCGCCAGTACTTCGGCGAGACGGACGAAACGGTGAACAAGCGCACGCGCGCCGTGATCGCCGCTGGCCTCACCGCCATCACCTGCGTGGGCGAAACGCTCGCCGAGCGCGACGCCGGCAAGGTCGAGGAAGTGATCGTCCGCCAGATGAAGGAGGGCTTCAAGGGCCTCTCCGCCGCGGACGCGGACAAGCTCGTGATCGCGTACGAACCCGTGTGGGCGATCGGCACCGGCCGCACCGCGACCCCCGAGCAGGCGCAGGAAGTCCACGCGCTCATCCGCAAGACGCTCGGCGAGCTCATCGGCGTCGACGCGGCGGAAACGGTCCGCATCCAGTACGGCGGCTCCATGAAGCCGGACAACGCGGCCGAGCTGCTCGCGCAGAAGGACATCGACGGCGGACTCATCGGCGGCGCGGCCCTCAAGGCCGATTCGTTCGCGGCGATCATCGCCGCGGCCGCGAAGTGAGCTCGTCATCTGGGAGAAAACGCCATGGGCATGACACGACGGGATTGGTTGAAGGGCGGCGCCGTTGCGGCGGCTGCGGGCGTCACCGCGCCGTTCGCCGCCAAGGCGGACGCGAACACGTTCTGGAACCAGCACCGTCGGCCCATGGCCTCCACGATGACGGATGTGCCGTCCGCCTCCCTGGCGGGCGGCAAAATCCTCCAGCCCGCGCGCGAGGTGCCGGTCTACCGCACCTGCGATGTGCTGGTGGTGGGCGGCGGCATCGCCGGCTGGGCGGCCGCCATGTCCGCCGCGAAGGCGGGCCGCAAGACGATCCTGGTGGAGCGCGACGAGTCGCTCGGCGGTTTGTGGTCCAACGGTGGCGTGTTGATCCTGCTCGCCACGGGCTATCTTTCCAACGGTCGCTTCACGCAGACGACGCGCGGCTTCACGGACGATCTGATCAAGAAGCTCGAGGCGATGGGGCCGATGGCCGTGACGGGCCGCGTGCCGGCCAACCAGATGTACCTGCCCACGGCCGACCCCGAGGCGCTGAAGATCGCGCTCGAGGAGCTGCTCGTGGAGGCGGGCTGCGAGATCCTGTACCGTTGCCACGACGTGGACGTGGTGATCAACGGCAACGACGTCAAGGGCGTCGTGGTGGAATCCACGGAAGGGCGCCTGGCGATTCTCGCGCAGGAGACGGTGGACGCGACGGGCGACGGCGACGTGCTGTTCCAGGCGGGCGAGAAGTACCAGCAGTACAAGCACGGCATCGGCTTCACCTACCGCATCGGCGGCTTCGATTCGTTCACGAAGGAGGCGTTCGAGAACGCGCGCAAGGCGGGGTTGTGGTTCGGCTGCAACGAGCCGTGCAGCGACAACCGCTGGTACGGCATGTTCGGCACGTCCCCGGAAGGCAAGCACAATGTCGCGTGCAACCGCTTCGATGTCGCGGGCGTTTCCAAAATCATGATGCACCACCGCGCCGAGGCGTGGAAGAGCGCGGCCGATTTCCGCAAGGTGAAGGGCTGCGAGAAGGCGCATCTCATCTGGACGGCGACGCAGATCGGCATCCGCGGGGCGCGCACGCTGGACGGCGTGAAGTCGATCGACCGCGCGTGGGCCGCGGCGCATTTGGAGAAGGACGACGGCGACACCGTCGCCTGGATGGGTTCGGACGGCGCGTCGCCCAAGGGGTCGCGCGTGCCGCTCGGATGCCTTTTGCCGAAGACGGTGAACCATCTCACGGTGTGCGGCCGCGCGGCGAGCTGCGCGGACGACATGATCGACTTGTTCCGCCTGATCGCGCCGTGTCTGGTGACGGGCCAGGCCGCGGGCGCGGCGAGCGCGGTGGCGAGCCAGAAGGGCTTGGGTCCGCGCGACGTGAATGTCAAGGACGTGCAGAAGCTCCTGCTCGCGCAG
This sequence comes from Verrucomicrobia bacterium UBA1731, assembly GCA_002317575.1. Taxonomy (GTDB): domain Bacteria; phylum Verrucomicrobiota; class Kiritimatiellia; order RFP12; family UBA1067; genus UBA1731. The sequence continues at coordinate 40,850 of DCIH01000113.1, read as the reverse complement.
GGCGCGTATTTGGGTTGAGTTTGAAGTTTGAAGTTTGGAGGAAGAACCATGACGATGAAGCGCAGGGAATTTTTGGGAGCGGCCGGGTCGGCCGCCGCGATGGCCCTTTTCGGAGGGTGTGGAAAAGAAACGGCAACAGCAGGAGGCAAATACGTGAGCGCGAGAAATCTCGGCGTGTGCAGCTGGTCGTTCCGGCTGCCGCTGGACCAGGTGGCGGAACAGATGAAGACCATGGGCCTGAAGCGCGTGCACCTCGCGCTGCAGCCGTTCCTCGCGGGCGCGCAAGGCGGCGAAGACCGCCACGGCGGCGCGGAGGGCGCGGACGCGCTTGAGAAGGTGAAGGCCCGTCTCGCCTCCGGCGAATGGGAACTTTCCGCCACGATGATCGGCTTCCCGCAGGAGGACTACTCCACGCTCGAAACGATCAAGAAGACGGGCGGCGTGCTGCCGGACGACGCGTGGGAAGGCAACAAAAAGCTCGTCCAGCAGGGCGCGAAACTCACGGCCGAACTCGGCTGCAAGCTCATCACGCTGCACGCGGGCTTTCTTGACCACGCGGATCCCGTGGCGTACAAGAAGTATTCCGAGCGCGTCAAATACATCGTCGACGTCTGCGGCGAAGCGGGCGTGGGCGTTGCGTTCGAGACGGGTCAGGAATCGGCGCAGGACCTCGCGGATTTCCTCGAGAAGATGTCGGGCGTGGGCGTCAACTTCGACCCCGCGAACATGATCCTCTACGCCAAGGGCAATCCCGTCGAGGCGGTGAAGATCCTCGCGCCGTGGATCAAGCACGTGCACGTGAAGGACGCCGTGATGACGAAGACGCCCGGCGAATGGGGCACGGAAGTGCCGTGGGGCGATGGCGAAGTGAACGCGCCGGCGTTTCTCGCGGCGCTCGACGCGGCCGGCTACAAGGGCGCGTTCGCAATCGAGCGCGAAGGCGGCGACAACCGCGTGGCGGACATCGCGCTCGCGGCGAAGCGGCTGCTCGCGTGAAGAGTTTGAAGTTTGATGTTTGACGTTCTAAGTTTGAAGCGGGAGAAAACATGACGAACAGAAGAGATTTCCTGAAGAGCGCGGCGGCGATGGGGGCGTTCTCCATCGTGCCGTCGAGCGTACTGCGCGGCGCCACGGCGCCGTCCAACCAGCTCACGCGCGCGCTGATCGGCTTCGGCTGCATCGCGCACAGCGAGAACCACCTGCCGTACAAGGGTTCGCGTCTGATCGGCCTGTGCGATCCGTTCGAGACGCGCGTCGCCGCCGGCCTGAAGGCCGCGGCCGACTGCGGCTGGGGCCAGATCAAGGCGTACGACAATTTCATCCAGCTGTTGGATGATCCTTCCGTGGACGTGGTGCACATCTGCACGCCGCCGCACTGGCACGGTTGCATGAGCGTGATGGCCGCGAACGCGGGCAAGGATATCTGGTGCGAAAAGCCGATGACCCGCACCGTGGGCGAAGGCAAGCGCGTGATGGAGGTCGTGAAGGCCAAGAAGCGCATGTTCCGCCTGAACACATGGTTCCGCTTCAAGGACACGTTCTACGGGTTCGGCACGCCGGTCGCGCCGATCCGCAAGGTCGTCGAGAACGGCCTGCTGGGCAAGGGGCCGCTCAAGTGCACGTTCGGCGCCGGACAGGGCTTTAGCTGGAAGTTCGGCTGGTCCGGCCATGTGAACGAGACGCCCGAGCCGCTGCCCGCCGGTTTCGACTACGAGATGTGGCTCGGTCCGGCGCCCTGGAAACCGTTCAGCCGCCATCGCGTGGGAACGTCCTTCCGCGGCTACTGGGACTACGATTCCGGCGGGCTCGGGGACATGGCGCAGCACTATCTCGATCCGCTGCAGT
>DCIH01000113.1:37517-38979 GCA_002317575.1 Verrucomicrobia bacterium UBA1731 | reverse complement strand
CTGCTCTGCAAGGACGAGACGAGCCCCGTGAAGATCGACTACGTCGGCCCGAAACAGCATCCCGAGGCGGTCGGCCGCTTCGACCGCATCACCCTCACATACGACGACGGCACCACGGTTGACCTCGACGGCGACGAGTCCCTCAAGGACAAGCCGCTGCTGGAGGGCTCCAACGGCCTGTGCGTGTACAAGAAGGGCAACGGCTCGACGACGCTCCGCATCAAGGACAAGAACGGCTGGTGGGACGACGCGAAGGTCGTGAAGACCCTCGCCGACCTGCCCGAACCCGCGCCGCAGGTGACGGACTTCATGCAGTCCGTGCGCGAACGCAAGCCGTTCGCCCTCAACGAGTCGAACGGCTTCCGCAGCTGCACGATGTTCAACCTGGGCATCGTCGCCGAGCGTCTCGGCCGCGGTTTCGAGTTCGATCCGGTGAAGCTCTGCGCGAAGAACGATCCCGCCGCGGACCGCTTCCTCTATCAGCAGATGCGCGCGCCGTGGCATCACGAGATGTACGGTTGAGTTTGACGTTTGGACGGAGGAAAAGGATATGAAGAAAGTTTTGATTGGCATGATGATGGCGACGGCCTTCGCGGCCGCCGCGGCGGAAGCCCCGAAGAGCGCCGATCCGGCCGCACCGTACGACGATTACGGTCCGGCCATGGCGTCCGAAAAGGGCAACCCGATGGCGGTGGAATGGCATAACCAGAACGCCGCGGCGCTCGACGCGGCGGTGAAGGACGATGTCCTGGCCGCGTTCGTGAAGGACGACGAAAGCGCCCTGGCGCTGCTCGACCAGGTCAAGGACGGCTACAAGACGGACGCCAAGGCCGCCATCCAGATCGCCGCCGTCACCCAGTGGGTGATGGCGAAGTCCGAGGCGCGCAAGGCACAGCGCATGACGTGGGTCAAGGCGCTCATGCTCGAGGCCGAGGAAACGCGTTGCGACTACGTGAAGCTCTTCTGCCTCGACCAGATCCGCTGGTGCGGCTGCAAGTGCCCGCGTCTCGCCGAGCGCGTGCGCAAGTTGGGGCTCAACTCCTCCAAGGCCGTCACCGAAATGTGCGACCTCGTCGAGCGCGGTCTCAAGTGAGTTTGAAGTCTGAAGTTTGAAGTTTGGGGATTCGACATGACGAACAGACGCGATTTCATGAAGAGCGCGGCGGCGTTGGGGATGTTCTCCATCGTCCCCGCGGGCGTGCTCAGGGGCGAGACGGCGCCGTCGAACCAGCTGACGCGCGCGATCATCGGTTTCGGCGGCATCGCGCACAGCGAGAACCACCTGCCGTTCAAGGGGTCGCGTCTGATCGGCCTTTGCGATCCGGACGAACTGCACGTCAAAGACGGCCTCTCCTGCGCCGAGAAGGCGGGCTGGGGAAAGGTCAAGGCGTACAAGGACTTCATGGAGCTTCTCGCCGACCGTTCCGTGGACGTGGTGCACATCTGCACGCCGCCGCACTGG
>DCIH01000113.1:35710-37497 GCA_002317575.1 Verrucomicrobia bacterium UBA1731 | reverse complement strand
GCATGAGCGTGATGGCCGCGAACGCGGGCAAGGACATCTGGTGCGAAAAGCCGATGACTCGCACCGTGGGCGAAGGCAAGCGCGTGATGGAGGTCGTGAAGGCCAAGAAGCGCATGTTCCGCCTGAACACGTGGTTCCGCTTCAAGGACACATTCTACGGGTTCGGCACGACGGTGAAGCCCATTCGCCAGGTCGTCGAAAACGGGCTGCTCGGCAAGGGGCCGATCAAGTGCGTCTTCGGCGCGGGGCAGGGTTTCAACTGGAAGTTCTTCTGGTCCGGGCTCGTCAACCTCGCGCCGCAGAAGTGCCCGTCCACCTTCGATTGGGACATGTGGCTCGGTCCGGCGCCGTGGAAACCCTACAACGCGCACCGCACGCACGCGACGTTCCGCGGCTACTGGGATTACGACGGCGGCGGACTTGGGGACATGGCGCAGCACTATCTCGATCCGCTGCAGTACCTGCTGTGCAAGGACGACACGAGTCCCGTGAAGATCGACTACGTGGGGCCGAAACAGCATCCCGACGTGGTGGGCCGCTTCGACCGCATCACGCTCACGTACGCGGACGGCACGGAGGTGATCCTCGACGGCGACGAGTCGCTCAAGGAAGAACCGCTGTTGCGTGGTTCTAACGGCACATGCGTCTACAAGAAGGGCGATGGCTCCACGACGCTCCGCATCAAGGACGCGAACGGCTGGTGGGCGGACAAGAAGGTCGTCGACCAGCTTGCGGCGTTGCCGCAGCCCGCGGCCCAGCAGGCCGACTTCATGGACAGCGTCCGCACGCGCAAGCCGTTCTGCCTCAACGAGCAGACCGGTTTCCGCAGCTGCACGATGTTCAACCTCGCGATCGTCGCCGAACGTCTCGGCCGCGGTTTCGAGTTCGATCCCGTGAAGCTCTGCGCGAAGAACGATCCGGCGGCGGACCGATTCCTCTTCCAGGCGCTGCGCGAACCGTGGCAGAAGGAGATGTTCGGTTGAGTTTGAAGTTGGAAGTTCGGAGTTTGAAGTTCGGACGGAGGAGAAGCCGATGAAGAAGATTTTGATTGGGATGATGTTGGCCGCGGCGGCGGGTTGCGTAACCACGGAGCCGGCGAAGCCCGAGGCGCCCGCGCCGGAAACGCCCGCGGCCGTCGAGGTGAAGAAGCCCGAAGCGCCGACGCCCGTCGAGGCGAAGAAGCCCGAGGTGAAGAAGCCCGAAGCGCCGAAGGATCAGAAGATCATGGACATCCGTCCCGACGCCGCGGCGAAGACGGGGGCGACGTCCGTGGAGTGGGAGAACAAGAACGACGCGGCGCTCAAGGCGACGGTGAACGACGCTGCGATCGCGGAACTGCTCAAGGGCGGCGCCGCCGCGGCGGCGAAGCTGTTGGCCGAGGTGAAGCCCGACTTCCAGACGGATCCGATGAAGGCCTGCCTGATCGCGGGCGTTTCGCAGAGCGTGATGTGCAGGCAGAACGCACCGTACCGTTCGCTGTGGACGAAGGCGTTGCTCGACGCGGCCGCGAAGGCGAAGACGCCGGATGTGGTCGGCTACTGCCTCGACCAGCTCCGCTGGTGCGGCACGGCCGACCAGGCGGATGCGGTGCTGAAGATTGCCGACGCGCAGTCCGACGCGGAGGTGAAGAAGTTTGCGAAGATGGTGGCGGCGGAGATTTCCGGCGCGCAGCAGAAGGTGATTTTGAAGTGAGTTTCCGATTGGTGTGAAAATGAGAATTCTGACGGGTATCCAGCCTTCGGGCAAGCTGCACTGGGGCAATTATTTCGGTGCGATGAAGTCGATGT
>DCIH01000113.1:35398-35693 GCA_002317575.1 Verrucomicrobia bacterium UBA1731 | reverse complement strand
AGGGCGAGAACTTCATGTTCATCGCCAACTTCCACGCGATGACCACGGTGCGCGACGGCGCGTTGCTGCGCGACGCCACGCGCGACGTGGCGCTCGACTATCTCGCGTGCGGCCTCGATCCCGAGAAGTCGGTGATCTACCGCCAGTCGGACGTTCCGGAAGTGCAGGAGCTCGCGTGGTACCTTTCGTGCCTCACGCCCATGGGCCTGCTGGAACGCTGCCACAGCTACAAGGACAAGATGGCGCACGGGTTCGAGGCGACGCACGGGCTTTTCGCGTATCCCGTCCTGATGGC
>DCIH01000113.1:32101-35277 GCA_002317575.1 Verrucomicrobia bacterium UBA1731 | reverse complement strand
GCGAGATCTTCAAGATGCCCGACGCGTACATCCCCGAAACGGTCGCCACGATTCCCGGCACCGACGGTCAGAAGATGTCCAAAAGCTACCACAACACGATCGAACTCTTCGAGCCGGCCGGTTCCATCAAGAAGAAGGTCATGGGCATCGTCACGGACTCGAAGTCGATGGAAGAGCCCAAGGAGCCCGAGGGCAATTCCATCTACGAGCTTTACAAGCTTTTCGCGACGCCCGAGGAAGTGGCCGATATGGCCGCGCATTTCCGCGCCGGCAACTACGGCTACGGTCACGCCAAGAAGGCGCTGCTCGAGGCCTACCACCGTCTATTCGACCCGTTCCGCGCGAAGCGCGAGGAGCTCGCAAAGGATCCGGACGCGCTCGAGGACGTGCTCAAGGCCGGCGCCGCCAGGGCGCGCGCCGCCGCGGCGCCCACGATGGAGAAGGTGCGCCGGGCCGTGGGCCTCTGATTTCAAAAGGAAAGAACCATGCATAACAAGTATCTCGACGCATTCATGAAGACCTTCCCGTTCGAAGGCCTCACCTACGACGACGTCACGCTCGTGACCCAGTACGCGGACTTCCTGCCGGACGATGCGTCGCTCGGCACGCAGCTCACGAGCCGCCAGAAGATGAACGTGCCGTTCATCTCCGCGGCGATGGACACCGTGACCGAGGCGCCGATGGCAATTGCGATGGCGCTTGCGGGCGGCATCGGCGTGATCCACAAGAACCTCGAAGAGGACGAGCAGGCGAAGGAAGTCGCGAAGGTCAAGAATTACCTGAACGGCCTCATCGCGAACCCCGTGTGCTTCCACGAGTCGGACGACATCTCGTTCCTCCGTTCCGAGAAGAAGCGCCTCGGCCTCACGTTCAACGGATTTCCCGTGCTGGACGCGCAGGAACGTCTGGTGGGCATGATCACCGGCAGCGACATGCGTTTCGCGCCGATGGACGCGGTGACGCTCAAGGACGTGATGCAGACGAATCTCATCACGGCGAAGCCGGGCACGTCGCTCAAGAAGGCGTACGACATCATGCGCGCCAACAAGCTCGGCAAGCTGCCGCTGGTGGGCAAGGACGGCAAGGTCGCGGGCCTCTATTCGTTCACCGACGTGCAGCGTCTCGTCGAGAACCAGAACCCCACGTACAACTGCGACGACAAGTTCCGTCTGCGCGTGTCCGCTTCCGTTTCCGGCGGCAAGGGCGACCTCAGCCGCATGGAGAAGCTCGCGGACGCCGGCGTGGACGTGGTGGTGGTGGACTCCGCGCACGGACACACCAAGGGCATCATGGACATGACGAAGTACATCGTCAGGCACTTCCCGAAGGTGGACGTGATCGCCGGCAATATCGCCACGGGCGAAGCGGCCCTCGCGCTCGCGAAGTGCGGCGCGCATGCGGTGAAGGTCGGCATCGGCCCGGGTTCCATCTGCACGACGCGCGTCGTGTGCGGCGTGGGCATTCCGCAACTCACCGCCGTGTACAACGCGGCGAAGGCGCTGCGCGGCACGGGCGTGCCCGTGATCGCGGACGGCGGCATCAAGCTCTCCGGCGACGTGCCGAAGGCGCTTGTCGCGGGCGCGAGCTCGGTGATGCTTGGATCCGTCCTCGCGGGCACCGAAGAATCCCCGGGCGAGAAGATCCTCGCCAACGGCCGCAAGTACGTCGTGTACCGCGGCATGGGCTCCATGGCCGCGCTCAAGAACGGCAAGGGATCCCGCGCGCGCTATTTCCAGGACAACGAGGCCGAGGACGATCTCGTGCCGCAGGGCATCGAGGGCATGGTGCCGTATTCCGGGCACGTGCGCGCCATCATGACGCAGTTCTGCGGCGGCCTCAAGGCGTCGCTCGGCTATTGCGGCACGAAGACGATTCCCGAACTGCAGGCGCGCGGCAAGTTCTACCGCGTGACCGCGGCGGGCCAGCGCGAAGCGCGTCCGCACGACATCACCATCACGAAGGAAGCGCCGAACTACCGCGCGTGATCCGCGGACGGATCTGATTCAAGGGGGATCCAGACATGGCCGAAGAAGAGGACGTGAAGGTCGAAGCGCCCGCCGCGGCGGGGACGCTCGAGGACGTCAACATCGTGGACGAAATGTCCCGCGACTACATCGAATATTCGATGAGCGTGATCGTGGGGCGCGCGCTGCCCGATGTGCGCGACGGCCTGAAGCCCGTGCACCGCCGTTGCCTGTTCTCGATGTACAAGCTGGGCACGACCTGGAATTCGAAATACGTGAAGTCCGCCCGCGTCGTGGGCGACGTAATCGGCAAATACCACCCGCACGGCGATTCGTCGGTCTACGACACCATCGTGCGCATGGCCCAGGATTTCTCGCTGCGCGTGCCGCTCGTGGATCCGCACGGCAACTTCGGCAACATCGACGGCGACGGCGCCGCCGCCATGCGTTACACCGAGGTGCGCATGCAGCGCGTCACCGACGAGATGCTCGGCGACCTCGAAAAAGACACCGTCGACATGATGAAGAACTTCGACGAGACGCTCGACGAACCGACCGTCCTCCCCGCGAAGCTCCCCAATCTCCTGTTGAACGGATCGTCCGGCATCGCCGTGGGCATGGCCACGAACATTCCGCCGCACAACCTTTCCGAACTGTGCGACGGCATCACGCATTACGTGGACAACCCCGACTGCACGATCGACGATCTGATGCAGTTCGTGAAGGGTCCGGACTTCCCCACGGGCGCCACCATCTGCGGCCGGAACGGCATCGCCGCGATGTACAAACTCGGCCGCGGCCAGATTCGCGTGCGCGGCAAGGCCGAAATCGAGACGGAAAAGAACGGGCGCGAGCGCATCGTGATCACGGAAATCCCGTATGCGGTGAACAAGCGCGAGATGATCATCCACATGGCGCAACTCGTCAAGGACAAGGTCATCGAAGGCATTTCCGACATCCGCGACGAGTCCAAGGCCGACGTCCGCGTGGTGGTGGAGCTCAAGCGCGACGCCGTGGGACAGATCGTCCTGAACAACCTCTACAAGCACACGGAGCTGCAGACGACGTTCGGCGCGATCATGCTCGCGCTGGACGGGGGGCGTCCGCGCATCCTCAATCTCAAGGACTTCTTCAAGTGCTACGTCGACCACCGCTTCGAGGTGATCACGCGGCGCACGAAGTTCGATCTCCGCAAGGCCGAGGCGCGCAAGC
>DCIH01000113.1:0-32087 GCA_002317575.1 Verrucomicrobia bacterium UBA1731 | reverse complement strand
GCAAGCACATCCTGGACGGCCTGCTCGTCGCGATCGCCAATCTGGACGACGTGGTGGCGATCATCCGCGGGTCGAAGAACCGTGAAGAGGCCAAGGCGAAACTCGTCGAGAAGTACGGCTTCAGCGAGCCGCAGGTGAACGCGATCCTCGAGATGCGGCTCTACCAGCTCACCGGTCTCGAACGCGACAAGCTCGAGGCGGAACTGGCCGAGCTTCTCGCGACGATCGCCGACCTGAAGGCGATCCTCGCCGACAAGGCGCGCGTGTACGCGATCGTCAAGGACGACCTCGCGATGCTCAAGGAGAAGTTCGGCGCCAAGGACGCCGGCAAGCGCCGCACGGAAATCGTGGCGGACGAAAACGAGGTCTCGCTCAAGGATCTCATCGCCGACGAACCGTGCGTGATCACGCTTTCCAACCGCGGTTACGTCAAGCGCGTTCCGCTCACGGAGTACAAGGAACAGAACCGCGGCGGCCGCGGCGTGAAGGGCGCCCAGATCAAGGAAGAGGATTTCCTGCGGCTCGTCTTCGTCGCGGAAACGCACGATTCGCTTCTGTTCTTCACGAACACGGGACGTCTTTTCCTCAAGGACGCGTACGAGATTCCGGAAGCGCCGCGCACGAGTTTCGGCAAGCCGCTCATCAACTTCCTCAATCTGCAGGAAGGCGAGCAGGTGCTGCGCCTGCTGCCGATCCGTTCGTTCGACGGCGACGTGGACGTCATGTTCGCGACGGCGTTCGGCACGGTCAAGAAGACGCTCCTCGGCGATTTCAAGAACGTCAACCGCAACGGCATCAAGGCGATCGCGATCGACGAAGGCGATTCCCTCGTGGAGGTGCGCCTCGTCAAGCCGGGCGAAGACGTGGTGATGATCACCCGCGACGGCATCGGCACGCGCTTCAATTCGGACGAAGTGCGCCGCATGGGGCGCGCGGCGGCCGGCGTGCGCGGCATCAAGCTGCGCCTCGAGGACCGCGTGTGTTCGCTGGACGTCGTGGACGACACGAAGACGTTGCTCGTCGCGACCGAAAACGGCTACGGCAAGCGCACGGAGTTCAACGCCTACGAAACGAAGCATCGCGGCGGCATGGGCGTCACGGCGATCAAGGGCGCGGACCGAAACGGGCACGTCGTGTCGGCCCATTCCGTGGCGGACGACGAGTCGATCATCACGATCACGTCCGACGGCCTGATGGTGCGACAGAAGGTCGGCGACATCACCGTCGTGAGCCGCGCGGGCATGGGCGTCAAGCTCGTGCGCCTCACGGAAGGCGCGAAGCTCGTGAGTCTGTCCGTCGTGGAGGCGGAGGACGTCGATGAGGCGCCGGCGGCGGACGCCGAAGCGCCAGCGGAAGAGACCGCGGAAACGCCCGCGGACGCGAAGGAATCTGAAACGGAAGGAACTGTCGAATCATGAAGAAGATGTTGAGCGCCAACGAGGCGGTCGCCTGCGGCGCCGCCCAGGCCGGTTGCGTGGTGGCGAGCGCCTATCCGGGCACGCCGTCCACCGAAATCCTCGAGAACGTCGCGAAGTTCAAGGACACGGTCAGGTGCGAATGGGCCGTGAACGAAAAGGTCGCCATGGAAACGGCCGTCGGCGCGTCCATCGCGGGCGCGCGCGCCCTCACGGCGATGAAGCATGTGGGTCTCAACGTGGCGATGGATCCGCTCATGACGTTCACGTACGTGGGCGCCACGGGCGGTCTCGTGATCGCCGTCGCGGACGATCCGGGGATGCACTCCTCGCAGAACGAACAGGACAACCGCAACATCGCGAAGTTCGCGCGCGCGCCGATGTTCGAGCCGTCGGACAGCCAGGAAGCGTACGACATGGTGCAGGCGGCCTTCGAAACGTCGGAGAAGTTCCAGGTGCCGTGCTTCCTGCGCCTCACGACGCGCACATCCCATTCGAGTTCGCTCGTCGACCTCGGAAACTTCAAGCCCGCGCCGCATCCGCTCATTCCGTACAAGAAGGACATCACCAAGACGATTCCCGTGCCGGCGTTCGCACGCGGCCAGCGTCTCGCCGCTCAGAAGCGCAGCGAAGCGATGCAGAAGGCGGCGTCGAAGTCGAAGTTCAACCGCATCGAAAAGGGCAAGTCCGCGCTTGGCATCGTCACGAGCGGCGTCGCCTACCAGTACGTGAAGGAAATCTTCCCCGAGTATTCCATCCTGAAACTCGGCTGGACGAATCCGTTCCCGCGCGACCTCGTGGCCAAGTTCGCGAAGTCCGTGAAGAAACTGCTCGTCGTCGAAGAACTCGATCCGTTCCTCGAAGAGCAGATCCGCGCGATGGGCATCAAGGTCGTCGAGCACAAGACCGAGATGAACATGCTCGAACTCAATCCGGACCGCGTGCAGAACCTGCGCCACGAGATTCTCAAGGATGTCCCCGCCGCCAAGAAGGCGAAGGCGCCCGCCGAGGCGCTGCCCACGCGTCCGCCCGTGCTGTGCGCGGGCTGCGGCCACCGCAGCGTGTTCCATGTGCTCCACAAGCTCGGCGCCACGGTGACGGGCGACATCGGCTGCTACACGCTGGGTGCATTCGCGCCGCTCAACGCGATGGACACCACGATCTGCATGGGCGCTTCCATCGGCTGCGCCGCGGGCATGAAGAAGGCCGGACACAAGGGCCGCATCTGCGCGGTGCTGGGCGATTCCACGTTCTTCCACTCCGGCATCACCGGCATCCTTTCCGCGCACTACAACGGCACGCCCGTCACCACCGTGGTGCTGGACAACCGCATCACCGCCATGACCGGGCACCAGGACAATCCGGGAACGGGCAAGACGCTGCCGGGCGACCCCGCGCCCGTCGTGGAGATCGCCGACATCGCGAAGGCGTGTGGCCTCAAGCGCGTCGTGAAGGTGAGCGCGGACGATCTGGCGGAGCTCGAAAAGGTGCTCAAGGAGTCCATGGATTCCGAAGAGAGCGCGCTGATCATCGCCTACGCGCCGTGCCGCATCGCTGCGAAGCTCACCAAGGAGGGACTCTGCGAAGTCGATTCCGCCAAGTGCAAGGCGTGCGGCATGTGCTTCAAGATGGGTTGCCCCGCGATGACGCGCGGCGCCGAAGTCCGCAAGGGCTTCTTCCAGATGAAGATCGATCCGTCTTTGTGCGCCGGGTGCACGCAGTGCTCCCAGGTGTGCAAGTTCGGTGCGATCAAGCGCGTTCGCTGAAACGCCTGCGGCGAAAGGATGTCATGAAGAAAACGGTTGCGGCGCTTTCGTTGCTCGCTCTTCCGCTGGTTGCGGCGGAAGGCGAGGACGATCTTGCGACCGCGACATTCGAGCGCTACGAAATCATCCTCGAACGCATGCCGTTCGGCGATCCGCCGCCGGGTTTCAACCCCGACGCGCCGCCCGCCACATCTGCCGCCAAAGCCGGATTGACCAAAGAAGAAGAGCAGAATCGGGCCAAACTGGAACAACAGCAACAGCAACTTGTTCAGCAGCTCAAGGTGACGATGCTGAATGTGACGCCCGCCGGCGACATCGCCGTTGGTTTCAATGCGGGCGATCAGCATTACTACCTTCTGGCCGGTCAGGAAAAGGACGGTTGGAAGGTCGTCGGCGCCGACCTTGGGACGAATGAGGCGACTTTTCAGAAAGACGATGTGGAGGTGACCGTGAAGTTGGGCGGCCAGGCCGGCGCCGCTTCGGCGCGCGCGAAAACGCCCGTGCCGGTTTCGGCGGCGCAAGTCGTCGACAGTTCCAGTTCCGCCGGAGATGGCGGCCAATCGCCGGTAGCGCGCCTTCGTCAGCGTCGCAAGTTGCACCAGGAACAGATGGATAACGACCGGAAGGCCGCCGAAGAAGCGGCCAAGAAAGCCGCCGAAGAACTCAAGGCCGAGCGGGAGGCCGCCGCCGCCCGTGAGGCCCAGGCGGCGAATGAGCGACAGCAGTTGCTTCAGCAGATGCAGGAAATCGTCGACGAGCGCCGCCGGGAACGGGAAGAGGCAAAGGCCAAGGCCGAGCAGGACAAGGAACGACAGGCCGAATCGCGTCAAAACGGGGAGACGGAATGACCGATATCCCGTTGGATCGGTTCCGCGCGCGGCTGGTCTCCTGCGGATCGTATTCGTCCGGACCCGAGACCTTGTCGCCGGTCCGCCGCAAGCCGGGATGGTGGACGACATTTTCGTTCACATGGAGCGTTTTCGTCGTGTTTCCGTTTTGTGCCATTCGAGAATTCTTCCGGTCTCTCACCACGGAAGTCTGGGCGAGGCAATGTTTCAAAACGGTTCAGAAGGCCGAACGTTTCGGCATTCCCGTCACCTTGGATGGCTGGGAGAATCGCGTCAAGGTCAGCGGCCCTGTTGTCTATCTCGCAAACCACATGTCAACGCTTGAGACGATCATGTTGCCGCCCGTGTTGCTCACGTTCGGGCCGTTCAACATTTTCGTGAAGGCGTCGCTTTCGCATCTGCCTTGCCTTGAAAAGGCCGCCGCCCACATGGGGCTCATTCCGCTGTCGCGCAAGTCGCCGCGCGAGGATCTGATGCAGGTCTTTTCGAAAGGCGTCGAGCAGATCAAGGCCGGTCATTCGGTTCTCATATTTCCACAAGGCAGCCGCGAGAAGGTGTTCTCGCGCAAGGTCTACTCGTCCATCGGCGCCAAGCTCGCCGAGAAAGCCGGCGTTCCGGTCGTTCCGATCGCGCTCAAGACGGATTGCGAGCCCACGCGACCGGATGGCAAGGGCTGGTTCAAGGATTTCGGCACGGTCGACCCGACCAAGGACATCCGCATCCGTTGCGGCGCGCCGATTTCCGGCAAGGCCAAAGATGTTCACGAGAACGTGTTCGCCTGGATCAAGGCGCAGTTGGACGAGTGGGGCATGCCCACGGACGACGCACATTGACCGTTTTCTCTGACAGGAGCGTCATCGTGGTAAGGCGAAAAGTGCTCGTGTGGTTGAATTGGCCTGAAGACTCTTTCCGTGTCAAGGCGCCGCCGCGTGAATGCCCGGACGCCGTCATCGTCAAGGGCGAGCGGGCTTTTCTGCGCGAACTTCCCGAGGCGACGCACGCCATCGTCTGGAATTTCAGGAAGGAGTGGTTCGCGCACGCGCCGAAACTGCGCGTACTGGCGACGCCGGGCGCCGGCCGCGAGCTCGTTCCCGCCGAAAGCGAACTGCCGCCTGGCGTTCGGAAGTTCCACGGCGAATACCATGGCGCCATCATGGCGGAAACCGTTCTTGCCTGCATGCTCGCCTGGGCGCGCGGTCTGTATCAGGCCTACGGGTGGCAGACGGGCGCCGACCGCGCGAAGAAGCTGTGGCCGCGCGTGGATCTTTCGCCGTTCTGCCGCCGTGTCGCGGGGACACGCGCCGTGGTGCTCGGCTATGGTCATGTGGGGCGCGCCATCGGCTCCTTGCTGCGCGCTAATGGCGTGTCGGTGACGGGCGTTCGCCGGCGCAATTTCAAGGTTCTTTTACCCGCGCTCGCCAATGCCGACTGGTTTATACTCGCGTTGCCCGGCGACACCGGGACGGACGATCTCGTGGACGCGAAGACGCTTGCGGCGCTGCCGCCCCGCGCTACGCTCGTGAACGTTGGCCGCGGAAACGCCGTGGAAGAGCGGGCCCTTGTGCAGGCGCTGAAACGCGGGAAACTTGCGGCGGCGTTTCTGGATGTGTTCAAGCGCGAGCCGCTCACGGCTGAATCTCCGCTTGCCGCGGACGATGTGCCGAATCTTTTCCGCTTGCCGCACGCGTCTGCGTTCTCGCCTGACTACATGGATCTTTTCTTTTCGGAATTGAAACGGCGCGGCGGACTCGTGTGACCCTTTGGGGGAAAAAATCGTTTGCCGTCTTCGCCCGAAAATTATATAATGCTCGTGTTTTTCCATCAAAAGGACAACATCATGAAGAAGATTATCGTGAGTTTTGCCGTTGCCGTTTTGTGTGCGGGCGCCTGGGCCGAGGAAGATAAATCCCAGGACGACGCGGCGGAAGCAGATGCCAAGGCCCAGTCGGCGGGAGAAGAGCCCAAGCAAGAGTCGCATGTCGAGAAAGCTTCCTGGCCGGTTTGGATTGCGTTCAATTCGCACGAGGAGCTTGATGTGGTCGGCTTGCGCTTGACGCTTCCCTATGGTTCCTGCGAGGGCATCACCGGTTTCGACCTCGGTCTGTTCGGCCGTTGCCGTTACATGGAAGGCATCCAGATCAACATTCTTCGCAATGATGTGATGGATACATTGGCCGGTTTCCAGATTGGTCTTTACAACTCCGTCGGCCGTGGCGATTTGTGCGGTTTGCAGGTCGGTCTCTGGAATGAGGCGCGTTCAATCACGGGCCTCCAGGTGGGCATCATCAATGTCGCTGAAACGGTCAACGGCATTCAAGTCGGTCTGATCAACCGCGTCGAATCAATCTACGGTTTCCAGGTTGGAGGTATCAATGTGATCCGCGAGTCCGAGTTGTCTTTCTGCCCGATCGTCAACGTCGGGCTTGATTCGTTCTCCGACCTCTGATCCGCAAGGCGCTCCAAGATGAAGATTCGCCCCTTTGCAGCAGTTCGTCCCGAACCGCAGTCGGCCGCCCAAGTGGCGGCCGTTCCGTATGACGTGGTCGACACCGAAGAAGCCAAGGCGCTCGCCGCCGGCAATCCTAAGAGCTTTCTCCATGTGAGCCGTCCCGAAATCGACATGGCGCTGGGAACGGACTGCTCCTCCCCCGAAGCGTACGCGCAGGCCAAGAAGGCGCTGGACGCGCTCCGCGACTCCGGAACCCTCGTGCAGGACGGCGAGCCGAAGTTCTATGC
Source organism: Verrucomicrobia bacterium UBA1731 (assembly GCA_002317575.1). Classification (GTDB taxonomy): domain Bacteria; phylum Verrucomicrobiota; class Kiritimatiellia; order RFP12; family UBA1067; genus UBA1731. The sequence goes on along the minus strand of DCIH01000113.1, from coordinate 25,322 downwards.
GTACCGTCAGGTGATGGACGGCCGCGCGCAGACGGGCATCGTCGCCACCTTCGATGCGCAGGACTATCTCGCGGGCGTTCTGAAGCAACACGAGAAGACGCGCAAGGATAAAGAAGACGACCGAACCAACCACATCCGCATCCTGAGGGCCCATACGGGTCCGGCGTTCCTCACGTATCGCGACGACAAGGCGATTGATGACATCGTTACCGAGGCGTGCGCGCAGGCCCCGCTTTACGATTTCGTCGCACCGGACGGCATCCGCCATGTGGTGTGGGAAATCGCCTCCGGTTCCAGTTGTCGTGCGGACGAGCTGCAGGAGCTCTTCGCGCGCGTGCCCGTCGCGTACATCGCCGACGGGCACCACCGCAGCGCGGCCGCGAGCCGCTATGCGAAGGAACATGATTTCGCCGGCGAGACGCGCTGGTTCATGGCCGTCATCTTTCCGGCTTCCCAGCTGAAGATCCTTCCCTATAACCGTCTCGTCAAGGACTTGAACGGTTTCACGGCCGATGAACTGCTCGCGAAGGCGAAAGCGGTCTTTACGGGCGGGAGCCGCCATTGCCGCATGTATCTGGCCGGCGCATGGCACGATCTTTCCTGGGAGATTCCGACGGGCGCCGATCCCGTGTCCGCCTTGGATGTTTCGTTCCTGCAGGACAAGTTTCTGGCGCCGGTGCTCGGCATCGCCGATCCGCGCACGGATGCGCGCATCTCCTTCATGGGCGGCATCCGCGGCGACGGTGCGCTCCAGGCGAAGGTCGACGCGGGCGATTCCGCCGTGGCGTTTTCGATGAACGGCGTCACCGTGGACGAGATGATGGCCATCGCCGACGCGGGGCAGATCATGCCGCCGAAGTCCACGTGGTTCGAGCCGAAGCTTCGCAGCGGGTTGTTCGTCCATGTCGTGGATTAAGGAAAAGTACCAGTCGCTGTACTACAGGATCGTTCGCGAGAAGGCCTCGCCGCAGTTCATCGCGAAAGGTTGGGCCATCGGCATGTGCGTTGGATGCGCGATTCCGTTCGGCGTCCAGATATGCATTTCGGTGCCGGCGGCGTTTCTGCTGAAGGGCAGCAAGATCGGCGCCACGCTCGGAACGCTCATCACCAATCCGGTGTCCATTCTCTTCATCTATCCCGCGCAATGCTGGATCGGAAGCCGCATTCTCGGCAAGGACCTTTCCTGGGGCGCCATCAACAACGCGCTCGCTTGCGTCCTGTCGGAACAGGAATGGAGTGAACTGGCGCGCCTTTCGGGGCATCTCGTGACGTCGTTTTTCGCGGGCGGATTCCTGTTCGCGGCCATCATGACGCCCATCACGTATTATGCCGTGCTCAACATGGTGAAGGGCTACCGTCTTGTCCATGAACATGTGCGGAAGATGAAGGAAACCACGCGGGATTGACGCCATGCGCTTTCGCGTGCACCGTTTGGACGTCACGGCGTCCACGAATCTCGATGCCCGTCGCGGCGCGCACGGCGATGTGTATGTTGCGCGCGAACAGACGGCCGGTCGCGGCCGCCTGGACCACAAGTGGCTTTCGCCGCCTGGCGTCAACCTGATGATGAGCGCCGTCTTGGACGTGGCGGACATGCCGCCCGAAACCGTTGCCACGTTTCCGCTTGTGGCGGGGCTCGCCGTCCGCAACGCGGCACAACGCTTCGCGCCGCGGACGCCGTTGACGCTCAAATGGCCGAATGATGTGCTGGCGGGCGGACGCAAGCTTGCCGGCATCCTGTGCGAACGCAACGGCGATTGCGTGATCGCCGGCATCGGCGTGAATGTGGGGCAAGCGCGCTTTGCGCCCGAGATCGCCGCTCGCGCGACGTCGCTGGCGCTGCTACGGAGGGCGGACCGCGCGGCGCGGACGGCGTCCGCGCCCTACCTTGCGGACATGCCCGTGGATGGCGTGCTCAACGCGGTGCTGGAGGAGCTTTCTGCGCTGTACGAAATGTGGCGGAGGGATGGTTTCGCCGCCGTGCATCCGCAAATTGCCGCCGTGGATTTTCTCAAGGGCAAGACGGTTTCCGTGTTTCAAACGGATGACGACGCCCAGCCGCTGGCGGGCGTGTGTGGCGGCATCGCCGCCGACGGCACGCTACTCGTCGCCGGCCAGTCCGTCTACGCCGGCGAAGCCCATGTCGAAAGTGCGCGCTAGTTCCTTTGCGTTGTCCCGGCAGGGCGGCCGCGCCGCGGACGCCGTTTGGGTCAGTCGTCCAACGTGATTTCGCTGCCGTCGTCCGTGTCGTCGAAGGAGATGTCCTTCTTCTTTTCGCCCGCCTGCAGCTTGGCCATCACGCGCCGAAGACGCCCGACGCACCAGCTCTTCTTGTCTTCTTCTTCGTCGTTGTACGTCTTCGCTTCGAGCGAATATGCCTTTTCGGCGGTCTTCCAGTCCTCGAGCTGTTCGGCGACCCAGCCCTCGCTCTGGTAGAAGCTCCGGTTGATGCAGAATTGGCAGTCGCAGGTCTTGTACACGATGCGGTACATGCGCGCGGCCAGTTCGTAGTTCTTGAGCGCGCTGTAGGCGGAGGCCTTGCGCAGATAGAGCTGCGCCTTTGCGTGATTGGAAAGTTTCATGTCCTCGAATCGGCCGTCCGCGAAGTCGATGACGCGCTGGTTGAGGCCGCCGGAAAGATAGGAGTGGAGCATCTGGTTGACGGGTGCGAAGCGCTCTTCGGCCGTGGCGCCCGGCTTCTTGAGCGCGTCCACGATCGCCGTGGCGGCTTCGTCGAGCTGGGGCGTCGTGAATTCCTCCTCGAAGATGCGGGGCGTCATCATCACCTTGACGCGCTGCAAGTGCAGCTTGGCGCGCTGGGCGTTCTTGAGGTCCTGCTGCGGCAGCGTCTCTTCGAGCACTTTGATCGCCTGGTCGCGTTTGAGCGTTTCGCTCAGGAGGGAAGCTTGCTGGGTGGCCGCTTCGAAACGGTCCGCCGGCGTGCGCGACGCGTCCTTGCGGACCTTGTCGAGCAGTGGGATGGCGAGGTCGTAGCGGTTGTCCTTGGCGTACTGGGTTGCGACCTTGAGAAGGTCCGCGCCGGCGGGGATGGTCTTGCCGTATGTGCACGGCGGCAGTGTGGGCGGCGGCATCTTCGGACGGTCGTCCGGCTCGGGGCCGACCACGTCGATGAGTTCGATGGCCCGGCGCGCGACTTCGCGGCGGAACGCGAAAAGATCGATGATGCTTTCCGGTTCGCGCGTTTCCATCCACGCCAGATGCTTGCGGCCGAGCGCCTGGATGTTCGGGTCTTTCGAGGCGATGGCGGCGAGCGCACGGAGTTTCAGCAGCGACAGATAGCGGATGTCGTCCAGGCCTTCGCGGACCCCCTCCCATGCGAGCGAGGGGATGAGCCCGTCGAACGAGGGGTACACGATTACGAACTGGCTGTACGCGCAGCGCGCGGAGAAGTCGTTCCACGGGCATTCGCCGCAGTAGAAGCAGTATTCGTGGTGACCGTCGAAGTCGGCGTAGTAGTAGCGGATGCCTTTCGTGCGCCGCCAGATGTCCGGACAGAGCGGACCGGTGAACGGTCCTGCGTATGTCACCACCTTCGCGCCGGCGCCGTGCCACTGCCACGCGACGCGGTGGCGCGTGCAGGCGGGGTCGTCGTTCATGTTCACGCTCCAGGAGATGTCCTTATGGACGCCGGAGTCGGTCCACGTGTTCATGCCGTACTTGTGGATGATCCCCCAGAAGGGGTAGCTCTGGCGGTTGAAGTAGGTGCCGCATTCGTCGGCGCTGGAGAAGTAGTTGTTGTGGTGGCCGAGATATTTGTCGAGCACGTCGCGCTGCACGTCGAGCTTCTTCGAGAACTTGAGCTTGGCGGCCTCGAAGCGCGCAGGGTCCTTTTCCGGCGGGATGAACACGCCGCCTTCGAACGCGCCCTGCCACTCCCCGTCAAACGCCCAGCCGTTGATGAGCAGTTCGCAGTCCATGCCTTCCTGGCGCATCATGATGAGCGAACGGACCGCGAGGTCGTCCGTGTCGTTCTTCGCGAATTCGCCGGGACCGCACGGTTCGTGGCAGTTGTGTTCGGCGAGCGAACGGTACACGCCGCGGACGCGCCGTTCGGCGTCCTCCATGTTCTTGGAGTTCGCCATTTCGCCGGCAAGCGAGGGCGTGCCCATCCAGGACGAGATGAAGCGCTTCGTGGGGTCGTAGTGGGTGCGCGCGCGCGGCAACATGAAGGGGTACACTTCGATCTGCACGGGGATGGACGCGAGGTCCTTGCCGTCCTCCTTCACCGCGAGCGAGCCTTTGTAGACGCCGGGCTTTGTTTCCTCGGGCACGCGCCAGGTGAACCAGTACTGCTGGAAGCGGCCTTTCTGGAGGTCGAACGGCACGAACTTCTTCGGATCCTTCACGGGGTGGAGGCCCCAGTTGAATTTGCTGCCCGCGCGGCCGTGCTTGCGGAAGTCCACGTATGTCGGCCCTTCGGGATAGTCGATGCGCACTTTCACCGTGCGTTCTTCGGCCTTGTCGCTTTCCACCACGTGGACGAGGTCGTTGTCGTGGATGACGAGGTCGTTCATGAGCTGGGGATTGCCGCAGTGTCCGCACCAGCTCGTTTCCCAGCGGCCGCCGGCGCGGTACCACACCTTGACGAGCGCGAAGTCGGCCGCGGACGCGGGAATCGTCGCGCCGCCCGGACCCGTGAGCGCGGAGGGGATGAAGTCGACCTTCTTCATGTCACGCGACGGCTCCACGGAGAAGGATATCGTCTCGATCTCGCCGCGCGCCGCCGCACAGGAGAGCTCGTTCGTGATCACGCCGCCCTGCGGGGCGGCAGATTGCAGGTAGATGGGATCCCCGTAGGGATCGACCCACCAGAGGTTGAAGGCGGCGGCGAAAAGAAGTGCGATGCAGTTCATGGCTCAGAACTCCTTGTCGTCGAGCTGGATTTCGTTTGCGTCGTAGTCGACGTCCGGATCGTCCGGCGGTTTCACCTTGGAGTGGTCTTCCTTCTTCACGTACTCGGGCGGTTCCCGGCCCGCGTAGCGTCCCACCAGGTAGTCGCGGCGGCGGACGCTCACTTCGTCCATCATGTAGAACATGCGTCCGAGGTTCTTCCAGATGGACATCTTGACGGCGTCGGATTCCTTCGGGAAGCGCGGATGCTTGTGCTCCTTGTCCGTCCACACGCACTGCCAGGCGTTTTCGTTCGCGTCCGTGAGCGGCTTCACGAGCCGGTTGAGGAACATCGTGTCGCTTTCGTAGTCGTAGCGGTAGAAGGCGGGCTTCGCCGTCTTCGCGAAGGGGTAGAACCGTTCGCGGAACGACGTGAAGTAGGTCTCGAAGGTGCGGTCGAGCTGGCCTTTGTAGATGCCCGTCATTTCGCCGGTGGAAATGGAGGAAGCGAATTTGCGGAAGTTGTCCTTGTGCCCCTTGGGCCACAGGACGCGCGCGGCGAGCGGCTTGCCGGTGAGGGGCGACTTGTCGAGCCCCACGTACCACACGTCGAGCTTGCCGTCGCGCATCATCGGCCAGTGGCCGTAGAGACCGGCCCAGCCGAAGCTCACTCTGGCGTACCAGCCGCCCTGCTTGTTGCCGCCGTAGTTCAGGTTCGCGTTCAGCGGCGGGTAGTCGGGACCATAGTCCTGCAGCCGCGGCCAGGACCACACGCGCGGATTCCCGACGCCGTAGGCGATGGCGAAAGGACGGAACCGTTCGTCCGTGGCGAAGAGGAAGCCGCTGCGCGAACGCGCCGGCGCGCGCGGACCGTACCACATCGGATCGAGGTCGCAGTGGTAGCGATAGGGCAGGTAGGTGCCGTCCTTGCCGAGCACGTACAGACGGAACTCGAGTTGGCCGCCGGGAGTGGCCCATTGCTTGAGCGCGGGACCGTTCGTGTGCGAGAAGGTGATGGAGAAGCCGCGGTTGTCCGCGGAGAAGGAGAGCCCCTCGCCCAGGTCCACGGACGATCCGAGGCCTTTGATCTTGTACTGCTTCGGGCGCTCGGGCCAGTCGGCGTACGGTTTTTCGTCCCCGCGCTGCGGCGCGATCGGCTTCGCGCAGGTGACGGGCAGCTTCGCCTCGGGCAATCCGAGCAGCTGCTCCAGACGCTTCGCGTAGCCCACGCATTCGAGGCGCAGCGTGTCGAGGTTCTCGCGGTCGAGGTCGCTCCACACGATGAAATAGTCCGCGCGGCGCTGTTCGATGCGGATGTTGCCGTCTTCGTGCTGCGCGGCGAGGTCGGCGAGCGCGCGCAGATACTTGAGGATGCGCCAGTCCTCGTTGGCTTCGTCGAGCGCCTGCTTGTAGGGGGCGGGGAGCTTCTCCGCGTCCGGAAGCCACACGCCGTCCGCGCCGGCCTGGAAGGCGAGGAATGAGCATTCGCGGCGGAAGCGGTCCGCCGTGCGGTCGACATCGAAGGGAACCGTCTTCAGCACGGTCACGCCGAGCTGTCGCCAGCTTTGGATCAGGTGGCGGCGCGGCAGGCGGTCGAAGGCGACGGCGCAGGCGGTCTCCGCCCAGTTTGTGAGCGCCGGCAGTTCGTCCGCGAAGGCGTGGTCCTCGACGAGGGGCTTTTTGCCGTTTGCGCGCAGGCGCGCGACGTCGGCGTGCGTGGGGTTCTTCACCCAGGTGAAATCGCCCGTTTTCCCGGGCGAGAGCGCCAGCATCTTCCCCGTGGCGGCGGGGGGTGTGGCGGCAAACCCCGCCCAGACCGCAAACGCGGCCAGCGAAAGCGTCAACGTTGTCTTCATGCGAACCATGTCCTCCGAAAGTCAAATGCGCCCGAGGCGCAGACCGTTCTCCAATTATGCCACGTCATGCGCCCGCGCGCAAGGCGCGCGGACGCGCCGATTTTGTGATATAGTACGGGAGATGTGACCGATTCGAGGAATTCAAAATCACGAATTATGAAAAAGCAAGACATTGAATTCATGCGCTACGCGTGCGAGCTCGCGGTTCGGGGTCTCGGGCATACGAGGCCGAATCCAGCCGTCGGCGCGGTCGTCGTCAAAAACGGCAAGGTCGTCGGGCGCGGGTGGCACAAGAAGTGCGGTGGCGACCACGCCGAAGTCGCTGCGCTCAAGGATGCCGTGCGCACATTCCGCAAGCAGGGTTTGACGGCAGCGGCGCTGGGCGATTGCGAGCTGTTTGTGACGCTGGAGCCGTGCTCGAAGGCGGGGCGCGTCGGAGCATGTACCGATGCGATTGCCGCGGCCGGCTTGAGGCGTGTCGTCTATGCCGTCGCCGATCCGAATCCGACGAATCGCGGCAAGGCGAAGCGTGCGCTCGCGCGCAACGGCATCGCCTGTGAACTTTTCAAGGGCGACCAAGACGTGACGGCCGAATGCCGTACGCTGATCGTGCCTTTCCGCAAGCACATCACGACGGGACTTCCCTACGTGACGGTGAAGCTCGCGATGTCGCTGGACGGCAAGATCTGCGACAACTGGGGCGGTTCGAATTGGATCTCGTGCGCGGCGTCGCGCGCCCGGACGAACGAAATGCGTTCGCGGGTTGATGCGATCATGGTCGGCGCCGAGACGGTGCGCAAGGACGATCCTTCGCTTCTCGCGCGCATCCATCCGAATCCGGATTTGATCCGCGTCATCATCTCAAAGAGCGGAAAACTCCCGAAGAAGGCGCAGGTCTTTACGGACGGCAAGAATCCGACGCTCGTCTTTGACGATGCGAAGAAGGCGCTTCGCAAACTCGGCAAGATGGGCGTGACGAGCGTTCTCTGTGAAGGCGGACTCAAGCTCGCGACCTCGCTTGCGGACGCAGGGCTGGTGGACGAGTGGCTGACGGTGATGGCGCCGGTTGTCATCGGTTCCAGGCGCATTGTCAAGGCCATCCGCGGCAAGACCTTCCATGTCACGAGTGATCATGTGGACGGCGATTCGTTCTGCAACGCGGGACTCTCCGATTTCGCCAACTGGCCCTGCGAGGCGTAGTCGCGAAAGCGGCAAGAATTCTAGGAGACGTGACGTGATTACCGTATCGCATCTTCGGAAAAGCTTCAACGGAACGCCTGTCCTTCGCGATGTCAACGCCACGATTGCCAAGGGCGAGATCATTTCGGTCATCGGCCCGTCGGGGACGGGAAAGTCGACATTTCTGCGATGCCTCAACCGACTCGAGACGCCGGACGCTGGCTCGATCGTCGTTGACGGCGTCGAGGTGAATGCGGCGGCGGACATTTCGGCCATCCGCCGCAAGATGGGCATGGTGTTCCAGAATTTCAACCTCTTCGGCAACATGAATGTCGTCGGCAACGTCATGGCCGCCCAATGCGACCTGTTGGGGCGCACGCCCGAAGCGGCGCGCCGCAAGGCGATGGAGCTGCTTGACCGCGTCGGATTGGCCGACCGCGCCGACGCCTTGCCCGAGACGCTTTCGGGCGGACAGAAGCAGCGCGTCGCCATTGCCCGCGCGTTGGCAATGGATCCCGAGATCCTTCTTTTCGACGAGCCGACCTCCGCGCTGGATCCGACGATGGTGGGCGAAGTGCTGGCGGTGATCAAGGATCTTGCGGAAACAGGCATGACGATGCTCGTCGTCACGCATGAGATGAGTTTCGCCCATGACGTCTCTTCGCGCGTTTTCTACATGGACGAGGGCGTCATCTACGAGGAGGGGACGCCCGATGAGATGTTCGGATCGCCCAAGCGCCCCAAGACACGCGATTTCGTCGGTCAGGTCTGCCTGAAGAAAGTTCGAGACGTGGTGCGCGTTCTCCGCACGGGATTCCTGGCGGACGGCCGCATCGACGAGACGGAGGCGCTTCTTCTGCTCAAGCTCACGGAGCCGTTCCAGGATCTTGGGAACGGCACGATCGCCGGCCTGTCGAGTTTGCTGCGGAAAATGCTGGAGGACGGCAAGATCAGCGACGCGGAATCCTGTCGTCTCGTCGGCATCCTGAAGAAGCTGTAAGTGAGTCGTGCGCCGGAGGCCGTGGCCCGGAAGCGCTCTTTGATCCTGGGGTGATCGTCATTCGTCGGACGGCGTGATCGTCACCGTTCCCGGAGCTGGTTCCTTGTCCTGGGCGGATTTGCCGGCGTCCTTGTTGCGGCGGCGCTGCTGCACTTCGATTGCGTCAAGGTCGAGCGCCAGGACGCCGTCGGCGGTGCCTTGGCGGTCGCCCGGTTCCAGACGGCGGCCTTCGACGTATTCGCGGCCGAGGATGGCGTTCTTGGGCAGACCGATGCCCATCGGCAGGTCGGCGGGATTGGCGATGCCGATCGTCACGCAGACGATGATTTCCTTCTGCACTTTCTGCCGGCTCTTCCAACCGAAGAGTTTCGGTCCGATCCACGGAATCTTGCGCAAATAGGGAATGCCCGTGTCGACGTCCTCTTCGGTCGTCTTCGACAGTCCGCCGATGACCGCCGTCGCGCCGTCGCGCATCGTGAAGTCCGTGTTGATGCGTTTCATGTCGATGATCGGAAATTTCGAATAGGCGCCCTTGTTGCTGTCCTCGCCTTTGCCCACTTCGTAGAAGCTGTCGCATTGCGAAATCGTGGGCGCGATTTCAACGGAAATGAGACCGTCCGGCGAGATGCGCGGCTTCACGGAAAGGGTGATGCCCCAGGAGAAGAAGATGTCGCCCGCGAACATGCCCTTGTCCTTGTCGCCGGGGATGACCTGGATTTTCGTCGAAATGTCGGTGTAGGGCGACGTGGTGGAGGTGTCGCGCTGCGACGTGACGTCCACGTTCGGGAACTTGGTGGTCATGTCCACCTTGGCTTCTTTCCCGTTGGATACGATGACCTTCGGATTTGAGAATATCTTGCCTTCGCCCAGCGATTCGAAAGCGCTCATGGCGAGCGAAAAATCCTGGGCCGAGAGCTGACCGGAAAAGCCACGCGCGTTCTCCCAGGCCATGTCGGACGCGCTGAGTCCTGCGCCGGCCGCCTCGTTGATGCCTTCCGGGACGAGGCCCGTGTAGGTGTCGTTCCGCTGTTCGCCCGTGATGGACTGCGTCTGCTTGCCGTCCGCGGCGATTTCGGTTTGCGTTTTCGAGCCGGTGACGTTGCGGTTGGATAGCTTCGACCCGTAGTTCGCGGCCGTGCCCCGGCTGCTTTGCCAGCCCGCTTTCAGACCGGTGGCCGACGCGCTCCAGCTTTCGAGCGAACTCCAGTCGACGCCCAGTTTGTGGAGGGCGCCGGAGGAGAGCTCGAGGAAGCGGGCTTCGATGTAGATCTGGGCGACGGCCTTGTCGACGGCCTTTATGATGGCCTCGCAGTCGGCGAGGGTCTTCTCCGTCGCCGTGACCACGACGACATTGGCTTCGGGAAACGCCGTGGCGATCTTGCACAGGGTTTTCCCGCCGGCGTCCTTGGCCGCGTAGCTGGCGTTGAACAGGTTGGCCATTTCGCCCGCCTCGGCGTGATTGAGCGTGAACGTTTTCGTCAGAACGGGTTCGGCGGTTTTGTCCTCGGTGACGAAATAGATGCCGTCGCGCACTTCCAGACGGAAGCCCCGCATGCTGAGAATGGACTGCAGGGCCGTGTCCCAGCGGACATGCCTGAGATCGGTGCTGACGCGGCGCAGCAGGTTGGTCGACTCGTTGTAGATGAGGTTCGCCCGCGTCGTCTTGCGGAATTGGCGCAGGATGTCGGCGAGCGTGGCCTCGTCGCAGGAAATGTCGATGAAGCCGGTGTCCTTTTCCGTCGGCTTGATTTGCGCCTTTTTCGCGGCTTCGGCCGAATCGTCCATTTCCTCGAGGTCTATTTCGTCCGTGCCGTTGTCGCGGATCTGCGCGTTGACGACGGCGTTGGTGGCCTCGGTTTGGACGGCGAAAAGCGCAAACGCGGGAAGCGTCAGGGCGATGGCGAGCAGATTCTTGTTCATGGCGTGGTTCCTTTCTCGGCCGTCTGGTCGTTGAGTTCCCGGTAGCGTACGCGCTGCAGCTTCAGCGTGTCCTTGTCGTTCAGTCCCTTGACGCGCCAGGTGAAGCGACGCCCTTGCGCGTTGACGGAGACGAGGTCGCCGTCGGAATAGATCCTGCCGTTGATGGTCACGGCCTGCCGGCCGTTTTCGCCACGCATGGTGCCGCCGATTCTGAGCAGCGCGCGCGCGGCGATCCAGAGACGGTCGTCGGCGTGCGCCACGTCGGCTTCCTCTTTCGCCGCCGCGACCGTTTCGGCGGTGACGCTGGTCTGGCGGTCGTCGGCCGTCTCGGCTTGCGCCTTCAGCTGGACGCGCGGTTCGTCGGTGATGATCTCCCGCGCGCCCACGTGGCCGACGGGCCAGAACGGATTGCGCAGGGGGATCGTCGCGGCGAACAAAATGGGGACGAGCGTGTTCATTTGCGGGTCGCCGCTCCTTTCGCCGGCCATTCGAGTACCATTTCGATCTTCTGCTCGTTCGGATCCTTCTGCACTGTGACCGTCAGCGACTGGAGCGCGACGAGCGGAAGTTCCTTTTCGACGCGCGACAGGAAGGAAACGGCCGCCTGGTAGGAGCCTTGCGCGACGATGCGGATGGGGCTGCGGGCATGAAGCTGCTTGGGCATCGGGCGCTTCGGCAACGGCAGGGCGCGCAGCGGCAGCGCTTCGTATTCAAGGTCATGCAGACCGGCGCCGAAAGCCATGGGGTCGAGAATGGACTTCGCGCGCATGGCCTTCGATTCGAGCAGCGGCCGGAGCAACGCCTCCTCGAACGGCGCCAATTCGGCACGGGCCTTGGCGATGCGCTCTTCGATTGCGGCGACTCCGGCCAATTCGCTCTTCATCTTCTTGTGCTTGAGCGTGACCTTCGCGGCCGTCTTGCGCGCCTTGGCGAGCCGGGTCTGGGTCGGTTTGACCGCGCCCAGATAGAGCGCCGCCGCCAGACCGCCGAAGACGGCGGCCAGGAGCAGCGCACGCCTGGCGTTCGGGGCCATGTTCTGCACGTTCATGGCGCAAACCTCCTTTCGCGGGCGCGGTATTCGATTTCGAACGCGAGCATCCGCGTGCCGTCCCCGTGCGCCGCGGCGTCCTGGCGGAAAGAGCGCACGCGCGGACTCTGCTCGGGGCTGCGCGGATCCTTCACGACCGTGAGCGCGTTGGTGAACGCGTCGGATTCGAGCGATTCCATCAGGGAGATGAGCGGCGTTTCCTTCGGCGTGCGGCCGCTCAAGACGAGCGACACGCGCTCCGTGGCGCCGGTGGGCCCCCAAAGGGACGGGATGCGCGATCCGGGCGGCGTGAGGTTCTGTGGCGGCGGCGCGGGAATCTCGAGCCGCGTGAGCTGCACTTTGAGCGGCATCGCTTCGGCCAGACCGCTGAGGGTGGAACCCCAGGTGCGGCGGGAAAGACGGTATCCATCGAGTTGTTCGAGCTGCGCTTCCAGCTCCGCGGCTTCGTTCACGTGCTCCAACGCCTGCGCATGGGCCTTCTCGTTGCGCGCGAGGTCTTCCTTGAGCGTCTTCGTCTGGGCGGAAACCATCAGCAGACGCCCGAACAGCAGGCCCCACCAAACCACCATGCCGAGACATGCGAGCATGGCGAACACGGGCGCCATGACGCGCAGGCGCACGGGACTGGAGCTGACGCGTTCCGCCTCGGCCAAAAGGTTGAGATGAAGCGCCGTGTCGCCGTGCTCCGGTTCGTCTTCGCCCAAGCGGGCGAGCGCCGCGCCGAGCGCGCCCAGAAAGACGTGGCCGTGGGGGCCATTGCGCGTTTCGTCGCCCGGCAGGCGCTCCGCGCAGGCGAGTCCGGCGAATGCCGGCGGTTCGACGAGCTCGAGGGCGAGCTTGTCGCGCACGAGGTCTTTCCAGTATGCGAATCCCGCCTTGAGACCCAGCACGAGCACGACCTTGGGCTCGATTTCGAGTTTCCCGACGAGATAGTCGCGCGAGACGGACAATTCGCGGAAAAGGGGTTCCAACGCCGGCGCGAGAACGGGGCTCGGATCGATCAGCGCGTCGTCGAGCACGCTTTCGACCATGTTCTCCTCGAGGCCGAGTCCGTCCTTGACCTCCTGGCGGATTTTCCGCCAACCGCCGCAGTCGGGGCAATCCCGCCACAGCACCAGCGCGCCGTCGCGGTAGCCGGCGACGTGCACCGTGTCCGCTTCGAGGAAGACGGCGAGCGCCGCGCCCCGGACGTCTGCAAGCGCGGTGGATTTCTGCAGCGAGGCGGCCAACGCCCCCGGGCGGAGCTGGATCGACGAGGCGGTCGGACGATGGCCTTCGGGCAGAAGACGCGAGAGCCACAGCAACTGGTATTCGGGCAGGCCCGCTTCGAGCACGAAACCCTTGGCCGCCGGCATCGGCCGCATCACGAAGCGCGTGCCGCCGTTGGAAACGGGCACGCCGGGTTCCGCGGCGGGGACGTTCTCGTTCGACGCGGGCGCGGGTACTTTGGCGGCGGGACGGATGAGCGCGAGTTTCTTCGGCCGCGCGGCGACCGTTTCCTCGCGGTGTCCGCCGGCGGCCAGATCGGCGCGGAAGGCCTCGGTCGTCGTTTGCGCGAAGAACATGCTGGGCGACGAAACGGCGAAAGCCGCGGTCGGCGCCTGGAATTCGGAAGGCAGCGACCAGGTGCATTTCTTGGCCGCCGCCTCCCATGAATCGGGGAGGGCCTTGGACGGCGGCGGAACGAAACCGGCGGCGACGACGCGAAGCGCGTTCTTCCTGACGGCCAGCCGGACGGCCGGGCAGCCGCGCGGATCGTCCGAAAAAAGATCGACGCCGACGAGGTCGCGCGTCTGGGACCGTTTTCCGCGCGCGGAGGCGTCCCCGCCGATCGTAATCGTCTTCGTTCTGGTCAGTTGGATTTCCATAGCCGCAGAACCATAAGCAGAAACCGTGCCAATTGTCTTCGGTTGACGCGGGCGCGTCCTTGGTGGTATCATAGGCCCAACCAACGAAACGTTGGTCCGAACCGCCGCAGGGAAGGCAAAAGACGCGCATGAGCAACATTTTGATCGTGGATGACGAACCGAGGATTCTTCTTTTGATGAAGAGTCTTCTCAAGACAAACGGACATCAGGTGACGACGGCGTCGGACGGGCCGACCGCATTGGAAATCATCCGCAAGGGCGAAATCGAAATCGTGGTGACCGATTTGCGGATGCAGCCGATGGACGGAATGGCGCTTTTTCGCGAAATTCGTCAGTTCAACGCGGAAATTCCCGTCATTTTGTTGACGGCGTACGCGAGCGTCGAGACGGCGATCGAGGCGATGAAGGGCGGCATTTTCGATTATCTGACGAAGCCGTTCAAGGTGGACGAACTGCTGGCCTGCCTAAAGCGCGCCGAAGAGAAGCGGCTCAAAAACGCGGCGGCGGTCGCCACCTCGGCAAACGAACCGCTCCGCTACCAGTTCGAGAATTTCATCGCGTCCTCTCCCGCCATGACCGAGGTGTGCAAGACCATCGCCAAGGTCGCCCCGACGGCGGCGACCGTTTTGATCAACGGCGAATCCGGCACGGGCAAAGAAGTCATCGCGCGCGCGATACACAAGTCCTCCACGCGCGCGGGGAAGCCCTGGGTGGCCGTGAATTGCGCGGCCATTCCCTCCGAACTGCTTGAAAGCGAGATGTTCGGCCACGTCCGGGGTTCGTTCACGGGCGCCGTGTCGGACAAGGAGGGCCTTTTCGAGGCGGCGAACGGCGGCACGTTGTTCTTGGACGAAATCTCGTCCATGCCGCTGCTGCTGCAGGGCAAATTGCTTCGCGTGCTGCAGGAGCGCGAAGTTCGCCGCGTGGGCGGCACCAAGGCGATTCCGGTCGACGTGCGCATCATCGCCGCGTCCAACTCGAATCTCGAAGAGGCCGTCGTGAAGGGCACCTTCCGCAGCGATCTGTTCTACCGTTTCGCCGTCATCACGATCGACATTCCGCCGCTCCGGAAGCGTCCGGAGGACGTGCTTCCGCTGGCGCGGCATTTCATCGCGGCGGAAGTCGGCAAGGGCCGTCCGCTGCCCGTCATTTCCGACGCGGCGGCGAAAATCCTGATGGCCTACAACTGGCCTGGAAACGTGCGCGAACTCGAGAACTGCGTCAAACACGCGCTGACGTTCCAGCAGGGCGGCGAGATAACGCCTGGCGAACTGCCGTCGCGCGTCGTCGACCATCGGCAGGCGTCGCCCGCGTGTCACGCCGAGGCGCCCGCGGACGCGTCGCAAAGCGCGTCCCTCAAGAGCTTTCTGCGTCAGAAAGAACGCGAATACATCGGCCAGATCATCAATGCGGCCGGCGGGGACAAGGAAAAGGCGGCCGAAACGCTCAAGGTCAACCTCTCGACGCTCTACCGGAAACTCTCCGAGGAGTGATTTTCGCAAATCCGCAAATGCCGTTTTGCAAAAATGAGAAAGAAACGGGATCTGGGCGTTCCGGAAAGACGAAAACGAGGTTGGCACGCCATTTGCTCAGGACATAACGTAGCGACCGGCATGGTGCCGATTGCGGCACTAACGAAGAAAGGAACACTACCATGAACAAAATGAAACAGGGATTTACGCTCGTCGAGATCATGATTGTCGTGGCCATCATCGCCATCCTGGCCGCCATCGCGATTCCGAACTTCATCGCCTATCGCAACGAGTCCCAGGAGAACGCCTGCACGAGCAACGCCAATTCGATCAAGACGGCCGCCGAAACGTGGCTTTCCAAGCCCGGCAACGCCGACAAGACGCCCACGATGGACAACATCGCGCCCGCCGACGGCACGGGTTACATCAAGAAGGCGCCGACCTGCCCGGCGGGCGGCAGCTACACGATCGGCAAGGACGCCGCCGGCGCCATCACCGTGACGTGTTCCAAGCACGCCGCCGCGGCCGAAGCGGAAAAAGAGGACGAGTAAGCACGTCCGCGGAACGTCGCTAAAACGAAAGGGAAACGGTTTCGGCCGTTTCCCTTTTTTGTCGACGGGACTTGGCACGGTTTCTGCTAAGAGGAAACGATATGGCGAAACTTCATCTCATAAAGCCCTCCCGGGCGCCGAGGACGATCGACGAAATCCGCGCGATTTCCGATCCGTCGGAATACGCATTGGCGGCGGCGGACTATTTTTCCCTTCCGCCGATGACGGTGCCGCCGTCGTTCGTTCCCGAGGCCGGTCTTCTGGCCGGCCGCCCCGTCGATTTCTGGATGAAGGCCAAAGCCCTGCCGATGTGCCGCGTGGCGGGGCGGAGCACGGTGGCGTTCGCCGATCCGTTCGATTTGCTCGCGCGCGAGGAAGTCGCGCGCGCCTGCGGCGGTTCCGTGTGGGCCGTCGTGGCGCCCGAAAGCGAGGTCGTCGACGCGCTCACGCGGGCCAAGACGCGGGAAGACGCGGCGAATCCCGCCCTGGCGATGGAAAACATCATGCGCGGCCAGGAGGCGGACGTGGAAGTCTCCACCGACACGGCCGCGAACGCGGACACGCTCGACGCGTCGGCGGACGCCGCCGGCGAGGCTCCGGTGATCCGCATGGTCAACACGATGATGATCGAGGCGCTCAAGACGAAGGCGTCCGACATCCATTTCGAGGCGCTGGAGAAGACGTCGCGCCTCCGCTACCGCATCGACGGCGCGCTGGTGGACCGTCCCGCGCCGCCAAAAGGACTGCACAACGCGGTCGTTTCGCGCATCAAGATCATGTCTAATCTCGACATCGCCGAACGGCGCAAGCCGCAGGACGGCCGTTTCAAGATCCGCGCGCTGAAAAAGGAAGTCGACGTGCGCGTGTCCATTCTGCCGACGGTGCACGGCGAGAAGGTCGTGATGCGCATTCTCGACAAGGCGAATCTCGCGCCCGGGCTGTCGTCGCTGGGGCTGGACGACTACGCCTACAAGGCGATGAAGTTCGCGATCGACCAGCCGCACGGCATCATCCTGGTGACGGGGCCTACCGGCTCGGGCAAGACGACCACGCTGTACTCCTGTCTGCAGGACCTGAACAAGCCGGACGTGAACATCGTCACGGCCGAGGATCCGGTGGAATACGAACTCGAAGGCGTGAACCAGTGCCATGTGAACGTCGCGCAGGGGCTGACCTTCGCGGGCATTCTGCGCTCCGTGCTGCGTCAGGATCCGGACATCGTGCTCGTGGGCGAAATCCGCGACAACGAAACGGCGGACATCGCCGTGAAGGCGGCGTTGACGGGCCATCTGGTGCTTTCGACGCTGCACACGAACGACGCGTGCGGCGTCATTCCGCGCTTGATCGACATGGAGATTCCGCCGTTTCTTCTGGCAAGTTCGCTCATTCTGGCGCAGGCCCAGCGTCTGTTCCGCCGGCTGTGTCCGTTCTGTCGCACGCCCGTCAAGCCCGACTTCGAATTGCTGGCCGCGAACCACGTCGACCCGAAACCGTTCGAGGGCGTCGAGATCTTCGGCCCCGTGGGATGTCCCAAGTGCCACGGCACGGGATACAAGGGCCGCGGCGCGATGATGGAGGTGCTGCCGATTTCGGCGCGCATCCGCGGCATCGTGGAAAAGGGCGGCAACGCCGAGCTGCTGCGCGCGGCGGCAATGGAGGAGGGCATGGTGACGCTGAAGGAGGCGGGCATGATGAAAGTGCGCGCCGGCCTCACGTCGCTGGAGGCCGCGTTCGCGGTGACGGGAGGCGAATGATGGCGAAGACGGAAGAAGTCAAAATCGGCGGCGTCCGGAAAATCGTCGCCAAGGAACTCGTGCCGTTCACGAAGCAGCTGGCTTCGATGACCGGCGCGGGCATGTCCATCCTGACGACGATGCAGACGCTCGAGGAGCAGTGCGAAAATCCGGAGTTCAAGAAGCTGCTGGGCGTGTTGCTGCGCACGATCGAAGGCGGCGATCCGTTGTCGAAGGGGCTGGCGAAGTTCCCGCGCGTGTTCGACGAGATGTACGTGAACATGGTGATCGCCGGCGAGCAGTCCGGCGAATTCGCCGGCATCCTGCGCCGCCTGGCGGTCATTTTGGGAAATTCCTCGCGGTTGAGGCGGAAGGTCAAGAGCGCGATGACGTATCCCACGGTGATCATGTCGATCGCGCTCATCCTCTGCTGGGCGCTCATCCAGTTCGTCGTGCCGACGTTCGCCGAGATGTTCTCCGGGTCGGGCAAGAAGCTGCCGGGGCTCACGCAGGCGCTGGTGGACTTCTCCGATTTCACGAAGAGCTGGTGGTACGTGATCGTGCCGTCGATCGTCGCCGCCGTCTATCTGTTTCTGCGCTGGAAGAAGAGCGAACTCGGCCGCGCCCGCTTCGACGAGTTCATGTTGCGTCTGCCGGTTTTCGGCGTGCTCAACCACAAGGCCGCCGTCGGCCGGCTGGCGCGCCTTCTGGCGCAGATGCTCACCAGCGGCGTGCCGATCCTGCGCTCGCTGGAAGTGGTCGCCGGCGCGCTCGGAAACCGCGTGCTCGAGAAGTCCGTGACGTTGGCCCGCAAGGAGGTCGAACAGGGCAACCAACTGGCGACGGCGATGGAGGGCAAGCCCTACATGCCCGTGCTGATGATCCGCATGATCGCCGCGGGCGAGAAGGCCGGCCGGGTGGAGGAGATGCTCGATTCGGTGGCGGACGCGTACGACGAGGAGGTCGAGACGCTCCTGGCGACGTTGACGTCGCTGATGGAACCTTTTCTCATGGTTTTCCTGGGCGGAATCATCGGAACGGTCGTCGTGGCGATGTTTCTGCCGATTTTCAAAATGGGTTCCCTGGCCCATTGAGAACGGAGGGGATGAAATGGAAGAACAGAGCAACGAGCTGTCGCGGCGCTTGGAGCTGGCCGAGCTTCGCGTGGAGCGCTCGAAGGTCGTCATGGAGTCGCTGGCGGGGTTCTGCCACGCGCTCGGACAGCCGGCCACCGTTCTGCTGTCGTCCGTCGAGCTCATGAAGATGGGGTGCGACGAGGAGACGCGCAAGGAAGTGCTCGACCTGTGCTACGACGCGGTCATCGAAATCCGGTCGCTGCTGGCGCAGATGAAGGAAAAGCGCGAGTACGTGAAGGAGGCGTATCTCGATTCGACGGCGACGTCGGGCGACATGATATCGTTGAAGGAATGGCGCGAGAAGGCGCCGCCGCATTTCAGCTGGGAGGGATGAACGTGGACGAGACGCCCCATTTCGACGCGCGCCTGAAAGAGGGCGTGGCGTATTTCGAAGAGATGCTCAAGGTGATGCCCGACGACCGCACCACCCTGGAGTTCCTCGCGGTCGTCTACCCCCAGCTCGGCGAAACGGCCAAGGGCGAATGGGCGATGGCGGAGCTTGCGCGCGTATTGCTGAAGGAAGGCGACCTCGAAAGCGCGGCCGCGCTGCTGCCGCAGCTCGAAGCGTCGTCCGCGCCCGAGGCGAAGGCCATGGCGCTGCGCGTCAAGGCGGCCGGTTCGCCGCGTCCCGAACTGGTTCCAGAAACGCCCGCCGCCGAAGAGCCGCAGGTTCCCACGGCTTTCGCGGAAGCGGTCGAGGCGGAAGCGCGGTTCGCGGAGGATTTCGGCGAACCGGAGACGGCCGCTGCGCTGCGCGCGCTGCCGGACCGCGGACGGATCTATCTCGTGTCGGCGCTGGCGATGCTCGAGAAGGAGAAGCCCGACGCCTGCGAACGTCTCCTGGCGCGCCTGGCGGACGAGACGGGCGACGTGCCGGTTCCGCTGGACGCGTTCGAGCCCGACCGCGCGCTGGCGGCGGAATTGCCGGCGGAACTCGTGGATCGGCGCGGCGTCGTGCCGTTCGCGAAGCTCGGCAAGACGGTCTTCGTCGCGACGCTTTCGCCTTGCGACGAAACGCTCAAACGGCAGGTGGCCGGGACGCTGGGCCCGCAGACGCGTTTCTTCCTGGCGGAGCCCCGTCTCGTCGAGGCCGCGTTGCTGAAATTGCATCCCGAAATGCAGGAGAAGAACTGAGGCCATGCCCCGCGCCCGTCCAGACCGCCGCGGCTTCACGCTCGTCGAGTGCATGCTCGCCGGCGCGTTGCTCGCGCTGGCGTCGCTGGCGCTGTTCGAAGGCGTGGGACTGTCGGCCCGGATCGCGCGCGAGAATTCACAGGTGCTGGCGGCGGACGCGCTCGCGTGGGACGCGGTGTGGAAGAAGTTCAACGAAGATTACGACATGATGCGGTCGCAGACGGACGAGCGCCTCACCGAGGAAGCCGCTCCCGAATTGCATCAAGCGGGCAGCGAGGCGGTGTTGCGCGTGACGGTCGTGCCGGTGACGGTCGAATCGGGCGGCGTGACGGTGCACCTGAAGTCCATTGAAGCGGACGTCGAGTGGGGCGCTCCCGGCAAACGCATGCGCCTTTCCGACTGGCATCGCGTGTTCACGTACCGGTCGGGTCTCGGGAGGGTTCCGTGGCAATGAACCGCCGTGGATTCACGCTGCTCGAGACGCTCGTCGCGACCGCCATCTTCGCGCTGGTGATCGGCACGCTGGGCACGGTCTTCGTCGGTCTGGGACGATTGGTCCGGGCGACGTACGTCGACGCCGCGTTGTCGCTCGAGATGCGGGAGGCGCGCGAACGGATTTTGTTCCGGACGATGCGCGAGGGCGGCGGCGTGTCCTGGGGTGGGCTTTTGTCGGCGCGGGACGCCGCCGCGACGGACGCGGGCGTGCGGTACGAGGCCGCCGGCGTGCAGACGGAAAGCGGCGAACCGTCCTCGCGCGCCAATCAGGAGTGGACGCCGCCGACATCCGGCAGGATCGTCGCGTCGCTGAACGCGGATCTGGCGGAAAGCAGGAAGCTGCTGTTCGTCGATCTGACGGGATCTATGGACGGCGCGGTGCGGCGCGAACGCGTCGTCGTGCCGCTCTTCGGCGCGGAGCAAGTCCGCAATTCGACGCATCTTTTCCACGAGGGCGCGACGCCATGAAAACGCGAAACGGCAAATCGGGATTCGCGTTGCCCGTCGCGCTCGTGCTGCTCCTGGTCGTGGGCGTGGGCGTGGCGAGCGTGGGCGGTTTCGTCGCGCACGCCATGCGAATGACGCGCGTGCACACGGGCCGCACGCGCTGCCGGCTGGCGGCGCAGGCGGCCGTGGAGTACGCGAAGGCGCGCATCCAGACCGGATTCTCCGGTTACGTCGGCGGCAGCGGCGCGGCGTCGGTGAAGATCGACCCGCGTCAGGCGGAGGCCTACGATTGGTTCGACGACGTGTCGGCCGACCGCAAGACGATCGGCAAGTCCGACGCCCGCCACGACGCCGTCCGGATCGACGCGGGACTGCCGGCTTCGCTCAACGGGTGCGCCGTCGCCGTGGCCATCGGCATGAGCGTGGACCACCCCGCGGGCTCGAGCTGCGCCATCGTGCCCGTTGTCGCGTCGGCGACGCTCGTCTATCCGGACGGCCTGAAGGTGACCTCCACCATCCAGGAGCGCGTCGCGTTCGGGACGGGCCAGTCGGCCGTGTTCGACAACGCCTATTTCGTGAACAACTACGGCTGGATGAGCGGCTCGTCGATCGTGATCAACGGCGACATGCGCGCCAACGGCAATATTTCGCTTTCCGGCTCGGTCGTGAACGGTTTCGTCTACGCGGCCGCGAACGACGAACTGGGCGCGGCGGGCGAGGTGTCGCTGCGTTCGAGTCCGCGCATCTACGGCAGCTCGTCCTACCGTTCCAACGCGGGCACGCGTTCGCGCTGGGACGCGGACGACTGCGACGCGGTCGGTTCGTTCGACGCGCCAGCGGCGACCGCCACGATCACGCTGCCGCAGTTCGACGCCGACGGAAACGTCGTGGGCGGCACGGTCGCGGTGAAGTCCGGCAAGCCGATCGTCAACGAGATGTCCGACGCCGTGCCGATGCCGTACGTGTCTGATCTGGCCAACTACGTCTCGTACGCGCAGGAGAAGGGCGGCACGCTCAGCTATCCCGCCGTGACCTACGTGGACGAGACGGGCGAGAGCCACGTGACGCCCGCCGGCACGGTGAACGCGCATTACGAGGGCGTCGGCCCGTCCCGCGATCCGTCGGGGGCGGACAAGGGCGCGCTGGTGCTGATCGGCACGGCGGCGAACCCCATCCGCATCAACGGGCCGGTCGTGGTCGATTCCGACGTGATCATCAAAGGCGTCGTGAGCGGGCAGGGCACCATCTATTCCGGTCGGAACGTCCATGTTATCGGCAACCTGACATACAAGAACGCGCCCGCGTGGACGCACAACACGACGGCTTCGTCGGCCGAAGCGCAGGCGCTCGCCAACGGACAGAAGGACATGCTGGGGCTCGTGGCGAAAGGCAACATCGTAATCGGCGACTGTTCCGGCTCGTCCTGGGCGAATTCGGTCGGATCGTACATCAACGGCGGCAGTTCGTCCGTGGTGGCCCGTTACGCCTGCGACGGCGCGGACGCGCAAATCGGCTATCCGGCGACGTTCGCCGGCAGCTACACGGCGGTGGAGTCCGTGTCGGGACTCTCCGGTCCGGAGGCGGCCGCCGCGCCGGGCGGCTATGACGCGGCGAGCGGCCGGTTCGGCAAGACGCGCACCGTGTCGACCACGACCTACACATACAAGACGACGACCGACCGCTGGGGACGGCAGACGCAGACGCGCGTCGCGAACACGGTCAAGACGGTCGAGACGGTCTACAACCGCAAATATTACGAAACCGTGTGCGACGACCGCGTGCTGTCGACGCTGAAGGATGCGTCGGGCGTGTCGCAGATCGACGCGATCATCTACAACAACCACGGCATCTTCGGCACCATTGGCCGGTCTGGCGCGACATTCAACCTGAACGGGGCCATCGTGTGCCGCGACGAGGCGCTGATCGCCACGGCCGGAAACGGCATCCGTTTTAATTGGGATCAGCGGCTCAAGCGGTCCAACGCCAACAAGGCGACCTCCGCGTTGAGCCTGCCGGTCGGTCCGCAGGAACCGTACACGGTCGAATGGCTGGAGGTTCCGGACGATCTGAATCCGGCCTTCCGCGAAGGGAGCGCGCCATGATCGAGCCCGGAGCCGATTTGGAATTCGTCGCCGGCGAACGTGCGTCCCAGAAAATCGTCTGGCGCGAATCGCCGCGCGTGGCGATGCGGCAGCAGCCGGCCGTCGGCACGCTGGCGGAGTTGCCGTCCGAACCGCCGTCGGCGGCCGCGGCGCCGGCGTCTCCGGCCGAGGAGGGCGTTTCGTGGTTCCGCCTGGGATTGTCGGCCGCGCTGGTTTCGGTTATACTCTTGGCCTGGATTCGGCAACGGTTGAACGGAGGGTGAATGGGCGAAGGGTCTGGGGCGGCGTCCGGACGGCGTGCGGCGATCGCGGATGCGTGGCATTCGATCCGCACGCGGTATGCGGTGGCGACGGTGTGTTTCATGATGTTCGTGCTGGCGGTCTTCTACGCCGGCGGCCGCGTCGTGCTCGTGCATCTCGTTCGTGACGCCGAAACGCAGATGCGCAGCGTCGGTCTCGACCTTTCGCGTGCGGCTGCGCGCGGAACCGCGCCGACGGAGCCCTTGGCCGCCCGGGCCGAGGACGGGGACATGGCCTGGAATCTCGACGACAGGCCCATGCAGGCCGTGTACGCCGTGCGGGACGCAGCCGGCAATCTCGTTTCCACCGTGGCGGTGAAGATACCCAACAAACTGGCTGGTTTCACGCGCGCCGCGTTGTTCAAGCTCGGCTTCTTTATTGCCGTGGCCGGCATTCTGCTCGTGTTGCTGTTGTTCTTTCTGCAAAGCCGGTTGCTGCTCGATCCGCTCTCGCGCATGACGAGGAAGGTGTCCGAAATCGGCGCCGAGAGCGGCGCCGCCGATTGTCCGCGGCTAGAATGGAAGGGCAAGGACGAATTCGCCCAGCTGGCGGTTTCGGTGAACCGGATGCTGGAGACGATTTCGCGGCGCTCGCTTGCCGTGGCCCAGGCGGAAGCCCGCCATCGCGAACTCATCAACAGTCTGCCGGACGAGCTGCTGGTCTTCGGGTCCGACGGTCGCTTCGTTTCCGTGCTGAAGGATTCGGACGGCATCGGGCAGCTGCCGGGCATGTATCCCGGGGAATTGCCGGCGGCCGTGGTGTACGGAACGGAAACGGTCGAGCGGTTCAAGGCGGCGGTCGGAACGACCATCCGAACCGGCGCCGTCGGGAAGCTCCGGCTTTGCGTGCAGCGACCGCTGGGCGCGTCGAAATCGCTCGCCACGCGGCACTTCATGCTCCGGATCGTGCGGATCGACGAGTATTTCGTGCTGGCGATGGCCGCCGACGTCACGGAGGACGTGAACGAACACAACCGGCTGCGGATGATCGAGGCCCGCAATTCGGATTCGAAGAAGCGCGAATCGCTGACGCTGCTGGCCGCCAGCATCGCGCACGACATGAACAACGTGCTTTCCGTGGTGCTCAACGCCGCCGAATGCGACGGCGTCCAGGGCGATTCCGCCAAGGCCCTTGCGACCATTCGCGACGCCGTGCGGCGCGGCGCGGGCATGATGCGCGAACTGCGCGAATACGCCGGCGAGAGCCGCATGGCGCTCCACCGCATGAAGGTTCATGTCATCGTGGACGACATCCGCATCCTCGCGGAGCACGTGCTGCCGCGGAGCGTGCTCGTCACGTACGACGTGATGAACTGCACGCCGGACGTGGACGCCGATCCGGGCCAGTTCTGGAAGGTCATCTTCAACATCGTCAAAAACGCGGGCGAAGCCATCGGCGCGGATCGGCCTGGTCACATCATCATCGGATGCCAGCCGTTCGAAATGACCTTGGAGCAGTCCGCGAAATTCATCTCCGAAAAGCCGTTGCCGCCCGGGTTCGGCACGGTGTTGTCCATTCGCGACGACGGCCCCGGCATCGCCGCGGACATCTTGCCGCGGCTGTTCGATCCGTACGTCTCTTCGCGTTCGGTCGGCCGCGGTCTCGGCCTCGCGACCGTCCGGACGATCGTGGAAGCGCATGGCGGCGGCATCCGCGTGTCCAGCGGGGAGATGGGCGGAACGCTGTTCGAAATCTATCTTCCGGAATCGCGGTTGGCCGAAGAGGCGGAACAGTCCGCCGGTGCGCATGGCGCGGTTGCCGGAAACAACCGCCGCGAAGTGCTGGTGGTGGACGACGACGCGTTGATCCTGCGGACGACGTCGATCATTCTCAAGTCCTTGAAGTTCGTGCCCCATGTCGCGAAAGACGCCGCCGAAGCGATGGCGATCGTGCGCCGCCACGCGGACGATCTGCGTGCGATCGTCTTGGACGCCAACCTCGGAAACGTCGATTCGGTGCGTCTGTTGGGTGCGTGCCGCGTGTCGGCGCCGTCCGTGCCGGTGATCGTCTCGACGGGCAGCGCCGAAGACCGAATTCGGGAACAGTTCGCCACGTGTCCGTACGACCATTTTCTCTCGAAACCCTACACGATCGACGAACTGAAGCGCGTTCTTGCCTGAGCGTCGTGGCGCGGCGCTTTCTGCGCTACGCAGAAACGTTTTACTGCGAGGCGCGATATTTGCTGTTTTGGAATCTGGAGTTTATCCATTTTCTGGTCGGGAAAGCGCAT
>DCIH01000097.1:514-17562 GCA_002317575.1 Verrucomicrobia bacterium UBA1731 | reverse complement strand
TCGCCGCTTCCGAGGCGCCCTATCATGCGTACCCGGGCGCGTCCCGCGCCCGCGCCACTTCCTTCCCCGGCACCACTCTAGCTGGCGGGTGCGGGACGCACCCGCGCACGCAAGGAGTCGGTCACCACGTCTTCTTCAGGTCGTTGAGCCACAACGCGGCCAAATCCGGCCAGGCGTCCGTGGGACGCCCGATCGCGCGGCCGCCGTACCCGTGTCCGCCGGACGGGAACACGTGCAGTGCCGCCGGCACCTTCGCGTTTCGCAGCGCCAGAAAGTACGCAACCGATGTCTCGATCTGGCAGAAATCGTCCTGCGACTGCGCGATGAACGCCGGCGGCGTTTCACCGTCCACGGGATATTCGGGACGGAGATCGAACGACTTGCGCGCGCGGAAATCCTCGGGCAGAACGTCCCACAGGTAAATCGGCATCTGGAAGTCCGGACGGCACGACACATCGTCCGCGGCGTCCACACGGGCATACGCGCTCTTGCGCCAGCCCGTGGCTGCGCGCACCGCCAGGTTCGCGCCCGCCGAAAAGCCGATCACGCCGATGGCGTTCGGGTTGATGCCGTATTTCTTCGCATTCGCGCGCAACAGACGGATCGCGCGCTGCACGTCGCACACCGCCGCCTCGACCTGATCGGGACAACGGTACACGAGCACGGCGGCCGCGCACCCCTGCGCGTTGAACCAGTCCGCGATCTCCGTGCCTTCCTTGTTCCAGCCGAGCCGCACATAACCGCCGCCCGGGAGCACCACCGCGCACGGCGCGTTCGTCGCGCCCTGCGCCGGAAAGAACGCGAAGAACGGTTCGTTCACGTCCGTGACGATCACATTCTTGTGCCAGATTTCGTCGTCCTCGAGCTTGAGCTTGCCTTCGCCCTTCTTGAGCGGAATCTTCCCATCCGGCCACAACGCCACTTCCATCGCCGGATCGTGCGACCAGAAGTGCTCCACCCACTTCGCGCGCAGTTCGGGCGTCGAGTCGTCCACCTGCCATGCGAGAGGATACGGACGCGTGAGCTTCGGCGCCGGTTCGGACGGCGGACGCGTGCCCCAATTCGCAAAGGCGCGGCGCACCACCTCAACGGACGCCTTGGGCCGGCGCCAGCGATCGTACAATCCCGCGTCGGAATAGGCCCGGCCCTTCGCGACCTCGTCCTCGCTGTTGCGGTGGAAGGTGCGGTTGTCGTTCAACTGCCAGACGGCGTAGCCGCACACGTCCGGGTCGCCGCTGAGGACCTCGAGAATGTTCCCCAGATGCTCGCACTGGTACTCCTCCGTCCCAACGGCCGCCGCCGCGTCGTGCGCGCCGTACGCCCCGCCGGTGCCGGACTCCGAAACGAAGATGGGCTTCTCGGGATACCGCTCGCGGAACATCCGCGTCGTTGCGAGGAACTCGTCGTGCACTTTCTTCTTCAGCGCCGCCGGCAAACCGGGCTTGGACGGGAACATGCCGGGATACAGGTTGTAGGAGACGACGTCGGTGTTGGCGTGGCAGATGTCGATCGTCGTCAGGTTGCAGGCGAAGGTGACGAGATGCCCCGTGTCTTCCGCGCGGATCGTCTCGATCAGCTGGTCCACGAGCGTCTTGCATTCGGGATGCTGGCTGCCGCATTCGTTCAGGAACGCGCTCACCACCACGCACGGATGGTTGATGCTCGCGCGCACCATCTCGCGCGTTTCGTGGATCTGCGCGGCGACGAACCCCTCGTCCGCCAGCTTTTCCCGCGCCGTCGCCACCACGTCGTCGCCTTTGGAGCCGTCGGTGTACAGCTGGCCGTTGCCCCAGCCCAGGGACTCCTCCCACACGAACACGCCCAGTTCGTCGCAGAGGTCGAGGAACTCCTCGCACTGCTGGTAGTGCGCGCCGCGGATGAAATTGCCGCCCAGATCCTTCACGTGCTCGATGTCCTTCCGCATCAGCGCGCGCGTCGTGGCGGCCCCGCCGATCGCGCTCGATTCGTGGCGGTTGACGCCCAGGAACCGCACGGCATGGCCGTTGAGCCAGATTTGGCGGTTGCGCGCCTCGATCTGGCGGACGCCGAATCGCGCCTTGACGGGCGCGGCGTCGCCGTCCGCGAGCGACACCGTATGAAGCCGCGGCGTTTCGGGACTCCAGAGGCCGAACGCGGGCACACACACCTGCGCATGCCCCTTCTTGAACGTCGCGTCAACCTTGTTCTTGCCGTCGAAGACGAGCGTCGTCTTGAAATCGGCGCGCGGAAAATTGACCGCCTCCACATCCATGAGGCCCGTCTTGTAGTCGCGCGTGCGCACGAAGAGCCGGCGGTTGTCGAACGACAGTTTGACGCCGTGATAGAAGCCGCCGTGCAGGTAGAAGTCGTAGTACGGCTGGATGAGCTTGTGCTTGTCCCAGTCGAAGCGGTTGTCCAGCGCGGCGAAGAGGACATGCTCGCCGGCGGCGAGCGGCCCCGTCGCAAGTTCAAGTTTGGCGTAAGGGTACGGATGGACGCCCAGCGACTTGCCGTCGATGCGGAAGTCGCCGCGGATGCCCATGCCGCTCACCACGAGCCATGCGTTCGCGACAGGCTTCTCCAGCGTGAACGTGCGGCGGTAGAGCGCCGTGCCGCGCTTCATGTAGTACGCGCCCGTCATATCCCAGCAGCCGGGCACGGCCATCGCGTCGTTCGCCTGGAACCCGGGGTCGGCGACCTCTTCAATTGACTTTCCCTCTTCAAGACGG
The DNA here is from genome assembly GCA_002317575.1 of Verrucomicrobia bacterium UBA1731. Lineage (GTDB taxonomy): Bacteria > Verrucomicrobiota > Kiritimatiellia > RFP12 > UBA1067 > UBA1731. The sequence continues at coordinate 14,854 of DCIH01000097.1, read as the reverse complement.
AACGCCCACGTCCCGTTCAGGTCGAGATCCGCCGCACAAACCGACGCGCTGACAAGCGCGCAGACAAAACCCAGCGTTTTTTTCATCGTATCCTCCTGCGGAAACTCACCGCGCGCCGAAACGGTATTCCGTCTGCGAACGGAATTCGTCGCCCGGATTCAGCGTCACGCTCGGGAATTCGGGACGGTTCGGCGAATCCGGGAAGTGCTGCGTCTCGAACGCCACCGCGCCGTGCTGCACCACGCGCTTGCCGCCCTTCGACACGCGTCCGCCCTCGGGCATCTTGTTGCACGCGTACACCTGCATGCCCGGTTCCGTGGTCCACACCTCCAGCGTGCGGCCCGTCGCCGGCTCCACGAGCTTCGCCGCCTGCGCGAGCTTGCCGTCCGCGCCGCGCAGCACCCAATTGTGGTCGTAGCCGTTGCCGAACCGGAACTGCTCGCTCTGGTCCTTCATGCGCGCGCCGATCTTGTGCGGCGTCGTGAAATCGAACGGCGTGTCCTTCACGTCCAGGAACTTGCCCGTCGGAATCTGGTACGCGTCCGTCTCGGTGATCTTGTCCGCGAAGATCTGCAGTTCGTGGTCCAGCACCGTGCCCTCGCCGCACCCCTTCAGATTGAAGTACACGTGGTTCGTGAGGTTCACGGGGCACTTCTTGTCCACGCGCGCTTCGTATTCGATGCGCCAGATGTTGTCCTTCGTAATCCAATGCGTCACCGTCACCGTGCAGCGGCCGGGGAAACCCATTTCGCCGTCCGGGCTCACGTACTCGAACCGGAGCCCCGTCGCGTCGGGACGACGCACCGCCTCCATGAGTTTCCAGATCTTCTGGTCGAACCCCTGCGGACCGCCATGGCATGCGAAGGATGCGTTCGCGGATCGCGGAATCTCGTTGGTCTTGCCGTCGAGCACGAACTTGCCGTCCCGGATCCGGTTCGCAACGCGGCCGATCGTCGCGCCCGCGGCGCGGTCCACCGTGGTGAACTGCGCGACCTCGTCGCAACCGGTCACCACATCCGCGAGATTGCCGTATTTGTCGGGCACGTAGAGACGCACGATGCGCGCGCCGAAATCGGTGAAGTCCGCCACCAGCCCGCCCGCGCCCATCACGCGGTACAGATGCGCCTGTTCGCCGGCCGCCGTCTTGCCGTACGGCAACGCCGTGACGCCGGGCGGCATGCGCTGAACGAACCCCACGCGCGATCCCGCGATGCGCCGCACGGGCGACGTGGGCTTCACCTCGCCTCCCTCAACCGCCAATCCCAAAGCCATCAACCCTGCAAACAAAACCCGCTTCATATCCGCCACCCCTAACCCCTAACTCCTAACCCCTAACTCCTAACCCCTAACCCCTAACTCCTAACCCCTGAATATGAAAAACTTCCGCACGAAGAAGTTCACCAGAAACGACACCACGACCTCCACCACCACCGCAAGCGTGGTCATGAGACCGAAACCGTCGATGAGCAGCTTCATGGCGCCGAGCGCGATTACCGTCGCCAGCGTCGCCGCGCCGAAGAACATGCCGAACTCGGCGTACCATTTGAACTTGCCGGGCTTGAACACGAACCAGCGGTTCATGAGCCAGCAGAAGACATTCGCCACCACGAACCCGACCGCCGTCGCCGCGGCGGCGATCGTGCCGCGCGACGCATACCACGCCTCCTGGCCCGTGAACGACACGGACGGCAGATCGACCGACAGGAACTTCTTCGCGAGCGTGATCACGAGATCGTCGGGCGTGAGGCACTTCAGGCACGTGAACGCGAGCAGATAGAAAATGCCCGTCTGCACGCCTGTGGAAAGGACCCCGATGACGCCGTATTTGACGAACTGCCAGAACGGCCCGCAGTCATGGGACAAGATACGTTTGACGTCAAGATTCATGAATTGGAAGTATACCACGTTTCTGGACTCGGCGCGGAGAGGCCCGCGCGTCCGAAGGGCCGTCAGAGGTCGGAGACGGTGAGCTGGGCGCCCGGCGCGAGGAACATGCGCAGCTCGGCTTCGTCCACGGGCGCGAAACGGAGCCCGAGCGCCTTGAAGCGCTCCAACGGGCCTTCGCCCTTGCCGCGCCCGATCGGATACGCGCCCGGTTTCGTGTCGGCCGAGGTCGATACGTAGAAACGCTTGAAGAACTTGCCGTTCAATGTGAAATCGGCGACGTGCATCTTCTGGCGCACCACGAGCGACGCGCGCGGGAACTCCAGCACGCGCGCCTTCTTCATGGAAAGCGGAAACGCATGTGTTTCGGCGAGGTTGTTCAGCCGGCGGATCGCCTCCACCGTGGTGCGGTAGCGGCGCGCCACGAGATACGGCGTGTCGTTGCCGCGCAATTCGACTTCGGCTGTCCACAACGTGGGCTGGCCGGACAGGATGTAGTCGACGTTCAGCGCGCCCAGGCGCCGCGCCAGCGCGTCGTCGATGTCGGCCATCGTGGGACGCTTGCGCAGCTGCTCGATGGAGTCAATGGCGATGCGCATGTTGCCTTCGCGCTCGGCCTGCGCCAACCGTTCCAGAAGAATGCGCTCCTCGCGCGAACGGTTGGCCGCGCCGTCAAGCCAGCGCTTGGCCTGAAGCGCCGCCGCGGACGGCGGCTTCGACGGCGCGGGAGGCGGCGTTTTCGCCTTGTCCGACGGCTTGGATGTCTGCCCGGGCAAACGCCAAGCGACCGCATTCGTCGCACCGGGTGCCGCCACGGACGGAACCTGCGCGGCGGACGGCGCGATCTTTATGGACGCGCGTTTCCTCGACACATGACGCGTCACGCAGAATGAGACGATCATCACGAGCGCGATTCCCGCGGCCGCCCACCGCGCCCAATGCACGGAAGGCGGATCCTCGAGACGGTGCCGTTCGAGCACCGAACCGAACAGCCGGGCGTCACGCACCATCAGGTTGTCCGGCATCTGGCGTTCGAACGCCATATGTCACTTCGCGGCGGGCTGCTCGGGCTCGACGATGCTCTGCACGGCGGCGCGGACGATTTCGACCACGTTGCCGGGGTTCAGTTCGACGCGGAAGGTCTTTTCCTTCGCCTCGACGATCTTGCCGATGAAGCCGCCGCAGAACACGACCGTCGCGCCCGCGCGGAGCTCTTCGATCATTTTCCGGCGCTGCTTTTCCTTGCGCTGCTGCGGACGGATCATCATGAAGTAGAAGATCGCGAAGATGAGGAGCATCGGCACGAGCATGCCCATGCCGCCGGCCTGCTGGTTGGCCGCCGGCGCGGCGGGCGCCGCCGCCTGCGCGAAGAAAGACGTAAGTGCGAACGTGTTCATTTCATTTTCCTTTCAGTTAGTTTGAAATCAATTCGCGGGCGCATGGTCGAGAAACTTCTCCTTGAAGGTGCCGTCCGAAATCGCCTGGCGCATGTCCGCCATGTAGTTCACGAGACAATGCACGTTGTGGATCGTGAGCAAACGCACGCCCAGGATCTCGCCCGCGTGCAGCAGGTGCCGCACATAGCCGCGCGTGAAATTCCGGCAGCAATAGCATGTGCACCCCGCCTCCACGGGCGAGTCGTCGTAAATCCATTTCGCCGCCTTGATCGCGACGTTGCCGTTGCGCGTCACGGCGGTGCCGTGGCGCGCGATGCGCGTGGGGAGCACGCAGTCGAACATGTCCACGCCGCGCGCGACGCACTGCGCCATCTGGTGGAGCACCCCGAGTCCCATCACGTAGCGCGGCTTGTTTTCCGGCAAGTACGGCACCGAGGCCTCCACGGCCTGGTACATCGTCTCCTCCGGCTCGCCCACCGAAACGCCGCCGATGGCGTAGCCGGGAAAATCCATCTTCACGAGCTCTTCGGCGCAGTGCCTGCGCAAGTCGTCGTAAACCCCACCCTGGACGATGCCGAATACGAGCTGTCCGTCCGCGTGCGGTGCGTCCAGGGACGCCTTCGCCCACTTGATCGTCGTCTCCACGCTCTTCTCGGCGCGGTCGCGTGGACACGGCCACGGCAGACACTCGTCGAACACCATCGCGATGTCGCTGCCCAAGACGCGCTGCATCTCCATCGCCTCTTTCGGCCCCATGAAGAATTCGTGGCCGTCCAGGTGTGAATTGAAGAACGCGCCCTGGTCGGTGAGCTTGCGGATCTTCGCGAGCGAAAACACCTGGAACCCGCCCGAGTCCGTGAGGATCGGACGCTTCCAGTTCATGAACGTGTGGAGACCGCCGAAGTGGCCGATCACGTCCGGACCGGGCTGCAGCAGCAGATGGTAGGTGTTGCCGAGGATGATGGACGCGCCGTTCTCCTCGAGATCGCGTGGCTCCAGCGCCTTCACCGTGGCCTGCGTCCCCACGGGCATGAACACGGGCGTTTCCACGTCGCCGTGGGCGAGATGCAACACGCCCCGCCGCGCCTTGGTGGACGCGTCGCGCGCCACGATCTCGAAGTCCCCGATCACGCCAACAACTCCTTCGCGCGCGCGCTTTGCGCGGACAAATCGACCTTGCGGTTGCCGTCCACGTAACCGTCCATCCGAAGCCCCTCGACGAAGCGGCGGAACTTGTGCGGACCGGGCAGGAGATTGTCCAGCGCATGCACTTCGGCCGAGCCGAAGGTGCAGGATTCGGAAAGCATCCCCGTCGATTCCGCCGTGACATAGAGCTTCTTCGCGAGCTTCACGAATGCGGGAATCGGATTGAAATGGTCCTTGGAATAGATGAGCTTGTAGTCCCACGGATAGGAATCGACTACGGCCTCCACGTCGGGCGGCGTGCGGCGCGATGTCGTCACCGCCTTGACGCCGGGCTGCGCGAAGATTTCGTCCAACCGCGCCTTCATCCAGTCCGCGGTCAAGGTCGAGCACTTGTTCGGACCGCCCACGATCACCGCGATTTCGGGCGCCACGGCCGTGCGCTCGCGGAACGCGGCGACGCCCTTCTCGTAGAACGCTTCGTCCGCCGCCACGAGATTGGCGGGGATTTCGACGACATTCGGCAACTTCGCGGGCGCGTCGAACGAAGGTGCGAGCACGCAATCGAAACTCGCAAGATCGTACCCGCGCGGATACAACACCACGCCGCATTTGACGCCGCGCGTGCGCGCCAGCGCCTTCGCGGCGTAGAACGTCCCCGACCCCGTCCCGATCACCACATCGCAAGCATTCTCAGCGTCGAACGGCTTGAACAACTTGAGCGTCCGCACGCCGAAGCGGTCGAGCAGATACGACAACACCTTGTGCGCCTTGGACTTGAACGCGACGGGCACGAGCGCGTACTCGCACCCGAGCATGCGCGCGAAGGCCTTGGACTGATTTTCGTGTCCGGCCTTGCCGTCCGTCAAGATGATGGCCGTTTTCATTTTTTCAGCATCTCTTTCACGGCGGCGCGCATCAGGCGCTTCGCCGCCGCCATGCCGCCCTGGACTGTGCACCCCGCGGCGCGCACGTGGCCGCCGCCGCCGAAGCGCTTGGCGAGCACGGTCGCGTCCCACGGCGCGCGCGTGCGGACGGATATGCGCGTCTCGTGCGTGCGGTCCGGAATCTGGTAGAAGAAAAGCGCGATCTGGTTGCCAGCCACCTGACGCGGGATTTCGATCACGTCCTCGGCCTCGGCCTTGGTGCCGCGCACTTCGCGGAAATCGTCCCGGTCGAGCGACACTTCGGCGACCTTGCGGTTTTTCCACACGCGAAGCGACCGCCAGGCGCGGCGCTTGAGCTCCATGGCCTTCATCGGGAAGGAGCAGTAGATGACGTCGTTGATGAACGCGGTGCGCACGCCGTGTTTGAGGAGATCCGTGGCGGCGCGGAGCGTTTCGGGGCGCGTCGAGTCGTAGGCGAAGCGGCCGGTGTCGGTGATCATCGCCACCCACAATGCTTCGGCGACGGCGCGATCCATGGGCCATTCCATCCACTTCGCGAAGCGCCACACAAGCTCGCCGGCGGATGACGCCATGGGGTCGATGATGGACACGTCGCCGTGTTCCGTGCTGGTGGCGTGGTGGTCGATCGTGAGCGTGGGGAGCTTTTCGGCGAACGGACGCACCTCGGGCGGCAAACGGTCCGGCGTGGACGCATCCACGTAAAAGAACAAGTCGAACTTCCGTTTTCTGAGCGATTTGAGCGGGATCAGATCGGCGACACCTTCAAGGAAACCGGGTTTTCCGAGCGCTTTCACGTCCGCCGCCGCGTACGCCTGCCAACCGGCCGCGGTGAGCATGCGCGCGAGCGCGATCATCGAGCCAAGCGAATCGCCGTCCGGGCTCAGATGCCCGGAAACGAGCACCGTCTTGGACTGTCCGAGGAGCTTTTTCGCGGCTTCGAACTTCTCTCTGAAATCCTTTGAAGGCATAGGCGGATATTTAACCAAATATCCGCCCCCGCCGCAAGCGTTTCCGGGCTAGAGTCGAAATCTCAGGCGGACGATGGCAATCTCCGCCACACCAGGTCTTCCACGCCTCGGCGTTCCTCATTCGGGCCGCTGAATGCTGCACGTGAACTGAGGCGCTTCCCCGACGGCCACCTTCTGTCCGCCGGGGATGTGGATGCGCGACTCGAATTTCATGTCGAACAACTGGACTTCGGACGTTCCGGCGCCCGGCACCAGTTCGGCGCCCATGAGGCAAACACCGGGACCGCCCAGAAGACGAATGTCGATCGATCCGTCCTCGCCCACCGTGAGCGAGATCTGCGTATTGTCCACATTGTTGCCACCGGCGAGGATCTTGTCTTTGAGCGTGTTCGCGGCACCCGTGTAGAGGTCGTTGATGGCGGCACCCTCCATCAATTTGGCGCCCAGCATCATCTCGAACCCGTTCGGGGTGATGGCCGCCGTCACGAAGCAGCGCATGCCGGGATCCGGAATCACTTCCGCCAACTGTTCCAGAAACGCCTTGCACCGTTCGGATCTCGGCTTCCCCAAAATGGCGTTGTCGGAACCATGGCAGGGATCGATGTCCGCATGCTGACGCTCGCTCCTTGGCGGCTGACCATTGATGGTGACGCTGTCGACCTTGCTGTCGACCATTTCCCGGATGAATGTTGAGGCGAAACCGTTCGTGTCCACATGAGCTTCAAACCGCATCGCCTGGGAAAGTGCCGTCTTCAACTGCTCCGCATACATTTCGTCAAACCGCTTGACGGCCTCGTCCCCCGGATATGTGTCGCAGTATTGGTCGATTTCCGGGTGGTTGCGCAAATACTTCTCCGCCCATGCCTTCTGGGTCGCCTCCGTCTCGCCAAAGGCGCCAATCAGGTGTTTAAGCCGCCCGGTGTTGAAATCGACTTGCTTGCCGTCCGCAATGTCTGCGCGTGTTGCGGCAAGCGTGGCGTTGCACCATTTGACCAGCTGCGACACCGCAGTGGCGTGGTTGGCGGCGATCATCTTCTGCGCGGGGGCGCTCGGCGGCGCCTTCACGACGTACAGGGCGTCCAGTCCCGATGTGCGCTCGAACCGGTCTTTCCACGGAACCATGCTGCCGCCGTCGTTCGAGCGGATCTCCTTCGGCAGGTCCGACCCCAGGGATCGCACCTGATTGAGATACATGTCGTCGTCGTTCAGCTTGATTTGGCGGGCGATCTGCTGGTTCCCCGAATCGCGGCGCACCTGCGCGCGAAGCTCGTTCATCAAGTCCGCCTTGCCCGTGATGGGCGGCGGCGTCTTGCCGTCCGCCAGCCACAACGCCAGCGTCTTGCACTCGACGTCCATGAGTCCCGTGCGGTCGCGCCCGCCGTCGCAATTGAAGGACGGCACGTTGCCGAGTTTCTGGGACAGCACCGTGATCCGCGCGCCGAACTTCATCATTTCGGCGCCGTATCCCGCGAACAGCTGGAGGTTCCCGTCCTTGTCGCAGTGGCGACTCTTGACGTCGGACCAGTAGTCCTTCAGCTGCTTCGCCAGCTCCTTCACCTGCGGATCGGCCGACGTCTTGGCGCTCTCCAGCAGCGTTGCGAGCGCCTTGTCGTTCTGCTCGACGTCTTTTTTCGAAAGCGCCCGGTATTCGGTTTTCGTGCCGTTCAGCAGCGAAACGGACACGGCGCTGTCCGTGGCCAAACGGAAATGCGTTTCCTTCGGGGTGACTTCAATGGTTTTGCCGTCGATTTCCAGAGAATACTTTCGGGCGCACTTGTCCATGTCGGCTTTGCCGGCCATGTCGACACGGCACAGCGGCAGATCGATTTTGCCCGTCTCTTTCGCTTGGGCGAGCAGTTCGGGGTTCGCCAGGAGCGTCTGCTCCACCAGCTGGCCGTAATGCGCCATCTGCTTTTCGTCACTGCTCCCGTCGTGCAGATTGACGCTTCCGAAGCGGAGCGCCTTGAACACCGTCTGGCCGTTCTTCTCGAGTTCGGTCAACGCCAAGTTCGAGACGACCGATTTCGGTGCGGGATGCTCGTATTTGCGCTTGGGCGTGACGCGCGACGTCACTTCGTCCGCGCCCACGGAGAATTTTTCCTCGTTCACCGCCACCAAACCGCCGCCGCCGTAGTACAAGTCGTTCACGCTAGTGTACACGACCTCGAATTTGTTCGCGCCGGACTGCGCAAGCGCCGCGGCGAACGACTCGTCGGATGCGGCGGCCAGTTCTTCTGCGGTGGAAAACGCCATGTCGGACGCGAGCGATTCCTGCGCCACCTTGAAGAAATGGGAAATCGGAAACTCGAAACCGTAAGACACATTGGGCTTGGCTACCCATTGAGCCCCCAACGTTTTCGGTCGGGCGTTCCAGTTTTCCTTGACGAACGCCCGGACGTCGCCAAGCGTGAGCGCCTCGACGCTTTTGCCGGCCGCCTCGGCGGACGCATGCGCCAGCCAGGTGTGGAAGCTCGAATAGGAAACCGACTTTCTGCCGTCCTTTTCGCTCGTCACCGGCGGCAGAACGGTGGCGATGTTTTTGAAGATGGCGAACGACCTCTCCGCGCCGGCCGGCGGCAGCCTGAGTTCCCGGACGACATCCCCCTTCGCCACGGGCACCGGTTTCTGGAGCTGGGCGACGTCCCAGTTCGCGTCGGGGGCGACGGCCGTCTTGTGGAACAGCACGGCGACGGCTTCGGCGAAATCGTTGCCGCGGCCGGAACCCAGAAGCCGGTTCACCGTTTGCCCGAATTTTGCGCCGCCCACGATTCGCTTGTCGCTCGCGTTCAACTCGGTTCCCAGGCTGATGCCCGTCCCCAACACGCCCAGTTCGCCGTTTCTGACGATGATGCGCGTCGAAATCTCCATGGCGAGGTTGTAGCGCTTCGTCTCGTTCTCCGGCCCCGGCAAACGGTCTTCCAGAATCGGCTTGAGCGTCTCCGTCATGAATTTCGTCCGCATCTCGAGCGCGTCGTTCAACGCCGCGCCGAGTTTTTTAGCACTCGATTCCTTGATCGTCTTCTCGCCTTCGAGGGATTCCAGCTTTCCCGCCAACGGCGCGCCGACGATCTTGCTCAGGTCCTTGATCACGGCCAACGCCTTGCTGCGGGTGAGCAGCGGAGCGCTCTTCAGTTCCTTGCCTTGGGGATCCAGGCCGAGGTTCTTGTAGATGTCCCGAACCGCCTTGTCGTCGGCGTTCTTGCCGGCGGACTTCAGCAGGGTGTCCACGGCCGATTTCATCGCACCGCGCAGTTCCGCGCAGTTCTCCTTCAGCGCGGTTTTTTCCGCGCGCGTGCGCTCGTCGTGGTGCGTGGCGAGTTTGATCGGCATGCCGCCCAGCATGCCCACATAACCGGTACCGGCACCTTTGTCGACGCCCTTGCCGGCGTGCATGGCCATGCGGGCCACTGACTGCATCAATTTGATAGCGGCGTCCGACGTGTTAACATTCATCGCAGATCCCATGGTCATCCCCTCCCGATTTTTCCGTTCAAACCCATCAAGGCCGCAAGAATGCCGCCAAATCGCGGACCACATTGGCGTAGCGGTCGGCAATTTCCGCCTCGTCGCCGCGGAAGTCGTTCAGCAGCGTCCGCCACGTGGACATGATGTTCACAAACCGCTCGACCTCAGCGAAGAACGACTCGCCGTCGAGAATCGCAAGGGGAATCTGCTTGCAGAGAGAAACCTCGTCCGAATTCGGATTGATCGACAGCGTGCAGCCGAAGGTTCCGCGGAACTGGTAGTTCGACTGCAGCATCACGTGGTACAGGCGCTCGATCTTCTCCTCCGGCGGCGGCACGCCGATCACGCCCGAGAGGACCAAACGGTGCACCGGCGCGAAATGAAGGACGGACAATTCCATGCCGTCCACATCCAGCGCCACGATGCCTTCCTCGTTCGGCGTCAGTTCGATCTCGCCGCCCATGCGCGCCGAAAGTTCCTTCAGCAGTTCCTCAAACTCCATGTCTCTCCCCCAATAGCCCTTGATTCTATAGATTGCCGGACATTCGCCAAAAGTCGCCTGTATTTTGGAATACACGAAAGCGTTGTGAAGGTTACATTTTTTTCGCAGGCGTTCGCGACGACCACGCAACGAGCGCGGCGCCGATGGCGAAGAGCGCCAGCGATATGGTCTGCGAAATGGAGAACGGCCCCACCGCGGCGCGCGGATCGCCGCGCAGGTACTCCATGCCGAAACGCACCACCGCATACGCCATGAAATACGCGCCGGCGAAACGGCCGCCGCGGTCCGCGCGGGGGGACGCGCTCCACCTCGCGTACCAGGCGAAAAGGCCCGCGAAGATCGCCAGACACGCCGCCGCCTCGAAGAGCTGCGTGGGCAACACGCCGAGCGCCGATGGCGCGGACGCGTCGACCAACCCCGCGTGCTGCTGCTCGTACCATGCCGGACTGCCGCGCGGAAAACGCACGGCGAGCGCGCACTCGGAAAGGCGCCCGTAGCAGCACCCGTAGAAGAAGCAGCCGATGCGGCCGAACGCGTGCCCCAGCGGAATCACGATCGCCAGCACGTCGGCGAGCGGCAGCACCGGTTCCTTTTTCAGGCGGCACCACGCGAGGAACGTGACGAGCGCGAGGATGAGTCCGCCGTAGAACATGAGTCCGCCCTGGTCCACGCGGATGACCTGCAGCGGATGCGCGGCGAACTCGGACGACCAGTGCTCCACCACATAGGCGATGCGGCTCCCGACCACGCCCGAAATCATCAGCGCCACGAGCAAATTCGAAAGCTTGTCCATGGAACGGCCTGTGCGCTTGCACGCCCAGGCGACGACCTGCCACGCGACGAGAAACCCAACAGCCATACACGCGCCATACGTCTTCACATGAAGTGGTCCAAGCGAAAACAAATCAGGATGCATCTCAGAGTCCTTTCAGGATTTCCACGGCGGTGACCGTCGCGTTCGTGCCTTCCCAGCGTCCGTCGCCGCGCTGGAGCGCCACAAGTTTGCGCGCCACGGCGGACCGCGTCTGGCCGTTCGTCCACGCGAACGCGAGCGCCGCGTTCGGCGCGTTCGTGTCGCCCGTGCGCGCGAGGAACGCTTCGCCCAGGTCGAGCGCGTGGTCCACTTCGTTCTGCGTGCTGGGCTCGACGAAGTCCTCGGACGCGGGCAACGTCTTCACGACGAATGTCGCCGCGCCGGCCGTAATCGCAAGCGCGGCAATCAACAAAACGATTTTCGCCGTTCTCCCCATGACGCCGTAGTATAGCAAAAAGGACCGCGGAAAACCGCGGCCCTTTCCGATTGCCTTGAAGGCGGCTCGCTTACTTGGCGAGGACGGCTTCCTTGGCGGCCTTGCAAAGGCGGAACTTGGCGACCGTCTTGGCGGGGATCTTGATCTTTTCCTTGGTGAGCGGGTTGAGACCAACGCGGGCTTTCCGCTTCGCCTTCAGGATCTTGCCGAGACCGGGGAGCATGAGGCCCTTGGGGAGCTTCGCGCCTTCGTAAGCGATCTGGAGGAGCGCTTCGTACGCGGCGACAGCCTGCTTCTTGGAGATGCCGGCCGCTTCAGCGAGGGCCGCCATGATTTCGGTCTTGGTGGACGGGACTTTCTTAGCCATTTTGTTCGTTCCTTGTTTTGTTTCGGGGTGAATCCCCGATACGGCTGATAATATAGCGCTTTCAGCCCCATTTTGCAAGGGGGAAAATGACGTCACCCCGAAATTTCCAAGGATTTCGCCATTCGGCGTCAAAAGCGGGGAAGCTTCGCGAGCGAATCGGCGAGTCCGCCCTCGCGGTTGCGCAGCTTCCACACATGCTCGTGCTCTTCGCGCAGATGCTTCAGGCGCCCCGCGTCGCGGCGATGGCACGCCGCCTCCACGAGCGAGGCCATGTACGCGATCTCCTCCGCCCACACATTCGGATACGCGAGCCCGCAGTATTTCGTCGCCTCGTGGCGGCATGCGTCCGCCACCGAGGAGATCTCCGCGAGCACCGCGTCCGTGAGCCCGGGATGACGCGAGTAGCCGCGGTCCTCGGCGAGGATGCGGAAGAGTTCCGACGCGTTCGCGCGCAACGCGCCGCCGCGCAGATAGAGCGTGCCGAGCTTGAGCAGCACGCCGCCCAGGGGAACGCCCATGATCGCGTCCAGCGTCTCCTCGAGATTCATGCGCGTCGCCGTGGCGCCCGATTCCGCCGTCCATCCGCCCAGCACGAGACCCGGCAAAGACGCCGCCAGCGGCTGCCAGTGTCCGCCGTCGCCCCAGTCCGTGACGAGAAACCCCTTCGCCCCGAACGCGCGGCCGCCCGCCTCCGCGGCGGCCATGTTCTCGCGCATGTTCTCCACGCGCCCGCACAGCGAATTCCACGCGCTCGTGCCCGGACACACGTAGAACTCGAGCCCCGCCTTCGCGAACTGCTCCGCCTCCTTCATGAACGGATGGTTGCCTTCGTAGCCCCAGTCGAGCGCGATCGCGTCCTTGGGCAGACGCGCGACGAGCTCCGGATGCTTCAGGACGATGTCGCCCCAGAACATCGGACGCTTTCCGCGCGCGCGCACGAGGTCGAACACCTTCAAGACGAACCCGAGGTATTCTTCGGGATCCTTGATCTCGAACGTCTCGTCGCAGCCGACGTTGAAGAGGTCCGACGTGAAGTTCGGCAGCAGCTCGTCGTAGAGCCCCGCGAGGAACGTCAGACACTCCGGATTCTTCGGATCGAGCGTGGTGGGGAACTTCTTCACCGTGCCCCACGGCGTGCGCGCGCCGCCTTTGGGCATCGCCGCCAGATGGTTGTATTCGGGTTTGACGAGCCACCGCTCCAGATGCCCGAACGAATTCTGGTTCGGCACGAATTCGATGTCGTGCATGCGGCAGTAGCAGTCGAGCTGGCGCATCTCCTGCGCCGTCAGCGGAGACGCCTTCTCCCACACCTTCTTGTGCGCGGAATAGGCGAACGCATGCTCGACGTACAGCTGGAACTGGTTGTACTTGAAGCGCGCCAGGAGGTCGACGATCTTCTTCAGCGTCGCCATGGTCGGGATCTTGTCCCGGCTCACGTCGAGCATGTAGGATCGCACCTGGAACATCGCGCGCTTCCCGTACGCGGAATCAAGCGCCCTTCTGGCGGAGCATCTCGTAGATCGCGACGCCCGCGGCGACGCCCGCGTTGAGCGATTCGAATCCGCCGGGCATCGGCAGCTCGGCGATGAAGTCGCACGTCTCGCGCACGAGACGCGAGATGCCGTCCCCTTCCGCGCCCACCACGAGACCCGAGCGGCCCTTGAAGTCGATCTCGGTGTAGAGCTTGGCGTCCTCGCCCCAGTCGAGGCCCGTGAACCACATGCCCGCCTTCTGCAGATCCTTCATCGCGCGCACGAGATTGACCACGTGCGCGACCTTGAGATGCTCGGAGGCGCCGGCGCTCGCGCGCACCGCCGCGGGCGTCACGCCCGCCGTGCGGTCCTCGGCGATGATCACGCCCTTCACGCCCGCCGCGCAGGCGCTGCGCAGGATGGAGCCGACGTTCTGCGGATCCTCGAGATGGTCGAGAACGACCACCATCGCGTTCTCGTCCTCCTCCACGTCGCGGAGGACGTCTTCGAAACCGACGTAGGGGTAGCCCGTCGTCTTGAGCGCCACGCCCTGGTGGTGGCCGCCTTTCACCAGACGGTCCAGCTTCTCGCGCGGCTCGTTGCGGATCATGATGTGGCGCTGCTGCGCCGTCAGGCGCAGCGAGACGATCTCGTCCGACTCGTTCTTCTCGTGCGGCGGCAGGATCATCTCCGTCACCGTGCGACGGCCGGCGCGCAGACATTCGATCACGGGATTGCGCCCGTAGATCCACTCGCCGCCCGTGCACAGTTCGCGCGGGCCCCTGTTGCGGAAGCTGCCGTTCATCACATCGCCGCCGCGAGGGCGTTCCCGAATTCCGAGCACTTCACTTCCGTGGCGCCTTCCATCTGGCGCGCGAAGTCGTAGGTGACCGTCTTCGCGGCGATCACCTTGTCCATCGCCTGGACGATTTTGTCCGCCGCCTCGGTCCAGCCCATGTACCGGAGCATCATCTCGCCGGAGAG
>DCIH01000097.1:266-458 GCA_002317575.1 Verrucomicrobia bacterium UBA1731 | reverse complement strand
GCGCCGTGCCGTGCGTCGCCTCGAACACGGCGACGCCCGTCTGGTAGTTGACGTTCGCGCCGGGCGCGATGCCGATGCCGCCCACCGTGGCGGCGAGCGCGTCGGAGACATAGTCGCCGTTCAGGTTCAGCGTGGCGATCACATCATATTCCGCGGGGCGCGTGAGGATCTGCTGCAGAAACGCGTCGCAGA
>DCIH01000097.1:0-225 GCA_002317575.1 Verrucomicrobia bacterium UBA1731 | reverse complement strand
GATCGTGCGGCCCGTCTTCGGGTTCTTGAATTCGCACCACGGACCCTTGTCGATCGGCGTCGCGCCGTATTCGCGCTGCGCGAGGGCGTAGCCCCAGTCGCGGAACGCGCCTTCGGTGAACTTCTGGATGTTGCCCTTGTGCACGAGCGTCACGCTCTTGCGGTCGTTCGCGATCGCGTAGTCGAGCGCGGCCTTCACGAGACGCTCCGTGCCCTCGAGCGAGAC
>DCIH01000095.1:4448-6320 GCA_002317575.1 Verrucomicrobia bacterium UBA1731 | reverse complement strand
CCGGCGACCGGCTCCACGATGACGCCCGCGATTTCGTTCCCGCGCGCGGCGAAGAGCTTCTCCGCCGCCGCGAGGTCGTTGTACGGCAGCACGAGCGTGTCCGCCGCCGCGCCCGCCGTGACGCCCGCGGAGGACGCGCCGCCGCCCGTGAGAAGCCCGGAGCCGCTCTTCACGAGCATGGCGTCGGAATGGCCGTGGTAGCAACCGTCGAACTTGACGATGCACGCGCGGCCCGTGGCGCCGCGCGCGAGGCGCACGGCCGTCATCACGGCCTCCGTGCCGCTCGAGACGCACCGCACCTGTTCAAGTCCCGGCACGGCGGCGCAGAGGCGCTCGGCGAAGAGAACCTCGCGGTCCGTCGCGATGCCGAACGTGGACCCCGTGCGCGCGGCTTCGGCCGCCGCGGCGGCGACTTCGCGCCGACCGTGGCCGAGGATCATCGCGCCCCAGCTGCAGCAGTAGTCGTCCAGCGTGCGGCCGTCGCAGGAAAACACCTTCGCGCCGCGTCCGCCGGAAACGAAAAGCGGCGTGCCGCCCACGCCGTGAAACGCCCGCACGGGCGAATTGACCCCGCCGGGAATGACTTTCGCCGCGCGCTTGTACAGCGCCGCGTTCGCCGTCAGAACTTCTTTTTCTTTTCCCATTTCGGCCTCTCCTCCGCGAAGATCCTGTTGCTGGAAATGAAGCGGTAGCGGTCCTTCGGCACGAACGTTTCGAGCGCGTGCAGGAATTCGCCGTCCGGATTGACGCCGTGCGGAAACGAGATGGACATCACCGCGCCGTCCGCATGCATCAGGTGCACGGTGAGCTTGAGCGCGCCGGGATGCGCTTCGGCGAGCGCGCTCAGCGCGGCGCCCTTGTCCACGAGATCGGCGTCGTCGTGGTCGAACGCGACCACGAGCCCCTCCTCGGAGAAAAGCTTCTGGCCGTCCTCGAGCGTGTACGCTTCGCGCACGACGAGCTGGATCGCCTCCTCCTCCTCGTGCGTGTCGCGGTTCGTGCGGTGCGAGAGCTCGCCGCACACGAGGACGGGCTGGTCCACGCAGTTCGGCAGCCAGTCCTTCATCTTGGCGTACGTCTTCGCGAACGCGAGCGCCTCGGTGACGCCCTCGCCCGTGTCGATTTCGAGAATCGCCCACGGCTGCGGCACGTCGCCTTCCTTCTTCGGCTTGGACATCCGCACCTGGCAGCTCTTCAGAAGACCGCCCAGACGCACGCCCACGCGGGCGGGACGGCCGTCCGGCGTTTCGGATGCGAACGGAATCGGCGGCGGTTCGGCGAGCTTGTAGGTGGAAAGCGATTCGAGCACGTGCCGGTAGGCGCCGAGGGGGTGGCCCGTCATGTAAATGCCCATCAGGTCGCGTTCGGCCTTGTAGTTCTGCGCCACGGGCCAGGGCGGACAATCGGGGAGCTTGTCGTCCGAAACCTCGGCGGCGGGCGAACTCGCGTCGAGGACGTCGAAGAAGCCCAGCTGGGAGCTCGCGCGCTCCTTCGCGCGGCCCGCGGCCTGCGCGAGCACGAAGGCGATGTTGTTGAAGTAGCGCGCGCGGTGGAAACCGGGGTTCTTCGCGATGAACGAATCGAACGCGCCGGCGGACACGAGGTTTTCGAGGACGCGCTTGTTCACCACGGCCGCGCCCGCGAGGCGCATCGCGAAATCGAGGAGCCCCTGGTACGGACCGTTCTTTTCGCGTTCTTCGACGATCGCCTCGGCGGCGGCCTCGCCCACGCCCTTGATGCCGGCCATGCCGAAGCGGATGGCGTGCCGGCCGCGCACCGGGGTGAAGCGCGGATATGCTTCGTTCACGTCCGGCGGCAGCACCTCGAGCCCCATCTCCGCCGCCTCCGCGACGAACCCGGGCAGCTTGTCGA
>DCIH01000095.1:3893-4403 GCA_002317575.1 Verrucomicrobia bacterium UBA1731 | reverse complement strand
TGAACTCGGCCGGATAGTGCGCCTTGAGGTAGCCCGTCTGGTACGCGACCCAGGCGTAGCACACGGAATGCGACTTGTTGAACGCGTACGAGGCGAACGCCTCCCAGTCGGTCCAGATCTTGTCGATGAGCTTGCGGGCCTCGCCTTCGTCCTGCCATTTGCCGATGCGGAACTTGGGATTCGCGAGGCAGCCCTTGACGAACTTCTCCTTGAGCTCGGCCATGATGTCCATGAGCTTCTTGCCCATGGCCTTGCGGAGCTTGTCGGACTCGCCGCGCGTGAAACCCGCGAGGTCGCGCGAGAGCAGCATCACCTGTTCCTGGTAGACGGTGATGCCGTAGGTGTCCTTCAGGCGCGGCTCCATCTCGGGATGGTCGTAGACGACCGGCTTGCGGCCCTGCTTGCGGTCGATGAAGTCGGGGATGTACGCCATCGGACCCGGACGGTAGAGGGCGTTCATGGCGACGAGGTCGGTGAGCTTTTCGGGCTGAAGCGCCATCAGGTGCTTCT
>DCIH01000095.1:2560-3859 GCA_002317575.1 Verrucomicrobia bacterium UBA1731 | reverse complement strand
ATTCGAACTGGAAAAGGCCCGTCGTTTCGCCGCGGCCGAAGAGCTTGTACGTCTCGACGTCGTCGTCGGGGATGTTGTCCGTGTCGAGCGTGCGGCCGAAGGCGTCGTCCGTAAGCTCCTCTTTCGTGCGGAACTTCCTGATGAGCGCGAGGCATTCCTTCTCCACGGAAAGCGTCTTGAGGCCCAGGAAGTCCATCTTCAAAAGGCCCACCGGCTCCACGAAGTGGCCGTCGTACTGGGTCGTCAAGAGCGACTCGCCCTCGGTGGGCACCACGGGAAGCGTCTCCACCACGGGATCGCGGGAGATGATGACGCCGCACGCGTGGACGCCGGGCTGCCGCATGCACCCTTCGAGGCGCTTGGCGCGTTCCATCAGCAGGTGGACCGTGGGGTCCGGCGAATCGAACGCCGCCTGGAGATCGGGACATTCGCCGGACTTGAGCGCCTTCGCGAACGTGATCTTCGGCGCGTCGGGCACGTAGGACGCGAGTTTGTTCGTGTCCGCAAGCGGATAATCCATCGCGCGGCCGACGTCCTTGATCGCGGACTTCGCGGCCATCTGGCCGAAGGTGATGATGTGGGCCACGTGGTCGGCGCCGTACTTCTGCGTGACGTATTCCAGCACGCGGCCGCGGCCGTCGTCGTCGAAATCCACGTCGATGTCCGGCATGGAGATGCGGTCCGGATTGAGGAAGCGCTCGAACAGCAGGTCGAACTTGATCGGATCGACGTTGGTGATGCCCAGCGCGTACGCGACGGCCGCGCCGGCGGCGCTGCCGCGGCCGGGCCCCACCCACACGCCCATCTTGCGGGCGGCGAAGATGTAGTCGTGCACGATCAGGAAGTAGCCGGGGAAGCCCATCGTGCGGATCGTGTCCAGCTCGAACTGGACGCGCTCCGCGATTTCCGCGGGGACGGGATCGCCCCAGCGGCGCTTGGATCCTTCCCACACCATCGACGCGAGGTAGTCGGCCTCGAACTTGATGCGCAGCACCTTCTCGTAGCCGCCGAGACGGTCGTAGTTCGCGGGCTTGTCCTGGGTGTTGAACTGCTCCTTGAGGGCCGCTTCGTCGAACTTCTTCGCGTACTCTTCTTCCGTGCCGAATTCGGCGGGGATCGGGAACTTCGGCATGATCGGATCGCTGTCGAGCTTGTACTCTTCGATCCGCTCGGCGACGTCCAGCGTGTTCGACAGGAGTTCGGGATGTTCCGGAAAGAGGCGCGCCATGTCGTCGGCGGTCTTGAACCATTCCTCGCCCGTGTAGATCATGCGCCCGGGGTCGGACATCTTCTTGCCCG
>DCIH01000095.1:1529-2536 GCA_002317575.1 Verrucomicrobia bacterium UBA1731 | reverse complement strand
TCGTGCGAGTCGTCGTCCTCCGCGTCCAGGAAGTGGACGTCGTTCGTGGCTATGACGCGCACGTCGAGCTTCTTGCCGAGTTCGAGCATGCCCTTCGCCACGGCGAGCTGCCGCTGGTAGAGGCGCTGGTGGTCGAGCTGCGCGTCCATCGGGATGTTGCCCTTCTTGGACTGGTGCAGCATCACTTCGAGCGAGTAGTTTTCGCCGAAAAGGTCCTTGTACCAGCGCGCGACCTTCTCCGCTTCGTCCATGCGGCCGTTGTCGATCGCGCTGGCGACTTCGCCCGCGATGCAGGCCGCCGAACAGTGGAGGCCTTCGTGGTATTTCTCCAGGAGCGCGTGGTCGATGCGGGCGTGGTAGTAGAAGCCGTTGCAGTGCGCCTCGGAGATGAGCTTCACGAGATTGTGGTAACCCGTGAGGTTCATCGCGTGCAGGCACAGGTGGAAACGCGTCTCCGTCTTGTCCTTTTCGCGGTGGTCGCGGTTCGTGACGTACGCCTCGCAGCCGAGGATGGGCTTCACGTGGACGCCGGCGAGATCGCCGTAGGTCTTCTCCTTCTTGGAGCGGCACTCGTCATAGAAGGCCTTGAGCGCGTAGAGGTTGCCGTGGTCCGTGACGGCCAACGCGGGCATGCCCAGCTTGCGGGCGCGTTTCACGAGCGGCACGATGCCGCACTGCCCGTCGAGCAGCGAATACGTCGTGTGCAGATGGAGGTGGACGAAATCCGCCATCGTCGCGCCCCGTCAGTCCAGCACGCCCTTCGGAGAGGTTTCCTTGTCGTCCCACCACGCGCCCTTCGAACCGGCGATGCGCGCGATGCCCTTCGTGGTGAGCTGCCGGCCGCGGGCCGACGCGCCGCGCACTTCGACCACCGGCCGCTTCTCGAGCTTGCCGGTTTCGGTGTTCACGCGGTCCACGGGTTCCTGCGGCAGGAAGTACTGCTGGTGGATCTTCTGGCCCTTGGCGGGCTTGTACTTCACATACAGCGTCTCGGGACAGTCCGGCTG
>DCIH01000095.1:978-1455 GCA_002317575.1 Verrucomicrobia bacterium UBA1731 | reverse complement strand
GTGAAGCGCTTGATGTACGCGAAGCCGTAGAGCGGCTCCTCGTACACGCACGTCCAGGCGCGGTCGCGGTCCTTCTCGGGATTGAACAGGATGACCTGCAGCAGATCCTTGTCCACGAAGATCTTGTCGTCCGGCGGACACATCTTGTAGCGGCCGTCCTTCCACACGAGAAGCAGCTTGTCCACGGACGAACACTTGAACAGCTCGTCGCCGTTGCGGATGCCCGAACCGACGTAGTGGTTTTCCTTGTCGTAGCGGATGGTGAGCTCGCTTGCGGTGAGCTTGCGCACGTCGGCCTGAACGAACGCGCCGTCCGCGATCTTCGAGCAGCGCGGATATTTCTTCTTGTAGGCCGAGACGAGGCCCTTGAGGTACTTCACCGTGAACGCGCGCAGATGATCGAGGTTGTCCTTGACCTGCTTCTCCTCGGCGAGGATCTCCTCGATGTCCTGGCGGTTCTTGTTGATGTCGAACTGG
>DCIH01000095.1:243-813 GCA_002317575.1 Verrucomicrobia bacterium UBA1731 | reverse complement strand
TGCGGTCGAGCGTGCGCGCGTGGAACGCGTCGTCCAGTTCGCCCAGGCGGATCTCCTGCTCGCGCTTGGTGAGGAACATGAGACGATCGGCGTTGTGCTGGACGATCTGCGTCACGGTCATCAGCCGCGGCCTGCCGTCCGCGAGCACGATCGGACGGGACGAAATGGACTTCTCGCACGTGGTGAACGCGTAGAGCGCCTGCTTCACCTTCTCCTGCGTGGCGCCCGTGGCGAGCTCAAGCTCGATGCGCACTTCGGCGGCGGTCAAGTCGTGGATCTTGCGGACGGCCACCTTTTTCTTCCGGATCGCCTCCTCAATGGAGTTCGACAGCGACTCCGTCGTCTCGCCCCAGGGCAGCTCGGTGATCACGAGCCGGTTCTTGTCCTCGTTCTCGATGACGGCGCGCACCTTCACCTTGCCCAGGCCGTCCTCGTACTCGGAGACGTCCATGATGCCGCCGAGCTGGAAGTCCGGGAAAAGCTGGAACTTCTTTTTCTGAATGCAGCAGATCTCCGCCTCCAGCAGTTCGATGAAGTTGTGCGGCAGGATGCTCGTGGAAAGGCCCACGG
>DCIH01000095.1:0-120 GCA_002317575.1 Verrucomicrobia bacterium UBA1731 | reverse complement strand
TGTTGAAGACCTCCTTGCGCGCCAGCTCCGTGAGCTGGCACTCGATGTAACGCGTGGCGGCGTGCGGCATGCCCGTGTAGAGCGAGCCGTAGTTACCCTGGCCGTCGATCAGATAGCCCT
>DCIH01000039.1:27053-27425 GCA_002317575.1 Verrucomicrobia bacterium UBA1731 | reverse complement strand
CCAAAATGGAAACAACCACTTCGCATGGTGCGATGCCCGGCAAGACGCAAACGCACAACGTGAATTGCTACAACCTCGATGCCATCATCGCCGTCGGTTACCGCGTGAATTCCGTACGGGCGACGCAGTTCCGCATCTGGGCGACGCAAGTCCTCAAGGCGTATCTGCTCAAGGGCTACGCCGTCAACGAACGCCTCAACCAGCTGGAAGACAGAATGGACCGCCGGTTGGCGAAGACAGAGCAGGACGTGATCGACCTCAAGGAACAGGTCGGGTTCTTCGTCAAGACCGCCCTGCCGCCCGTCGAGGGCGTCCTCTTCGAGGGACAGATCAAGGATGCCTACGATGTCGCGCTCAAGATCATCCGCTCGG
>DCIH01000039.1:26311-26945 GCA_002317575.1 Verrucomicrobia bacterium UBA1731 | reverse complement strand
TACACCAAGAACTACTCCAAGAAACTCGCGCTCGACGTGCGCCGTCATAACGCGCAGTACGCCCCGATCACGGTCAAGCCCTATCGCGGAGCGCACGACCGCTTTCTCATCGTCGATACGACGGTCTACCATGTCGGTGCCTCGCTCAAAGACCTCGGCAAGTCGCTCTTCGCCTTCTCAAAGCTCGTCACCCCGGCGGCGCCGATCCTCGCGCAACTGCCGTAAAACGATGCGTCTACGGGGAGGGCGGGGATATCTCGGAAGAAGCGCTTTTGAAGCGGCGAGGGCGCCGCTTCTTCTGTGAGGGCGCCTCTGCGCGGTGCGGGACGCACCGCTCTACGGTGAGGAGCCGACGCGACGGGGGACATGTGATTTTGTTGTCCGGGGGCGCGGCAAACGTGGTACAATTTTCGTCGTTTAAGGGAGAATGGTATGTTGACTTGGATGGACAGTTTGAAGGGGCGTTCGTTGCTGCGCATGACGTCCTTCACCGACGAAGAGATGCTCAACCTCATTGACCTCGCCGCGCAGCTCAAGGCGCGCCGCAAGGGCGGGGTGCGCGGGGACTTGCTCAAACGCAAGAACATCGCGCTCATCTTCGAGAAGAGCTCCACGCGCACGCGCAACTCGTCCA
>DCIH01000039.1:10671-26243 GCA_002317575.1 Verrucomicrobia bacterium UBA1731 | reverse complement strand
CGACATCCACTTCGGCAAGAAGGAAAGCGTCAAGGACACGGCGCGCGTGCTCGGGCGCATCTACGACGGCATTTTGTTCCGCGGCTTCAAGCAGGAGACGGTGGAGGAGCTCGCGACGTGGAGCGGCGTTCCCGTGTGGAACGGCCTCACGGACGCGTACCATCCCACGCAGATCTTCGCGGACCTGCTCACCGTGAAGGAGACATTCGGCACGCTCGAAGGCGTGACGGTCGCCTACGTGGGCGACGGCCGCAACAACGTCGCGAATTCGCTCATGATGGGCTGCGCGAAGGCGAAGGTCAATTACGTGTGCTGCACGCCCAAGGCGCTGTGGCCCGATCCGGACGTCTTGGCCGAAGCCGAGGCCGTCGCCGCGAAGAACGGTTCCACGATCAAGGTGTTCGAAGACCCCAAGGAAGGCGTCAAGGGCGCGAATGTGCTGTACACCGACGTGTGGGTGTCGATGGGCGAAGAGGACAAGACGGCCGAGCGCATCAAGATGCTCCGCCCCTATCAGATCAACATGGAGCTGATGGCCGCGACGGGCAATCTGGACGGCAAGCTCATGTTCCTGCACTGTCTGCCGGCGTTCCACGATTTCAACACGGACGTGACGAAGGAGTCCGGCGCGCTGGAGGTGACGGACGAGGTGTTCGAGTCGAAATACTCGAAGGTCTTCGACGAGTCGGAAAACCGAATGCACACGATAAAAGCGCTTTTCGTGAGCGCGTTGTGCGACCGGAAAAACATTTGACCCAAGGGCGTACGCTAAGGCGTGCGCCTTTTTTATGATCATCATGGAAAGCGAGGGGAACGAAATGGCGAGGTTGACGTCGATTGGTTTTAAGGACTTCCAGAATCTTCCGCTGGAGGACAAGCGGCCGTATCTTGAAAACTGGAACCTGCCGGGCACGCCCTATCATACGCTCATCGCGCAGCAGTTCGACCGCGCGCTCCTGGAGCGTCTGGCGGCGCTCGCGAACCGCATCCGCTTCATCAACAAGTCGCGGGAAGGCGCGCTTTACCTAAAGGGCCTTCTGGCGCACAAGCGCGCGATGCTCTACTTCTCGCAGCCGAGTTCCCGCACGTTCCTGTCGCACCTGGCGGCGTGCCAGATCCTGGGTCTCACCACGGGCAGCGTGCGCGACGCGGCGACGTCGTCCGAATTCAAGGGCGAATCGAAGGAGGATTCGATCCGCACCTTCTCCTCGTATTTCGACATGATCATCATGCGCACGCCCGAGAAGGGACTCGCCGAGCAGATGGCGTGGGAGCTTTCCAACTCCGACCGTCCGATCCCGATCATCAACGCCGGTTCGGGCAAGGACCAGCACCCGACGCAGGCGCTCCTCGACGTGTACACGCTGCTGCGTTCGTTCGAGACGAAGGGCGGTCTCAAGAACCGCACGGTCACGTTCTGCGGCGACCTGCTGCGCGGGCGGACGGTGCGATCCCTGTCGTACCTGCTCACCAATTTCGAGAACGTCCGCCAGGTGTTCGTGGCGCCGAAGGAACTGCAGGTCCCCGAGGACGTGCTGGATATCCTCAAGGCCAAGGGCGTTTCCTACGCGCTGTCGGACAATCTCCGCGAGGCGACGTCGCTTTCCGACGCGGTGTACATGACGCGCATTCAGGACGAGTGGGACAAGGACAAGGGCGAGTCCGCGCGGATCGACACCTCGAAGTTCAAGTTCGGCGCCGAAGAGCTCAAGCTCCTTCCGAAGGACGGCGTGATCATGCACCCGTTGCCGCGCCGCGACGAAATCGCCACGTGCTGCGACCACGATCCGCGTGCCATGTACTGGCGGCAGATGCGCAACGGCATGTGGATCCGCGCGGCGCTCATCGCGGCCACGTTCGGCTACGAGCGGGAGATCCTCGGCTGCGGGTACTGAGGATAGTTTGAAGTTTTTTTGGGGGAGGGTTGCGCAGGCGGCCCTTCTTTGTTATAATGCGCGCCGTTGACAAAAATCAGGAATGTGTCAAACATGAAGAAGCAGCTTTCCCTTTTTTCGGCCATTCTCGTCGCGCAGGGTGTTTTTGCCGCTGGATTCGGCATTTATGAGGCATCCTCCCGCGGCAGCGCGTTGGGCGGCACCTTGGTTGGCGCCACGCGCGATGCGTCCGCGGTGTATTACAACCCGGCCAATATGACGGAATTGACGAATGTGTCTGTCATGGTCGGCGCCACGATGATCAATCCGTTCTGCGACTGCAAGGTGGATGGCGTCACGCAGCCCAAGATGAATTCCGGCTGGTTTTGCGATCCCACATTCTACCTGGTGGTGCCGTTGCCGTTCGATCTGGCGTTCGGTCTGGGTGGGTACAGCGAGGCAGGACTTGGCACGACCTACGGCGACACCTGGGCGCTGGCGGGCGACACCACGGAAACGACGCTCATCCAGTACTCGTTCAACCCCAATCTGGCGTGGAAGGTTACGGACTGGTGGAGCGTGGGCGGCGGGCTCAAGCTGAGCTACATCTATTTCGACAATAAGAAGCGCCCGTATTTCGGCGTGCCCGGGACGTCGCTCAAAAGCGAACTCGAAGGCGACGACTATTCGATCGGATACGATTTCGCGACGGACTTCAAGATCACGAAGAAGCTTTCCTTCGGTGTCGTGTACCGCTCGCAGATCAAACACAACATCCAGGGCGATTTCGACATAAACGGCATGCTCATGGGTTATCCTTATGCGGCGATCGGCGGGCAGACGCATTCCGACGCGAGCGCGAAGCTGACGCTGCCGCAGTCCGTCACGGCGGGCCTCAACTACGACGCCACGGAAAAGTGGCGCCTGGGCGCCGTGGTGACGTGGACGGAATGGAGCAGCGTCGACGACATCAACTTCAAGATTCCGGCGCGCACGCCGACGGGCGGTACGTGCGGCTACAAGCTTCCGCTCAAGTGGCGCGATTCGTTCCGGTTCGGCTTCGGCACGGAGTACGATTTCGCCGAGGACTGGACGGCGCGCCTCGGGTATGTGTTCGACCTCGACCCCACGAATTCCAAGCACGCCACGACGATGCTGCCGGCCGGCGACCGCCACATCCTGAGCTTCGGGTTGGGCTGGAACATCCTCAAGAACCTCCGTTGGGATGTCGGCTACGGTCTCATCGTCATGGATTGCGAGCCGCGGACGGTGCGCGTCCGCGAAACGGGGCAGTCCTTCCGGTTCGAATGCGACAACGCGTTCTCGCACTTGATTTCGACGTCGGTTTCGTACGCGTTCTGAGGTCCTTCCCGTGGCGAAGACGGTCAATCACAAGGAGCGCAAGCGCGAAATCCGCGCCATCGCCCTGGGGCTCTTCGCCCGTCACGGGTTCGAAGCCGTCAACTTCGGCATGATCGCCCAGGAGTGCGGCATCGCGCGCACGCTGTTGTACACGTACTTCAAGGACAAGCGCCAGATCTTCAACGAAGCGATCGACGAAGGCACGAACGTCGTCGCAGTGCGTTACCGCGAGGTGGTCCGTTCGCACCTGCCGGCGGACGCGAAACTGCGGCAGATTTGCATTTCCGTGATGGCGATGCTGTATGACAACAAGGATTTCCTGTGCGTGATCGTCGATTTTCTCTGCGGGTATCGTCGCGGCGGCAAGATACCGGTGGCGAACATCATGCGCCACACGATGGGATTGAAGCGCATCATCCATTCGTTCATCGTCGAAGCAATCCATCGTGGCGAATACGATCCGCACGTGAACGCCAACCGTGCGACGGCGCTCGTGTATTCGCAGTTCGAGACGGCCGTGTTGCGCATCACGGTGTCCGGGCAGGCCGAGATATCCGAGTCCATTGACGCTTTGAACGCCATTTTGTTCAATTTGCGCAGTCATGCGGACGGCGCTCAGCGGTTTTTGTGAGCGGGGTCCACGCCGCGGTGCGGGACGTGCCGTGCTACAGGTTTTGCCTCGAATTTCACAAGATATTGTGTATTTGCGGATTGATTGCCACAATGTATTGTGGTACACTACGCGGCCATGAGCACGAATCGCAACAAAATCAGATTTTTCAAGGCCATTTTGCCGGCGTTCCTGTTGGCCGTCTCAGTGGGTCAGATTTACGCTTTCACGAATTTCTCGGACGCGATTTCGAAACACATCGGCCAATCCCTGCCGGCCGTGCAGTTCGCGTTTTCGCTCGGCATCTTCTTCCTGGGCATGGGCGCGGCCTTTTTCGGCAAGATCGTCGAGAAGAACATCCGCGTGTCGACGATGATCGGCACGGCGCTCTTCATATCGGGTCTGTGCGTCACATCGCTGGGCGTGAACGTGAAGTCCTTGGCGCTCATCTACCTGGGCTACGGTTTCCTGTTGGGCACGGGCACGGGCATCATCTACATTTCGCCCGTGAAGACGATGATGATGTGGTTTCCGAACGCGAAGGCGATCGCGGCGGCGGTGCCGATCATTTCGTTCGGCCTGGGCAGCACGCTTTCCACGATCCTCTACAAGGGCGTCAACTGGGGCGGCCCCGGGAGTCTCTTGTCGTTCCAGCTGCGCGGGTTCGAGGCGTACGGCATCACCAGCGCGTTCTTCGTGTTCGCCGCGTTCTATCTGCCGTTCATGCTGCTGGCGTGCTACCTGCTGCGCAAGCCCCGCATCGTGCAGCTCAGTTTCGCGCACGGGCTGTCGCAGTGCGAATTCTCGTACGGCGCGCTGGTGAAGGATTCCTACTTCCTCCGTTCCTGGCTCTTCATGTTCCTGAACATCTCGTGCGGCCTGTGCCTCATTCCGCTGGCGAAGCAGATGATGAACACGCCGGCCGTCGGCTACGGTGACAAGCTCATCACCTGGGTGATCGCGCTGTGCGGCGTGATGAACGGCGGCGGCCGTTTCGTCTTCGCGTGGTGGAGCGACCGGCTGGCGCACCGTGTGAACATCCTGCTCTTCATTCTCGGCATTTCCGCCGGCGTGATGACGGCGAGCTTCTGGCCGCCGATGATCGGCGTCGCCCTGTTGGTGATCAACGCCTGCTACGGCGCCGGGTTCTCGGTGATCCCCGGGATTTTGTCCGACCATTACGGGATGACGAACATCTCGAAGATCCACGGCGCGGTGCTGTCGGCCTGGGGCGTTGCGGGCCTCGTGGGCAACCAGGCGTCCATCTTCGTCAAGGACCGCCTCGGCTGGGGGGCGGTCGGCGTGGTGGCGATGCTCGTGCTGTTCTATTCGCTGAACCTGCTCAACGCCGCCTCGCTGCGGCGCAAATGAACGCGCCGTTCGCAGAGACGGTCGATTCGTTCGCGGCGGAGCTCGCGCTCGAACGCGGTCTGGCGCCGCTGACGCAGGAAAGCTACCTCCGCGAGGTCCGCCAGTTCGCCGCGTGGGCTGGGGCGCGCGGGTTCGACGGTCCCGGGCGCCTGAAGCGCGATGACGTGCGCGCCTACATGGGCCATCTGTACAAGACGGCCCGGAAGGCGACGACGCGGGCGCATGCGTTCGTGGTGCTGCGCGAATTCTACGCGCATCTCGTCGCGCGCCGTCTCCTGAAGACGAATCCGCTCGAGGGCCTCGACGCGCCGAAGAAAGGCACGGCGCTGCCGAAGACGCTGTCGGAAGCCGAAACGCGCGCGCTCCTGGAGTCCACGTCCGGCGCGGAGCCGCGCGACATGCGCGACCGCGCGCTGCTCGAGCTCCTCTACGGCTGCGGGCTGCGCGTGAGCGAACTGTGCGCGCTGCCGCTCGAGGCGTTCGACGTGGATCCCGAACTCGTGCGGGTGACGGGCAAGGGCGGCAAGGACCGCATGGTGCCCATCGGCGCGCAGACGGCGAAGGCGCTCAACCGGTATCTGGACGGTGCGCGGACCGAATTCCTGAAGAATCCGGGCGAGCGGCACGTGTTCCTCACCCGGTTGGGGCGGCCGTTCACGCGCGCGGGGATCTTCAAGGTCCTGCGCGAGCGGGCGGTGGCGGCCGGACTCGATCCCGAGAAGGTGTCGCCGCACGTGCTCAGGCACTGCTTCGCCACGCACATGATCGAACACGGCGCGGACGTGCGCCTCATCCAGGAGATGCTCGGGCATGCGTCCGTGGCGACGACGCAGGTGTATGTGCATGTGGACCGCCGCCGGTTGAAGGGCCTCCACGAGCGGCTCCACCCGCGGGGGTAAAATGCTATAATGTCCGGCATGGAAAACGCGAAAACCCTGGCCGACGTGCTGCCGGCGTACGTGAACGGTCGTCCCGTGCTGGGCGCCATCGTGAACAACATGGTCGCGCCGCTGTCGGCAGCGCTCGTGGGCGATCCCGCGGTGGAGCCGCTCACGCGGGCGGACCGCGAAGGATTCGGAATCTACCGCGCGACGCTTGCATTCCTGCTCGCGAAATGCGCGCGGGAGCTCCAGCCGTCTTCGCCGTTCCGCGTGCGCTATTCCGCAGGGCCCGCGCTGTTCTGTTCCTGGGAGGGCGATGTCGCCGCGCTGTCGCTGGCGCTGCAGACGCTCGTGGCGGCCGATTTGCCCGTGTCGGTGGAGACCTGGTCCTACAAGGACGCGATCGACTACTTCGCCGCGCACGGCCGCAAGGACGAATGCCATCTGCTCGCGCACCGCAATCCGCCGACCGTTCTGCTCACCTGCTGCGGCGGTTTCCGCGCGTTGCACCAGGTCGCGCTGGCGCCGCGCACGGGCGCGCTGGACGCCTTCAAGCTGGTGCCCGTCGAGAACGGTTTCCTGATCGATGTGCCGGATCCCGCGGCGCCGGACGTGCTGCCGGACGCGCAGTCGCTCAAGGACAAGGGCTCCTACCTGCAGGTCTTCCGCGACCAGCTCGCGCGCGAGAAGCAGACGGGCGTTTCCACCCTCGGCGATCTGAACCAGGTAATCCTCGAGCGCCGTCTCGGCGAGTTCGTGCGCACGGTGGAGGCGCTGCAGCGCCGTGCGCTCGCGCGCATCGCGGACCGCATCGCCGCGCGCGAGCCGCGCGTGCGGCTCGTGCTGCTGGCGGGGCCGTCCTCCGCGGGCAAGACGACCACGGCGCACCACCTGTGCACCGAGCTGCGCGCCAACGGGCTTGCGCCGCAGCTCATGTCGACGGACGACTACTTCGTGGGCGACGCGCGCAATCCCCGCGACGCGGACGGCAATCCCGACTGGGAGACGGTGGAGGCCGTTGACCGCGCGCGTCTGGCGGCGGATCTGAACGCCTTGTTCGCGGGGCGGTCCGTTCGCCTGCGCCGGTTCGATTTCCAGAAGCACGAGGGTTTCGACGCCGCGGAGGAGACCGTTCTGCCGCCCGGCGGCCTGATCGTGCTGGAGGGCATCCACGCGCTCAATCCGCTGCTCACGGAGGGCGTCGACGACGGCGTGAAGTTCCGCGTGTTCCTCAATGCGCTCACGCAGCCGGCGGTCGACTCGTGCAATCGGGTGTCCTCTTCGGACACGCGGCTGCTGCGGCGGCTGGTGCGCGACCACCGCTTCCGGGGGATGCCGCCGGTGGAGACGTTCCGCGTGTGGCCGAACGTCGTCGCCGGGGAACGCAAGTGGATCTATCCGTTCCAGGTCCATGCCGACGCCGTGTTCAACTCTGCGCTCGACTACGAACTGGCCGTGCTGAAGCCCTACGCGCTCGAGCTGCTGAATCAGGTGAAGCCCTGGGACCGCGCGTATGTGGAGGCGTGTCGCCTGGGCGGCATGCTGCACAACGTCTCCATCGCGCCGTCGAGCGTCGTGCCCGGCGATTCCATCCTGCGGGAAACGATCGGCGGCTCCCAGATCGAGTACTGACTTGTCAGAGCGGGTTGGAAATGGTAAAATCCCCGCCTATTTTTCAGAAAGAAAGGGCGCCATGGACAAGAAGAAGTTGTCGGAACAGGAACTGAAGGATCTGGTCGCGGTTGTCGAGCTCAAGCAGGAGGCCCACGACTTCATCGGCGTGTTTTCAACCCTCAACGAACACCAGGATGCGTTTTCGTCCGCGCTGCAGGCGCAAGGCGTGAAGGAAATCCTGAAGAAGTCCACGAGCGACCGCGTGCTGCTGTCCTTCGTCGAATCCGTCGGCTTCGGCACGCGTCCGCTCAAGGAGTCCCTGGGCCGCCTCGAGCGCCTCATGGGCTATCAGCCCGGCGCGCGCGTCCTCAACGCCACGTGGGGGTTGGGCGAAATCAAGCGCCTCGATCCGTTCTACCGCCGCGTCACGGTCGATTTCAAGACGCGCAAGGGCCATCAGCTTTCGTTCGACGCCGCGTGCGAGACGCTGCTGCCGGCGCCCGAGAACCACATCCTCGTGCGCGCGGCCGCCGATCCCGACGCCGTCAAGCAGATGATTGCCGAGCAGCCGGCCGAATTCGTCAAGGCCGTGTTGCAGAGTTTCGGCGACATGCCGATCACGCGCCTCGAGGAGGTCTGCGCGCAGCAGGGCTTCGTGAAGTCCGCCAACTGGAAGGCCTTCTGGGAGAAGGCGCGCGTCGACCTGCGCAAGGACAAATGCGTGGAGATCCCCACCCGCCGCGCCGAACCGATCCACCTGAAGGCGTCCGCCGAATCCTACAGCGATTCGTGGTTCACGGCGTTCGCGCAGAACCGCGACCCCAAGGCCATCCTCTCCTCCGTCAAGGAGCTCGAGGGCACGGGCCGCATGAAGGCGCTGGGCGAAGCCGAGCGCGCCAAGCTCGCGGAGCGCCTGGCGTTCGCGCTCAAGGGCGCCCGTGGCGTGGACAACGCGCTCTACGCGCGCATCGCGTTCTGCCTGGACGAGCTCAAGCTCGATCCCGAATCCGTCGCCAAGGCCCGCCGCTACCTGTGGGAGAACAAGTGCTACCTGCGCGCGGCGCGCGAGCTGCCGGCCCGCGAAACGGGCGCGCTCGTGAAATTCCTCACCGACGAAGACCGCGAGACCACCAAGAAGGACCTGTTCGCGGTGTTGGGCGAGATGTGCTTCGCGTTCCTCACGGAGACGCTGGCGTTCTTCTCGAACGACGCCGATTGCGAAGAGGCCGTCGCCGCGCTCCTCAAGGACGCGAACCCGCCCGCCACGCTCGTCGTGTGCGTGCTCGGCCGCTTCGACAATTTCGCGAAGTGGTCGAAGCTCCCGAAGCTGCCCGTGATCCTCGGTCACGCGATCGCGCTGGGCGAGGGCAAGCAGTCCGGCGAGACGCTCAAGATGCAGAACGTGGTGCGTCGCCTGTTCGCCGACCTCAAGTGGCTCGAAGGCGTGCTCGGCAAGCTGTCCGCCGAGGAGCGCGTGCTGTTCTTCGAGCGCTTCCAGGCCTCCACGGCGTGGGATCCTTCCACGCATCATCTCATCGTCGTGCGCATGACGCGCCTGGTGCCCGAACTCGCCGCGCACGTGGTCCGCAAGGAGACGAAGAAGGAGCCCGAGCGCATCACATCGCAGCGCAGCTACATCGAGCGCCAGGCCGCCTACGACAAGCTCATCAACGTGGACATCCCGAACAACACGAAGCGCATCGAATTCGCGAAGAGCTACGGCGACCTCAGCGAAAACGCGGAGTACCAGTACGCCAAGGACGAGCAGCGCGCGCTGCTGCAGAAGCAGACGCTCATGCAGGAGGATCTCAAGGCGGTCAAGGCGGTGCTGTTCGAAAACATCGAGGCCGACGAGGTCCGCCCCGGCACGATCGTCAAGGCCGCCACGCCGGCCGGCGAGAAGACGTTCGTCGTGCTCGGCGAGTGGGACAACGAGCCGGAGATGAATGTGATCTCGAACCGCACGAAACTCGCCGAGGCCCTGTTGGGCAAGAAGGCCGGTGACGCGTTCGAGATGACGGACGCCGAGGGCAACATCTCCGCCGCGACCATCGCCGCGGTGTTGCCGCTCACGGATGACCTCAAGGCCTGGATCAAGGGCTGAACGCCGGAGCAAACGCCGAAACGGAGGGTGACATGAAGAAAACCGCAGTCAAGAAGCCGACGAAGAAGCCCGCCGCGAAGCCGGCGAAGAAGCCCGTGAAGAAGGTCGTGGTCAAGCCCGTGAAGAAAGCCGTGGCGAAACCCGCGAAGAAGGTTGCGGTCAAGTCCGTGAAGAAGGCTGTGGCGAAACCCACGAAGAAAGCCGCGGTCAAGCCCGCGAAGAAGGTCGTGGCGAAGCCCGTGAAGAAGGTCGCGTCCAAGCCCGTGGCGGCGCCCGTGAAGAAGCCGGCCAAGAAGCCGGTGATGAAGAAGATGGTCGTCAAGGTGCAGAAGGTCAAGGCGCCCGAGGCGGAGTTCGTGAACGACGCGAAGGATTTCGCGTTCGCGATCGCGGAATCCATGAAGAGCGAGGCGGCCAAGGCGGACCGCAAGGCCGCCGCCGCACCCGTCGTCAAGCTTTCGCGCCGTCCCACTACGCGCAAGGCCGGCAAGGAGACGATGAAGTTTCCGGCCGCCGACCTGGCGCAGTTTCGCAAATCGCTCATCGCACTGCGCGAACAGCTTGCGGGCAAGACGGCGACGCTCCGCGATGTCGCCCTTGAGCAGACGATCGACCGCGTGGGCGAGGACGAGGACGGCAGCGACAGCTTCATGCGCTTGCAGAACCTCGGCCAGGTGGACGAGCAGAATAAGGTCATCCAGAAGATCGACGAAGCGCTCCACCGCATCGAGGACGGCACATACGGCATCTGCGAAGTGTGCGGCCAGCTCATCCGCAAGCCGCGTCTGCTGAACCTGCCGTTCGTGCATACCTGCATGGAATGCCAGAGCGAGATGGAAGGCGGCGCCAACCGCTGACCGGCCGATGAAGCATTTCGTGTTTTCGTTCGTCGTCGTCGTGCATCTGCTCCTCGTGGACCAGATCGCGAAGGCGGCGGCGCTTTTTTATCTCAAGGGCAATCCGCCGGTTCCGTACGGTCCGTTCTTCAATCTGGCGTATGTCGAGAACCGCGGTTGCGCGTGGGGCATGTTCCAGGGTCAGGTGTGGCCGCTGGCCGCGTTCGGCGTTCTCGCGTTCGCGTTTCTCGTGTGGAAGCGCAAGAGCGTTTTCCCGAAGGGCTTCCAGGGTCTCGTCGCGGAGCATCTGCTGTACGCCGGCATCGTCGGCAATGTGCTCGACCGCTTTTACCATGGGTTCGTGGTGGACTTCTTCGACTGTCATTGGGGCTGCCACCATTTCCCGTGCTTCAACGTCGCCGACAGCTACATCACGGTGGCGGCGGCGATTCTGATCGCATGCAGCTTGTTCGAAAAGCGTACCTCTTAGCGGGGCCCACGGCAAGCGGGAAATCCGCGATCGCCGCCACGCTCGCGCGCGAAATGCGCGCGGCGGTTCTTTCCGCGGATTCGATGCTCGTGTACCGCGGCATGGACGTGGGCACGGCCAAGCCGTCCCGCGAGGAGATCGCCGAATTCGCCATGGGCGGGGTGGACGTGGTGACGCCCGCCGAGGAGTTCTCCTCCGGCGCGTGGTTGCGCGCCGCCGCCGCGTGGGCGGCGAATGTGCCGGCGGAGAAGCCCATCGTGATCGTGGGCGGCACGGGGCTTTATTTCTCGGCGCTGCTGCGCGGCTTGGACCGCAAATGGGAGAAGCCGCCGCCCGAGTACCCCGTGCTGAAGACGGACCGCGCCGTGCTGCGCGAGCGCATCCGCGCACGGCTTGACAAGATGTTCGCCGACGGTCTCGAAGCCGAGAAGGCGGCGCTTCACGCGCAGTATCCCGTCTGGTCGAAGACGGCCGCGCTCGCGATCGGCTACCGGGACGGGGATACGCTGGAAAAGATCTATGTGCGCACGTGCCAGCTCGCGAAGCGCCAGGACACATGGTTCCGCCATCAGGCGACGCCGCTCTATGTGGAGCCGACGGTTGATGCGGTGCGGGCGTTGTGGCGGGAGAAAGGACCGTGGACGGTATGCTTCTCGTCGTGAACCATCTGCGCATCGCCTTCGGCGACGCGGTGCCCGTGCGCGATGTGTGCTTTTCCGTGCCGGAGCACGGCAAGGTCGCGATCGTGGGCGAATCGGGCTGCGGCAAGTCCCTGACGGCGCTTTCGCTCCAGAAGGACCATCCGGACGTGAAGATGGCCTATGTGTTCCAGAATCCGGGCGAATCCTTGAATCCCGTGATGCGCGTGGGCGGGCAGATTGCCGAGGTCCTGCCGAAGGGGCTTTCGAAGGCCGAAGCGCGCGCGCGGATTCTCGACTTGCTCGCGCGCTGCAAACTGGACGATCCCGCGCGCGTGGCGGACTCCTATCCGTGCGAACTTTCGGGCGGCCAGCAGCAGCGCGCGATGATCGCGATGGCGCTTGCCGCGGAGCCGCAGCTGCTGGTGGCGGACGAGCCGACCACGGCCTTGGATGTGACGACGCAGCGCGGCGTGCTGGAGCTCGTCGACGGGCTGGCGGCGGAAAGCGGCATGGCGGTTTTGTTGATCACGCACAACCTCGGGCTCGTCGCGGGACGGTCCGACTGGGTGAACGTGATGTACGCCGGCGAAATCGTGGAAGCGGGACCGGTCGCGGAGGTGCTCGCGCATCCGCGCCATCCGTACACGCAGGGGCTTCTGGCGGCGGTGCCGGCGTTGGACGCGCCGATGGATGCGCCGCTCGCGGACATCCCCGGCACCGTGCCGCCGCCGAATGCGTGGCCGAGCGGCTGCGCGTTCCATCCGCGTTGTCCGCATGCGACGGACCGCTGCCGCCGCGAAGCGCCGCCGCCGCGGGCCATTGGCGCCTGCACCATCCGCTGCTTTCAGGGAGAATGACCATGCTTGACCAACTTGCCGCCCATCTCGATCAGATCGTCGCCTACGCGCCCGTGTGGGGCTTCGCGCTGGCGTTCTTCTTCATGGCCGTCGAAAGTTCGTTCATTCCGTTCCCGAGCGAAATCGTGATGCTGCCGGCGGGCTTTCTCGCCGCGCGCGGCGAGCTCACCTTCGGTTCGCCCGTCGTCGATCTCGTCGTCGCGATCGTCGCGGGAACGGTCGGATCGCTCGCGGGCGCGTACTTCAACTACTGGCTTTCCGCGAAGCTCGGCGAGCCGTTCCTGCGCAGATACGGAAAGTGGTTCTTCGTGAAACCGGAAGCGCTCGACCGCGCGGAAGAGGTGTTCAACCGCTACGGCGCGGCCACCACGTTCGTGTGCCGTCTGGTGCCGGTGATCCGTCAGCTCATCTCGATTCCCGCGGGGCTTTCGCGGATGCCGCTCGGGGCGTTCACGCTCTTCACGGGGCTTGGCGCGGGGATCTGGAACGTGGTGCTGGCGCTCACGGGCTACGCTATCGGCCGCAGCGCGGGCGACGTCACGTACGTGGAGCTCGTCCACCGCGGCAAGGCGCTGTTGGACGCGCACCTCGTGTGGATCATCCTCGGCGCGCTCGTGCTGGCGGCGGGATACATGGCCGTTTCCAGGCTCGTCATGCGCCGCCGCGGATGAAAGTCGTCTTGACTGTGGTATAATCGGCGGAAAGTTTTTCACGGGAGAAGGCATGAGCATCATGAGAGGTTGGTTTTCGATTCTGGCGGTCGCCTGCGCGGCGACGGCGTTCGGCGCGTTCAAGATGGACAAGTCGGTGATGTCCGACGAATACTGGAAGATCTGGAACGACGATGTCCAGGCGAAGATCGACGCGAAGATCGAGAAGTTCCGCAAGGCGGACGGTTCGTTCGCCGTGGCCGCGCCGGACGGCGCCGAGGTCAAGATCGAACAGATTTCGCACGGGTTCTTCTTCGGCGCCCACATCTTCAACTACAACCAGCTCGGCAAGAAGGAATGGAACGACCGCTACAAAGAGCTGTACGGCACGCTCTTCAATTCCGCCACCGTCGCGTTCTACTGGCGCACGCTCGAACCGTATCCCTACGCGCCGCGCTTCCAGGAGAGTTGGAAGGATACCGAGGAATTCTGGAACTGTTGCGTCCAGCCGAAGGACGAGCCGCACTGGCGCCGTCCCGCGCCGGATCCCGTGATCGACTTCCTGAAGACGCGCGGTTGCCGCATCCACGGCCATCCGCTCGTGTGGGGCAACGACGCATGGCACCGTCCCACATGGCTTTGGGACGACTTCTGCCCCGCCGCCGAGAAGTTCGCGCTCGAGCAGAAGACGGGCGTGAAGATCCCCGTGAACAACTGGCGGCTGCCGATGGGCGTCAAGGACATGGTGGACAACGAGCGCGGTTGGATTGCGGCGTGGTGCGAGGTGTTCAAGAAGCTTTCCGAGGAGGAGATCGCCGCCACGGTGCCGACCTTCGTGAAGGCGTACAACGACTTCTACGAAAAGCGCATCAAGGACATCGCCGAGCGCTACGGCAGCCGCGTCGATTCCTGGGACGTGGTGAACGAGTCCGCCACGGACTACCACGCCTGGCAGGATGAGAAGGCCGTGCGTGGGACGCCGTGCCAGAAGAGCTGGTATGGCCTCATGCCGGGCGACTACTGCTTCAAGGGCTTCCAGTGGGCGCAGAAGTACATGCCCAAGACCGCTTGGCTCAACCTGAACGACTACAATATGGCGCCGTACTTCTTCAAGCAGGCGAAGGACCTCGAGGCGAACGGCGTGCGCGTGGACATGGTGGGCTCGCAGATGCATCTGTTCAACCCGGCGGAAAGCGTCAACATCAAGCTCGGCAAGGGCCCCGAACATCTCCGTCCCGAGGCCGTCGACGCGCGCTTCGACCTCATTTCCAAGGCGGGCAAGCCCATCCACCTTTCCGAGATCACGATCACCGCGCCGGACAATTCGCCGCAGGGCCAGATGGTGCAGGCGATCATCATGCGCAACCTCTATCGCGCGTGGTTCTCGCAGGAGAAGATGAACGGCATCACCTGGTGGAACGTGGTGGACGACTGCGGCGCGCCCGGGGAGCCCTCCATCTCCGGCATCTTCACGCGCGACATGCGCCCGAAGACGTGCTACTTCGCGATGGACGACCTGATCAACCGCGAATGGAAGACGATGTCCTCCGCGAAGGCCGGAGGCGGCAAGGTCGCGTTCCGCGGTTTCCGCGGCAAGTACCGTCTTTCGTGGAAGGACGCGGCGGGCAAGACGCAGTCGCAGCTGGTGGAGCTGAAGTAGTTGGGAGAGGGTAGGGGAACGTGAGCGAAGAAGAGAAGAAACGTGTGCCGCGCGAGGCGCCGAAGGCGCCGGCGATGGGTCCCGGGCGTTCGGGGTGGTTCGTGTTGGCGCTGGTGCTGACGACGCTGCTGGCGATGCGCTTTCTGAATCCGGCGCAGGAGCAGAAGGTGCGTGACCTTTCGGAAACGGAGTTCCACGAACTCATCATGATGGACGCCGTGAAGGAAGTCGCGCGCATCCGCGAGAAGGATTCCGCAAGCACGTATTTCCTCGGAAAGATGGACGACCACGGCACGAACGTGGCGTTTCGCGTTCGGCTGGCGCCGGGCGAAAACGCGGCCTGGCAGGACATGTTCATCGAGCAGGGCATCAACTGTCCGCTCAAGGAGAAGGAGCCCCTTTTCGGTTCCTTCGTGCAGCAGCTGCTGATCATGGCCTTCTTCGTCGGCCTCCTGTGGTTCATCTGCTACCGAAAGATGGGCGGTACCGGCGGTCCGTTCGGCTTCGGCAAGTCGAAGGCGCGACTCCTGAACGAGGAGAAGGGCAAGAGGCGCCTTTCGTTCAAGGACGTCGCCGGCGTGGACGAGGCGCGCGAAGAGGTGCAGGAGATCGTCGAGTTCCT
>DCIH01000039.1:0-10581 GCA_002317575.1 Verrucomicrobia bacterium UBA1731 | reverse complement strand
GCGAAGGCGATCGCGGGCGAGGCGAAGGTGCCGTTCTTCTCGATCAGCGGTTCCGATTTTGAGGAGATGTTCGTGGGCGTGGGCGCGAGCCGCGTGCGCGACATGTTCGACCAGGCGAAGAAGGCCGCGCCGTGTCTGGTGTTCATCGACGAGATCGACGCCGTGGGCGCGAAACGCATGGGCGCGAGCGCGTTCACGGGCCGCAGCAACGACCAGACGCTGAACGCGATGCTCGTGGAGATGGACGGCTTTGACGCGAACGAGGGCATCATCATCATCGCGGCGACGAACCGTCCCGACGTGCTCGATCCGGCGCTTCTGCGTCCCGGCCGTTTCGACCGTCAGATCTATGTGGATCTGCCCACGCTCAAGGGCCGCGAGGAGATTCTGGCGCTGCACGGCAAGAAGATCAAATTCGCGCCGGACGCCGACCTCTCGCGCATCGCGCGCGGCACGCCCGGTTTTTCGGGCGCGGATCTCGCGAACCTGCTGAACGAGGCCGCGCTTCTGGCGGTGCGCCAGAATCTCGACGGTGTCACGCAGAAGATCCTTGAGGAGGCGCGCGACAAGGTGCTCTGGGGGCGCGAGCGCAAGAGCGCGAACCTGTCGCTCAAGGACCGCGAGACGACGGCCTGGCACGAGGCGGGGCATGCGCTGCTGCAGTTGCTTCTGCCGAACGCCGATCCCCTCCACAAAGTCACGATCATACCGCGCGGCCGCGCGTTGGGCGCGACGATGGCGTTGCCCGAAAAGGACGTGCTGAACCGCACGCGCAGCTATTTCGTGGACGAGATGTGCATTTGCTGCGGCGGGCGCGTGGCGGAGAAGCTGTTCACGGGAGACGTGTCCACGGGTGCGGCGCAGGACATCGCGGATGCGACGGAAATCGCGCGCAACATGGTGTGCCGCTACGGCATGTGCGACACGTACGGTTTCCAGTGCTTCCAGGAGCCCAGTCCTTTCTCCGGCGAAGAGCAGCCGCCGCCGTACTCGGCGAAGACCGCCGAGGGCATTGACGCCGAAGTGAAGGCGCTCATCGACGCCGCCTATGCGCAGGCGGAGAAACTCATCGGCGAAAACCGCGACAAGCTCGAGACGCTCGCGAAGGCGCTCGTCGAGCAGGAGTCGATCGACGGCCGCGACGTCGAAAAAATGCTGGGACTCGAACGTCCGCGCGAAGAGGCGTCGTGAACGACTGGATCGACATCCGGGTGGATCCCGCGCATGTGAAGCGCGAGCGCGAAAAGGCGCGCGCGCTGCGGGCGACGGACTGGTGGCGCGCGCAGTTGTCGAAGGGAATTTGCCATTATTGCGGCAAGCAGGTGGGGGCGGCGGATCTCACGATGGACCATGTGGTTCCCGTGGCGCGCGGCGGCAGATCGACGAAGGGCAATTGCGTGCCGTGCTGCAAGGAATGCAACAACGCGAAGAAGGCCTACACGCCGGCCGAACAGATTCTGGCGGGCCTTTTCCCTGAAGGGTAAGGGGACTTCAATCTTCAGTTTTCAATCTTCAGAATCTGAAATTGTGCGGAGCGATGAAAATTGCACACTGAAAATTGCACACTGAAGATTGCATACTGAAGATTGCATGCAGAAGATTAACCCGAAGGGCTAGTGGTCGGACTGGCGGGGATCGGACCCGCGACCCCAACATTAAAAGTGTCGTGCTCTACCAACTGAGCTACAGTCCGAAGGGGCAAAAAACGGCGTGTATTATGCCATAACCCCCGATGGAAATCAAGGGTCGAACGTGCTATACTCATCGCTATGAGATATGCGGTCATTTGGGCGCTCGCCCTGTTTTCCGCCGGCTTCGCGCTGGCGGATCAGGTGGTTGAACTTGGGCGCGGCGACGTGCGGGTGACCGTCGCGTCGAAACCCGACCGCGTGGATGTCGCGCGCGCTTTCTTCGTGACGCTCACAATCGAGGCGCCGGCCGGGAAGAAGCTTGAACTGCCCGATTTGCGCGATCGGTTCCGGGGGTTCGCG
The DNA here is from genome assembly GCA_002317575.1 of Verrucomicrobia bacterium UBA1731. Lineage (GTDB taxonomy): Bacteria > Verrucomicrobiota > Kiritimatiellia > RFP12 > UBA1067 > UBA1731. The sequence continues at coordinate 8,590 of DCIH01000039.1, read as the reverse complement.
GTGACGGAGGATTTTCCCGAGGAGCCGCTCGTCGGCTCTGACGGCCGCGTCTCGCGCACATCCCGCTGGCGTCTCGTCCCCGAGCCGTGCGCGAAGAAGTACGGCGTGAAGCCGTTCGTGGTGGGCGACTTCTACACGGCGCCCGTGACCTTTGAAGGTCCTGTGGCGCGCGAAGTGGTCACGGGCGGGATGGAAATCGATCCGCAAAAGGATCTGCCGCCGTTGAGCTGGCGGTTGGCGGGGCGAGTTGCGGCCGCGTTGGCCTTGCTGGCCGTGTTCGTCTTCGCGGTCGTCTGGGTCGTCCGCAAGATTCGCGAGATGGTGCGCGTGCACAAGATGAGTCCGATTCAGCGGGCTTTCTATGAATTGGACAAGCTGCTCAAGCGCGGTCTGCCCGGTCGCGGTTTCTACAAGGATTTCTATGTGGAGCTCACGATGGTCGTGCGCCGTTACGTGGAGCGCAAATACGGCGTCAAGGCTCCGAACATGACGACCGAGGAATTCCTGCGCGCGACGGGCGATGGCGCGCAGGCGTTGGGCAATCGGGATGCGTTGCGCAAGTTTCTCGAGTCGGCCGATTTGGTCAAATTCGCCGGCGTCGAGGCGACGCCCGAGATGGCGGACTCGGCGACGGATTCCGCGCGCGGATATCTGTCGGCGGACGACAAGGACGCCGTGTCGCGTGGAGGGGCGAGATGAATTTCGCGTGGCCCTGGTGTTTTCTGCTGGCGGCGCCTCTGGCTGTGGCGGCATGGCGGCTTCTGAGGCGCGGTCGGAAGAGCGGCATCCGCTTTTCGGCGGTGCGTCGGTTGCCGTCGCGCACGGCCGGTTGGCGCGCGAAAGTCGCGAATCTTGCGCCGTGGATCTTTCTTGCGGGCGCGGCGGCGCTCGTGGTGGCGGCCGCGCGGCCGCGCCAGCCGCTCAACCGCGACAACCGGCGCGTGGACGCGATCGCCATTGCGATGACGGTGGATGTGTCCGGGTCGATGGACGCGTTGGATCTTTCGCCCAAGGGCGTCACGAACCTCGCCGACTGCAGGACGCGTCTGGATGTCGTGAAGGACATGTTCGCGACATTCGTGTCGGCGCGACCGGACGATCTGATCGGCCTGGTGACGTTTGGTGGCTACGCGTCCAGCCGGTCGCCGCTCACGGCGGACCACGAAACGCTACTTCATGTGCTGAAGGGCGTGGAGATTCCGTCGCAGTCGTTTGACGCGCAGGGGAATCCCGTCGACCCCGAGGAGACGATGACGGCGGTCGGCGACGGCCTCAGCATGGCGCTCGCGCGTCTCAAGAACGCCGAAGTCAAGTCGAAGATCGTCATCTTGCTGTCCGACGGCGTATCGAACACGGGGGCGGTGGAGCCCGCCGCCGCCGCCGCCGCCGCCGCGAAGATGGGCGTCAAGGCGTATGTGATCGGCGTGGGCACGAAAGCCCGTCGCGTGCCGTGCCGCGTGAAGGACGTGTTCGGACGCTGGACGGTGGCGTATGCGGACATGGCGTTTGACGAATCCCAGCTGAAGGCGATCGCGAAAACGACCGGCGGCCGTTATTTCGCGGTGAACGACGCGGATGGCCTCAAGGCGGCGCTCGAGGAAATCGACACGCTCGAGAAGACGGCGCTCGACAGGACGACATATCAGCGCTACCGTGAATTCTTTCCGCCGTTTCTGCTGTGGGGGGTGGCGTTCGTCCTGGCGGCCGTGTCGCTTCAGATGGCGGCCTCGCGTCGACTGTTGTGAGCGTTTCAGCATTCCACAACGCGGTATTTTATGATACAATTGCGCGAAACTGAGGAGAACCGTCTCGTATGGAATTTGAAGAAATCATCCAAGCGCTGGGCAAGAAAATCGGCATCGACCTTGTGCCCGACGATGATGGCGTCTGCCAGCTGTCCGTTGACGACATGCACATCACGATCCAGTATCTTTCCGAGCTGCAGATCGTGAGCGTGTATGCGGAAATCGGCGAACCGCCGCCCGAAAATCCCACCAGCCTTTACGAGGCGATGCTGGCCGCGAATCATCTTTTCCAGGGCACGTCCGGCGCCACCATTTCCCGCGAACCGGATTCCGGCAAGATATTCCTGTGCCGTTGCGATCCGCTTCTGGTGCTCGACGGCGAGAGTTTCGCGGCGGGATTGGAGAAGTTCGTGAATACGCTGGAGACATGGCACAAGCTCGTGGCTGAGTACCGTCCGGAAGTGGCCGGTGCCGGATCCTCGGGCGCGGAATCGGCGCCGTTCGGCGGTTCGTTCATGTCGGTTTGATCCGACCGTTTTGAAGGAAAAGCAATCATGGATATCGCTAAAGTTCAGGAAGGTCCCGTCCTCAACATCGTTGTCAGGGGCCGGTTGGAGACGGCGACGGCTCCGCAGCTGGATGCCGAGGTGAAGGGGCTGCCTGCGGAAATCATGGATCTGACATTCGATTTCACGGATCTCGAATATGTTTCTTCCGCCGGGTTGCGCGTCATTCTTATGGCCCAGAAGGCGATGACGGCGCGCAAGGCCGTGTTCAAGCTCGCTGGCGTCAACGCCACGGTGAAGAAGGTTCTCGATCTCACGGGCTTCTCGCCGCTGCTCACATTCGTTTGATTTTCCGATGAGCGAGGGTTCTCGCAGTTACGCGGTGCCGACAACCCTCGGCGATTCCGCCTCCGTCAAGTGGTGGTTCCGTTTCGTGTCGTCGGCGATCGTGGTTTTCGCGGCCATCGTCATGGCCGTCGCCTTGATGCAACGGCATTTCGCCGATTCGCGTTCTGAGGACGAACTGGATTACATTTCCGACGATTTCGAGCTCTCGTTCGACAACTACATCGGGTACGGACTGGGTTTGCGGGCGAAATGGATCCGCGATCAGGTCGTGTCGGCCACCACGGCCGTGTCGCAGGTCCGATTGCGGCAATGGGCGGACATGTTCGACCTCGATGAAATCAATGTCGTGCTTCGCGACGGACGCATCGCCGTGTCCACGGACGACGAGGTGGCCGCCGTCGGCACGATGCTGGGCGGCCCGGCCGAGCGCTTCATGGTGCTGACCAACGGCGTGGACGCCCTGTACACCGAGCCGTTCCGGCCCGGCGCCGCGAATCCCGGGTGTGTTCGGAAGTATCTCGGCGTCCCGTTTGCGGACGGCAGCGGATACGTGCAGGTCGGCAGCGACATCAGGCATGTCACGGAGTCGTTCCGTTCCGGAGCCGGCATATTCATGCGCAATTGGACATTTGGCCAGGGCCGCGACGGGTTTTTCTTGTGCGCCCAGAAAGAGGGCGACGACTATCGTGTGATCATGAGCGCCTCCAGGAACGAAACGGGGTGCTGGGCCGGAAAGCTGTTGGAGGCCGATTTGGGGTTTGACTTGGATGGCCTGTACGACGCGTTTCCGCCGTCCGCCGACTTTCACGCCTCCGGCGTCAACTTCTGCCGCCGGTCGCTGATCGTGCGGCGGAACGGGTCCGAAATCGCCTTGCGCGCGCGCTACATCCGTGACATTTTGATCGTCGCTGTCCTGCCGTTGGGGCCGAATCGCGATGTCAACCAGGCGACGACGGTTCTGGTCGTGTTCTCGTTGCTGGCGCTTTTCACGGCGTTCGGATTCCTCCTCGCGCGGATATCCGCGTCCAATCGCAAGCTGTCGGCCATGCGGGATGCGGAAAACCGACGGAACGCCGAAGATCTCGCGACGGCGCATTCGATCCAGCGCACGGCGTTGCCCGTGATTTTCCCGCCGTATCCGCGGGATCTCAAGATGGATGTGTTCGCCCGGATGGATCCCGCGCGCGACGTGGGCGGCGACTTCTACGATTTCTACTATGTCGGGGAGAACAGGTTGGCCGTGATCGTGGCGGATGTGTCCGGAAAGGGCGTCCCCGCGGCGATGTTCATGATGAAGGCCAAGACGCTGCTGAAGAGCTGCGTGCTGTCGAAGAACGATTTGGCCGATGCCGTCGCGGAGACGAATCTGCGTCTGTGCGAAGGCAACGAAACCGAGATGTTCGTCACATGCTGGGTCGGCGTCCTGGACGAAGACACTGGCGATCTCGTCTATGTGAACGCCGGCCACAATCCGCCGTATGTCCGCCATCCGGATGGTTCGCTGATGCCCGTTGATTCTGTGTCCGGACTCTTCCTCGGCGCCATGGATACGGCCGCCTACAAGGTCTACAGGACCCGGCTCGCCCCGGGCGATTTGCTTTTCCTATATACGGACGGCGTCACCGAAGCGAACAATGTGATGCACGAGATGTTCGGCGAATCGCGTCTGGAGGAGGTCTTGCGGGGCGAGCGCGGACGTGGCCTGCAGCGGTTCAATCCGCTGGCTCCGAAGCTGGCTCCGCCGCAGGACGTCTGCCGGTTCGTGCGCAACGCCGTCGACGCCTTCGCCGGCACGGCGGCCCAGTTCGACGACATCACGATGCTAGCCCTCCGTTATCGCGGTCGGCCGGAGGTCTTTGAAATCACGAAGCCCGCGGCCACCGGCTCCATGCCGGAAATCGCCGCGTTCGCTGAAGGGAAACTCAAGGATGCGGGGTGCCCGCAGGACGCGAAATCGGATCTGCTCGTTGCGCTGGACGAAATCCTCACGAATGTCTGTTCGTACTCGGGGTCGGCGGATGTCACGCTACGCGTCGAACTGGCACGCGATCCCAAGGCCGCGCGTTTCACGGTGATCGATTCCGGGTCGGCGTGGAATCCGCTCGACCATCTCGATCCCGACATCACGCTTTCGGCGGACGAGCGCGAAATCGGCGGGCTCGGCATCCTCATGGTCAAGAAGCTCATGGACGACGTATCGTATTGCCGTGAGGACGGTTGCAACAAGTTTTCGTTCAGGAAGGTGTTTGGCTGAATCCGGTTTCCGGACGGCCGTAAGACGAAGGGCAGGTTGACGTGTATTCGGTTCTGTTGTCGGTTGCTTTTGGATTGCTTCTGGGCGGCGCGTCCTGGGGCATGGACATGTTCGGGGCGGTGGGGAGTTTGGTGGTCGCATTGGGCGGTTTCGCGGCCGGTCAGATCGCCGGCGGACTGTTCGTCCAACGCAAGGTCAAAACGGGCATGGAGCAGGTCCAGCAGGTGCTGGTGGAGGCGAAGAAGACGATGGAGGCGAAATCCCGTCGCTGGATGACGCGGCCGCCGGATTCCGTCAAGTCGGCCCAGGCCGAAATGGCCGCCGAACAGCGCAAGTATGTGTTGTTGGCGCTCGAACGCACGGAGGCGCTCCACAGGTTCGATCGCTGGGTGCCGATGATGCGTCGTCAGATCGCGACGGCGCAGTTCCAGCTTTTTTGGATGATCAGGGAGTGGCGCAAGGTCGACGATCTGATGGACAAGGCGCTGTTCCTCGATCCCACGATGTCCGCCATGAAGATGGCCCGTCTGCACATGAAGGGTGAGCCGTTGGAGACGATTGAAAAGGTCTACGCAAAGGCGTTGAGGCGTCTTCGCTACAACCAGAACGTGCTCGTCGCCGCCACATGGTCCTGGATCCTCGTGCAGAAGGGCGAAGTCGATCGTGCATTCAAGGCGCTGAACGAGGCGCTCAAGAATTCGGATGACGCGACGCTGAAGGCGAACCGCGAGGCGCTCGCCAACAACCGCGTCGCGCATTTCAACAATTCCGGCATCGGCGAAACGTGGTATGCGCTCGGGCTGGAAGAACCCAAGGTCAAAATGCAAAGGCAGCGCATGCAATGGCGGTGAAGAAGGCAGTCGTCCTCGCCGCGGGCTTCGGCACGCGGCTCAAGCCCCTCACGGATGTCCGGCCGAAGCCGTTGCTGCCCGTGTGGGGACAGCCTATGCTCGAGCGCGTGTTGGACATGCTCGTGTCGTGGGGTGTTTCTGAAATTGCGGTGAATGCGCATCATCTGGCGGGCCAGGTCGAGGACTATGTGAAGGCGTACGCCGCGGACGGCAAGACGGGTGTGAAGGTGTTCGTTTCCCGCGAGGAGAGGATTCTCGGAACGGGCGGTGTGCTTCGTCCGCTTGCGGACTGGATCGGTGCGGACGATTTCTGGCTCGTGAACGGCGACGTGGTGATTGAAGACCTCGACCCTGAGCCGATCGAGGAGGCCTTTGCGGCAAACGGCCGCTTCGCCGCCTGCTGGATGAGCGCGCGCGGACCGCGCACGGTCGAGGCCGACCTCGAGGGGCGCATCTGCAACTGGAAGAGCGACGACCCCGGCATGGACGGCACATGGACATATTGCGGCGTGGCGTTGCTGTCTCCCGCGGTGATTGGTTTTCTGCCGCCAGAGCCGTTCTGTTCGATTGTGCAGGCCTACGAAAACGCCGCGTGGAACGCCGGCAAGTTCGTAGTGGGCGTCGACGAGCCGGATTCTTTTTGGTGTGATGCGGGGACAATCGCGTCCTATCGCGAAGTGAACGACGGGCCGCAGCCGTTGTCGCTCTACGGTGATTCCCGGCTGGACGCGTTGTGCGGAAAGCTTGGCTGGAAAAAGGACGAGGCGGGCGCGGAGTTTCTGTGCGCCCGCGGCAGCGATCGCGCGTTTTGGCGTTTGGACAACGCCAAGGAAACGCTGATCGCCGTTTCCTATGACGATGCGGCGCGACCGGAGAACGCCCGTTACGCGGCGCACGCGAAACATCTCGCCTCGGCCGGCGTGCCCGTGCCCGGCGTGCTTGCCGATGTGCCTGAATGCAGGATTCTCGCGCTCGAGGAGCTGAACGGCGGATCGTTGGAGGAACGCGCGAACGCGGCCGGTGCCGATTTTGTCAGACTTTACGCGCCGGTGCTTGAGGCCTTGAAGAAGTTTCACGCCGTCTCGGTCGACCCTGCGATGCTCGAAAAGCCGTTTGACGCGGATCTTTACGCCTGGGAGCACGACCTTTTCGAGCGGTACGCCGTGAAGGGGCGTTGGGCGATGGAGGCGGGAATGCCTTCGGCGGTTCAATCTGAACTGAATGCCGTCGCCAAGAAGTTGCTTGAGGCACCGCAGGTGTTGGTGCACCGCGATTTCCAAAGCTCCAATGTGCTTTACCGCGAAGGTCGCGACGAGCCCGTGTTCATCGATTTCCAGGGCATGCGGCTGGGCGCGGCGGCTTACGATGTTGCTTCGTTGTTGTACGATCCCTATGTACCCATGCCGCAGTCGGCGCGTGCGCGGTTGATTAAACATTATCCTGCGCCTGGTCTCGCGGAGGCGGCCGTGCAGCGGCTCGTTCAGGCGTTGGGCGCATTCGGCCGTCTCGCGACTGTGGGACAGGCGCAGTTTTCCAAGCATGTTCCGCGCGCCCTGGAGTCGCTGCACATCGCCTCGCATGCCGCCGCGTTGCCGGCGCTTTCCGAATTCACGCACCACCTCATGGAGCGCGAGGCCGCACGCCTGCGCGTTCGCTGAATCGGGCGATGACGGCGCTTTCGCTCATGGGGGCGTTCGTGGTGGGCGCGTTGCTTGCGCTCTCCGGCGCGACGCTCCAGAGCGTTTTGCGCAATCCCCTTGCCGAACCTTACATGCTGGGTCTCACCGGCGGGGCGTCTCTGTTCGTGGCGGCGGCGTTTCACTTCGGTTGGACATTTCTGGGCGCGTTCATGTTGCCCGCTTCCGCGTTCGCCGGCGCATGTTGTTCGTTGATTGTCGTCTGCGCGGTGGCGGCGCTGGCGGACAGGAGCCGTTCGCGTGCCGGTCGCGAGGCGCAGCAGCGGTTGGGCCAGTCTGCTGTGGTGTTGGCGGGGTTCATGACCGGGTCGTTCGCCTGTTCCCTGCAGATGCTGTTGCTGGCGCAGGCGCGTGATGCGACGTTTGCGGCGCATTCCAAATGGCTCTTCGGGTCGCTTTCCGGTGTCACGGGCTCCTCTCTGTCGTGTGGAGCGGGCGTGCTGGTGTTGTCCTTGGCCGTGCTTTTCGCCGAGGCGCATCGGCTGGACGTGCTGTCGTTGGGTGCGGATCGCGCGGAATGTCTAGGGATTGACACGCGTCGGCTCAGGTTTCTTGCGCTTGGAATCGCGTCGTTGGCGACGGCGACGGCCGTCGCCTTGGCGGGGGCGATCGGCTTTGTCGGTCTGATTGCGCCGCATGTCGCTCGACGACTGCTGCCTGGCCGGCATCGCGTTTTCGTTCTCCTGTCCGCAGGGGCTGGAGGTGTCGCGCTCGCGCTAGCCACGATGGTTGGCGCCATCCTGCCGGGGGATTTGTCGCCCGGCATTGTCTGTGCGCTCGTGGGCGCGCCATGCTTCGCCCTTTTGCTGCTGCGCCATTGAGGGCCCTTGGGGCGTGTCACCTACCCTGTCCTGCGCCGCGCCCAAGGGGGCGGTTCCGCTTCGCGATGCATCCGCGCGTCGTCTTTCGCGCGCCGCGCAAGCGCGCGCTCGACAGTCAACGTAAGCCACGCGAAGCCGGGTCCGGTGATTTCAATCAGACGCTTCACGACGGGGTGATTTTCCGTCAATGGTTCGGGGTCGGCTATGTTCGCGACCTGTTTGAGTTTCTTCGCGAGCGCCTTGTAGCGCATGATGTTCGCGTAGGTCGTGTCCAGCTCGGGGACGTTCTCGAAGAGCCACTGCTTGATGCCGCCGCGGCGGCCGCAGATGTTCTGCTTCGCCTCGTCCCAGATGAGCGAATTGTCCAC
>DCIH01000138.1:702-3770 GCA_002317575.1 Verrucomicrobia bacterium UBA1731 | reverse complement strand
ATGCGGCGCTGCACGGGCTTGAGACCGTCCTCCACCGCGGGAATCGCGCGGTCGCAGATCACATACGCGGAGTACGCGCGGAAGTTGAAATCGTACAGGTCCCGCATGGGGCCGTGCCCCGTCAACCCCGACGCGGCCGTCGAGGCGACCGCCGCGGGAACGGCCGGCTGCGCGACCGGCTCGTCCGCCGCCGCCGTGTCTCCCGACGGCGGATTTTCCGCGTCCGGCGCGGCCGCGAAGAGATCCATGTTGTCGAACAGACTCGGCGGTTCGTTGCTTTTGTCTTTCTTGCCCATCTTTTCAAAACCCGACTTCAAAAACGTGAATCAGATGAAAACGCGGCGGAACGACGAAGGAGCGCCGCCCGCGCGGTGCGCGATGCGACGCTCCCGATGTTGCTCCCGACCGCCACCGTCACGCCATCGCTTCGGCCGCGGCGGTCTCGGCCTGCTTCTGCTCTTCTTCGGCTTTTCGCTGAAGTTCGTAATCCGCGATGCGACGGGAGATTTCGCCGGTCATGTCGTTCTTCGCGCCGATGACGCCCGCCTTGATGGCGTGGTAGATCGCCTTGGCGGAAGAGCTGCCGTGCGCGATCACCACCGCGCCCGGAACGCCCAGAAGCGGCGCGCCGCCGTAGATTTCCGGATCGACCTGGCGCTTGATGGCCTTGAACGCGCCCAGGAGCAGCAGCGAACCCAGCGTGCGCCAGAAGTTGCCGCGGAACTCGCGCTTCATCCAGTAGCCCATCGCATGGCACACCGACTCGGTCGTCTTGAGCACCACGTTGCCGACGAATCCGTCGCACACGACGACATCCGTCTGGCCCTGGAAGAGATCGTGGCCTTCGACGTTGCCGCGGAAATCGATCGTCTCGACACGCTTGAGCATCGGGAACGCGGACTTCGTGAGGTCGTTGCCCTTGCAGTCCTCCGTGCCGATCGACAGGAGCCCCACCAGCGGCGTCGTGCGGTTCAGCACGGCGTGCGAATAGGCGCTGCCCATCACCGCGAACTGCACGAGCCACTCGGGATGGCAGTCCATGTTGGCGCCGGCGTCCAGAAGCAGAAGCGGACGACGCGGCAGGCGCGTGGGCAACACGGTCGCGATGGCGGGACGGTCCACGCCGCGGATGCGGCCGAGCGTGAACATCGCGCTCGCGGACACGGCGCCGGAGTTGCCCGCCGAAACGAAACAATCCGCCTTGCCGTCCTTCACAAGACGCATGGCGACGTTGATGGAGCAGTCCTTCTTCGCGCGGACCGCCTTGGCCGGCGCGTCGTCCATTTCGGCGACGTCCGGCGCGTGGAGCACCTCGATGCGGCCGTCGGCAAGCGCCGCCTGCACCTGCTGGAACAGGGCGGGCGGATACTTGATGAATTCAGCTTCGATGGTGTCCTTACGGCCGACGAGAAAGACCTTGACGTCCTTCAGGCCCAATGCGGCATCGACACCGCCCCGGACGATCGCGCCCGGGGCGTTGTCCCCGCCCATTGCATCAAGTGCAACACGCGTCATACGGCACCCCCTCCCGGGGGTCAAGTCACTTGGCGGAAACGCTCAGGACCTTGAGGCCGTTGTACGTGCCGCAGTTCGGGCACACATGGTGCGCCTGCTTCACGCCGCCGCACGCCGGGCAGGTCTCGACGGAGGCGATGATCGCCTTCTCGAGCTGGGCCACGCGCTGACGCTTGCGCATTTTAGACTTTTTGTGCTTGGGAGATGCCATTTTCAGTGTCCTTTCGTTAAGTTGTCCAATACGTCCCACCGCGAGTCCGTCGCGCTTTCGGCCGCGGACTCCACCCCCGGACAGTCCACTCGACAGACCGGGTAAGTCGGTAAGTTGAGTAGTATACTCTGTCGAAGCTCTTCCGTCAAATCAAGAAATTGGGTTTTTTCGTCCGCCTCGAAGCTCGCGGCGAAATCGGGAACCTTGACGGTGAAATCGAAATCCTGTCCGCAACGCGAACAGACGGCCGTGAAGTCCTGCTCGAGACGACCGCGCACGAGCAGTTCGCGGCCGAACAGCATCACGCCGAGTTCGTAGCGGAGACCCGCGAACGGCTTCACATACGGATCGTCCAGTTCGAGCACCGAATCGTCCAGCGCGCCGGAAAGCTCTTCGCCTTCGCGGTCCATCCGCGCGACATCGACAATCAGCTTCGTTTCCACGGGAAGATCACCTTTTCTTCAGATGCTTCAGCACCGCGGGCGTCACCATCGTGGTGAGATCGCCGCCGTAGCCCGCGATCTCGCGCACCGTCGAACTGGACACGTACGCCAGCTGCTCGGACGGCATCATGAACAGCGTCTCGATCTCGGGCGCCATCTTGCGGTTGGTGAGCGCCATCTGGAACTCGTATTCGAAATCGGAGTAGACGCGCACGCCGCGAATGACCACGCGCGCCTTGCGCGTGCGGCAGAAATCGACGAGCAGCGTGTCCAGCTTCTCGACCTTGACGTTCTTCAGTCCCGCCTTCGCCACATCCTCGCGGATCATCGCCATGCGGTCTTCGCAGTCGAATAGCGCGCCGGACTTCTTGCTGGTGGCGGCGACGGCCACCACCAGTTTGGAATACAGCGACGCCGCCCGGCGGATGAGGTCGAAATGCCCCAACGTCATCGGGTCGAACGTGCCTGGGTATACTGCGATCTTCTCCGCCATGGCGATTCTCCGGGAGGAAAACGGAAATCAGAACTCGAGCGCCGCGTACATCTTGGCGAGGAACTCCTCGTAGGAGAGACGCTCCTGCTGCATGCTGTCGCGGTCGCGCACCGTGAACTTGCCGTCCTTCGGGCTGTCGGGGTCCACCGTGATGCACCACGGCGTGCCGGCTTCGTCCTGACGGCGGTAGCGGCGGCCGATCTGGCCGGACTCGTCCCAGAAGCAGTTCACCTTCTGGCGGAGCTTGCCGAAGATTTCCTTGGCCATCTTGTACGAGGCCTCGTCCTTCTTCATCAGCGGGAACACCGCCACCTTGACCGGCGCCACCTTCGGGCTGAAGTGCAGCACCGTGCGGACGTCTTCCTTGCCCTTGTCGTCCTGGAGCTTCTGCTCCTCGTACGCCTCG
>DCIH01000138.1:337-648 GCA_002317575.1 Verrucomicrobia bacterium UBA1731 | reverse complement strand
GCGGACGGCTCGATCACGTGCGGAACGTACTTGCCGTCGAAGAGGTTCAGGCAGAATTTCTCCGCCGCGGCCGCGATCTCGGCCTTCTGCTCTTCGGTGAAGACGATTTCCTTGCCTTCCTTGGCGGAGAGCGCTTTCTGCTTGCGGTCGATCCACTCGGCCTGGGTCTTGGCGATGAAGTTCTTGCGGAACGCGTCGTCGTACTTCTTGCAGGCCTGCTTGAGCGGATCGTCGAACACCATCTGGCTTTCACCGGAGTGCTTCTGGTGCTGCGTGAGGTCGAAGTCGCCGCGCGCGGCGATGCCTTCGAG
>DCIH01000138.1:0-234 GCA_002317575.1 Verrucomicrobia bacterium UBA1731 | reverse complement strand
CCGGCTTCTGCCAGTATTCGACGAACCGGTCCGTCGGGAGACCCACCGCGTTGAGGAAGCGCTTGCGCTGCTCGACCCAGTACTTGTGCCACACTTCCCAGCCCCAGTCGTCCTTGACCTCGCCCGTGATGTCGGGATTGTCCGCGAGCGTCACCACGTGGCCGTACTGCAGCTCGATCGCTTCGTCGGGACGGATAAAGAACTCGAGTTCCATCTGCTCGAACTCGCGGCTGC
>DCIH01000132.1 GCA_002317575.1 Verrucomicrobia bacterium UBA1731 | reverse complement strand
TTGGCATTTGCGCGTTGTTCGGACTTGGGGCGTTGTGGCTGCCATTGACGGTCGAGGCGGTTCAAGCGTCCCAGGGCAAGCGCGTGCCGCCCCGGTTGACGTTTGGCGTGTTGGCCGACGTCCACGTCGATGAAATGCATTTCGACGAACCCGGCGGTGGCCGTTCCGTCGTCGTCTTCAAAACGGCTCTTGAATGTCTGAGGGCGCGCGCCGTCGACGGCGTCGTGATCTGCGGCGACTTGACGCAGGAAGGACGCATCGCCGAGCTGGAGCGTCTGGCGGCGACGTGGCGGGAGGTGTTCCCCGACGATCGCCGTCCCGACGGTGAACGGGTGGCGCGGCTGTTCGCCTTCGGCGACCACGATGTGGAGCGTCCTTTTCTGCTGCTCAAATACTGGCCGGACGAGTTGAAGGATCCGGCGGTCGTCGACGACCTTCGTCGGAACCACATCGCCTACGTCGACCGCGCAAAAGTGTGGAAGACGGTGTTTCACGAGGATTTCGCGCCGATCCGGCGCGTGCGCGTGAAGGGATACGACTTCGTGCTTGCCCATCTCGTCAACGCCGACGAGGACGGCATGCGCTACGCCGATCCGCTGCACATTCCGGGGCTGGAAGCATTTTTCGCGACCAACGCGTTCGATCGCGCGAAGCCGTTTTTCTACGTTCAGCACAAGATTCCGCGCGGTACCGTGGGCGGAATGCACCAGTCGGGACAGGATTCCGGACGCACGACGGCCGTTCTTTCGCGCCATCCGAACGCCGTCGGTTTCTGCGGCCACAAGCATCGGTCGGCGACGGAGGAACTGTCGCTTTGGCAGGGCGCGTTCACGCAGGTTCAGGCGCCCGCGCTGGCGACGCTGCTCACGGCGGCCGGCCGCGAGAATTCGCGTTGTTCCTGCGAACCGCCCTGCGCGACGCCGGCGCAGCAGATGGAACCGTTGGACACGCGCCTGGACGGATCGCACGCGCTCGTCGTGTCGGTTTACGACGAACGCCTTGTCATTGAACGGTTGGACATTCTCCATAATGGCGAGGCCGTGGCCGATCCGTGGATCGTGCCCGTCCCAAATGACGGCAGCGCCGACTACGCGCGGCGCGGGGAACATGCGCCCGTTCCGCAGTTCGCCGCGGGCGCGGCGGTGAAGACGGCGACGCGCTTCGGACGGGATCGTGCGGGCGCCGTCACGAACCAGGTTGTCGTGTCTTTTCCGCCGGCGCGTTCGCCGCGGGCCTACGATTATGAGGTGACGGCCGTGCTGACGAAAGGCGTCGTTTCGCGCGTCGTTTCGCAGAAGCGCGTTTATTCGCCGAAATGCTATTGGCCGGAAGGGCGGGATACGAACGACGTCGTTTGCGTCTTCGGCCAATGCGAAATTCCGGACAACCACGAGAGCGTCGTTTTCGAGTTGCGTCCCATGAACGCGTGGGGAAAGGCCGGCGAGCCGATCCGCTCGCAGCCCGCCGCTTATTGGCCGAAAGGCCCGCTCTATCCGTTTTGAAGAAGGGAAAAACATGAACGTCCGCATTGCCTTGGTCTTCGTTGCCGCTCTTTCGCTTATGTGTTCCCGCGCGGAGGACGCCGCCGGGTTGTGGCGCATCGCCGGGGATTTCGGACGCATGGAAGGGGCGGTCGTCGCGAAGGAGGACGGATTCGCCGCCGAAGCGCGCGGCTGCCGCGTCGAGACGAGGGTCGTTTCGAACGCCTGCGGCGTCACGTCGCGGCAGACGGTGGTGCGCAACGTCGGCGCGGCGCCGATCATGCTGAAGGAGATGTTCGACGCATGGACGATTCCCGGCGACGAGTGGGAGGTGTACGTCCAGTCGAACGAATGGCAAAAGGAAAGCGTGGGCCGTTGGCGGAACCTTGACGGCGTCGTTGAGGCGGCGTGCGGCGGCATGCGCGCCTGCGACGCCGCGACGCCGATGCTTGCCGTCTGGAATCGTCGGACGAAACGGGGCCGCGCCTTTTACGCGCTTTCGGACGGCACCTGGTTGCTCCGTGCCGCGCGCGCGCCGGCCGGCGGCGTGCGCGTCGAGGTCGGCTACAATCCGCGGCATCTCAACTGGAAACTGCAATCGGGCGAAGAGGCGCGCCTCCCCGAGGTGCTGTCGCACGCATTCGAGAGTCGCACCGATCTCGACTGCCACAAGTTGCACGCGTACTGGAACGCGCGCTGTCCGGCGTCGAATGCGTCGCTCGCGCCGATCTACAACACGTGGCTTTGCCGTTTCGACAAGCTCGATCTTGATTTCGTGCTCAAGCAGGTTGCGCGCGCGAAGGAAATCGGGTTCGAATACTTTGTGGTCGATGCGGGCTGGTTCGGTCCGAAGGCGGGTTGGTGGACCGTGCGCGGCGACTGGGAGGAGCGCGCCGACGGTTGGCTGGGCGGCCGACTTGGCGAGGTGTCGAAAGCCGTTCGCGCCGCCGGGATGAAATTCGGGTTCTGGGTCGAGGCGGAATGCGCCTCGCCGGATGCGCGCGTGTTGAAGGAACATCCGGAATGGTTCTTCAAGGCCGACGGCGCGTTTTTCCTCGACTTCCGCAAGCCGGCCGCGCGTGACGCGCTCGTCGAGACGGTCTCCGCGCTCGTGAAGCGGTACGACGCTTCATTTCTCAAGTTCGATTTCAACCAGACGGCAAGCGGGGATCCGAACGGGCGCGTCTGGACGGAATACAACGCCGCCTACCGCCGTTTCTTGGAAACGGTGCGCACGCGGAATCCCGGCATCTATCTTGAAGGGTGTGCGAGCGGCGGTTTCATGATGGATCTCGGCTGGTCGCGCACGTTCGACGGCTTTTGGCTGACGGACAACCAGAGCGCCTACGCGGGCGTGCGCATCATGAAGGACACGATGCTGCGCTTGCCGCCGCGCTACATGGAGCGCTGGTTCACGTTGCTGCGCGAGGAAGGACTCCAACCCGACTACTCCGGATGTTCTTCGCGTCTGCTCACGACCGAAGACGCGACGTGGAGCGACTACCGCACGCTTTCCCCGACGCGCGTCGACGCATTCGCCGCCGGCGGTCCGTTCTGCATGAGCTGCAATCTTCTGACGTTCAACGGCGACGATGTCGCGCATTTCCGCAAGCGGATCCTGGAAAATCGCGAAGACGCGGCGTTCTGGAAGACGGCCGTCGGTCGGATTCTTTACGACACGCCCGAAATGACGGTGCTGCAGTATTCCAACGTGGCGCTCACGGACGTGCGTCTCGTCGCCGTGCCCACGGGGGCGTACGCCTCGGCGAAGTTTTTCCCTGTCGTCGACGAAAAACGCACCTACGACATGGACGGAAAGCCCCGCACGGGGAGCGATCTTGCGAAAAACGGATTGTCCGTTTCCGTCGACAAAGGCGTCTGCTGGTTCGCCCGCCTGCGGGCACGATAACATGGGGAAGGAAGTCGGTCATCATGCGAAATGAAGTCGTTTTCATTTGTGCGGCGTTTGCGGCCATGTCCGTGGCCGTCGTTTCCGGCTGCGCGACGCCGGACGCGAAACCGGATGCGTCCCGCGAGGATTGGCTGCTGCAGACGAATCTGCTGGAGCGTTCGGCGGGTCCCGCCGCTTGCGCCGAACGGCCGCGCGTGCTCATTCTGGGCGATTCGATTTCGCTCGGCTACACGCCGCTCGTGAAGGAAAAGCTCGTCGGCGTTGCGGACGTGAGCCGTCCCGCCTGCAACTGCGGTCCTTCCGAGTTCTATCTGAAAAACATGCGCGACTGGGTGGGCACGAATCGCTGGAATGTCATCCACGTGAATTTCGGCATTTGGGACAACCACTACCTCAAAGGTCCGTCAGACGGCATGGGCCTCTTCTGGGGCAAGGAGATCACGAACGCGCTTCCGCCGATCGCCAAGGGCACGGCCATCCGCGACCTCGGGTTCCGCATTCGCACGCCGATCGACGACTACGAAAAGAACCTGCGGACGGTTCTTGGATTCCTCAACACGCGCGCCGACCGCGTCGTGTTCGGTTTGACGACGCCGCTCAAGGGGTGGGAAAAGGACGACCGTTGCGGCCGCATCCGCGTCTACAACGAAGTGGCGGAGAAGGTCTGCCGCGAATTGAACGTGGGCGTCACGGATCTGTACGCCGTCGCCGAGCGCAATCTGGACAAGCAGACGGACGGCTGCCACTTCAGCACGGCGGGCTACGACAAGCTTGCGGACGCGGTGGTCGCGTCCGTGCGGCAGGCGCTGGAACGCACGCCGGCGCGGAAGCTGCGCCTCATGACGTTCAACGTCCGCATGGGCGCGGGCGCGGAAGGTCCGTTCGAGGTGCCCGCGGGGACGCTCGGCCATCTACCGCAGTGCGCCGAGGTAATCCGCCGCGTCGCGCCGGACGTGGTGTGCATTCAGGAGATCGACCGCAAGACGGATCGCGCGGCGGGATTGGACGAGCCCGAAGAGCTGGCGCGGTTGACGGGGCTTCACGCCACCTTCGCGCCGAAGTTGAAATTGTCCGGCGGCGAATACGGACTGGCGATTCTCTCCAAGGAGAAACCGTTGTCCGTGGAGACGGTGTACATGCCCGGGTCCGCGCACACGCGCTGTTTGATGATCTGCGAGTTCCGCGACTGCTTCGTGGCGAACACGCATTTCCCGCTCAAGGACGAGCTCTGCGAGAACGCCGCCAAGATCGTGCGCGCCTGCCTGGCGGGCAAAAGCAAGCCCGTTTATTTCATGGGCGACCTCAATTCGAAGCCGACGTCGGCGACGATCCGCGCGCTGGGTGAATCGTTCAAGACGCTCTCCGACGTGTCGGCGTTCACGTTCCCCGCCAAACAGCCGGACCGGACAATCGACTACGTGATGGTCGACGCCGCGCATGCGCCGGATTGCGCGGCGTCCGCGCCCGTGGTGGTTGCGGCGCCGGAGGCGACCGACCATTGCGCCATCTGGCTGGACGTGTCCGTGCGCTGAACGACGAGGACTGCGAGCCGGAAAGAGGTGCTCGTGTGAGTGACAAGAAGGTGATTCGGCAGGAGATGCGCGCGCGGCGGAAGGCGCTTTCGCCGGAAGCGAAGGCGCGGGCGGCGGGCGTCATTTGCGACAAGATTCTCGAGCATCCCGATGTGGTGGCGGCGCTTGATCCGTTTGACGGATGGGGTGCGCTTGCCGTCTATCTGTCGGCTGGTATGACCGGCTGATGGCGGGGACGAGCAAGTATGCGAAAAAGTTCGGTGTCGGATATGCCTTTCAGGTTGTCGAGGACTTTCCGAGTGAACCCCATGACATTCGTGTCGACAGTGTCATCGACGATTCGCTTGAACATCCGCAATACTGGTCGTGAATACGGCCGATATCGAATAATAGTGGCTGCGTTTGTGGCCAGATTGTTGACGCTCGGACGATGAATGTGATTCTGCAGTTCATCCGCGAGCTGGCGGCGTATGAGAAGATGGGCGATCTGGTGGTGGTCGCTGAGGCGATCTTCGCGCTTTTCGGCGGCTGTTTTCCGTGGTATAATCGCAACACTTTTCGCGGTTTGTTCGTGACATGAAAGGATTTGCGTCGGCATGAGATTTCTGTTCGGTTTCGCGGTTTCGTCTTTCGCGTGGGCGGCGTTTTCGGCCGTTCCGTTCTGCTCGTTCCGGTACGGTGACGGCGAGGCGTCCGCCTTCACGTCCGCCGGCGTCGTCCGGGAGACGAACGACCGCTGGAACAAGCGCGTGGAGACGTGGATCTCGCCGGACCGCCTGCTGTCCCTGCGGGTGACGGTCAAGGAATACCGCAGATTTCCCGTCACGGAATGGCTTCCCGAACTCGTCGCGAACGGCGACAGGCCCACGGCGATCGTGTCCGGTTTCCGGAGCGTCGACGCCATGTTTCCCGCCGGCGCCGTCACCGTGCGCGCGCTCACGGGCACGAAGTGCACGCCCCAGGATTTCACGCCCGCGAAGAAGACGGTCGGGCCGGGCAAGGACGCGGCGTTTGCGATGGTCGCGACGGAAGGGCGCTCGTCCGCCGACTGGTTCCCGTTCTGGGGCGTCGATTTCGCGGACGGATCGGGCAAAGAATTCGCCATCGGCTGGTCCGGCGCGTGGCGCGCCGATTTCGTCGCCACGAACGGCGCGGTGCGCATGACGGCGGGGCTTTTGAAGACGCATTTCCGCCTGCTCCCGGGCGAGACGTTCCGGATGCCGTCCATGCTCGTCTTCGATCGCGCGAAAGACGTCGATCCCGTCGCGATGCAGACCGTCATCCACCGGTTCATGGTGGACGAGAAGGCGCCGCGCGACTCGAAGGGGCGCCTCATTGAACCCGTGCAGCCGCTCACGGCGGGCGGCGGCAACAAGCCGCCGGAGAAGATGATCGGCATGATCGACTGGGCCGTGCGCGAAAAGGTTCCGTTCAACTGCTTCTGGGTGGACGCCGGCTGGAACGGTCCCGCGCACAAGCCGGATCTCGTCTCCAATTGCGGCGAGCACTGGTGGAAATACGTGGGCTGGTGGGACTTCAACCCCACGGTGCATCCGAAGGGTAATCTCCGCGATGTGTCCGAGCATGCGGCCAAGCACGGCATGAAGATGCTCCTGTGGGTGGAACCCGAGCGCTACAGCACCGATTACGTGAAACCGAAGGTCTTTCTCGAACACCGCGACTGGTTTCTGCCGTCTGCGAGCAGACCGAAACCCTGGGGCGGCAACTACCTCATCAACCTCGGCAATCCCGCGGCGTGCGATTTCACGATCGACGTGATTTCCCGGCTCGTGCGCGAAAGCAAATTGGGCGTTTACCGCCAGGACTTCAACTTCAACGTGCTCGCGCATTGGACGGAAGAAGAGGAAAACACGCCGGATCGCGTGGGCGTCACGGAACTGAAATACGTGGCGGGCTTGTACCGTTTCTGGGATGCGCTGCGCGAACGCTTCCCGGACTTGCTCATCGAGAACTGCGCCTCGGGCGGACGCCGTCTCGATTTCGAACTCATTTCGCGTTCCCATTCGTACTGCCGCACGGACTACGTGATCGGGTACAAGGGCGAGGTCGCGCAGGTGACGGACGCGCAGAACTGCACCTACAACACGCTCGCCTATCAACCGTTCCAGGGCGGCGAAACGCGTCCTGCGGCGATGTTCGACGACTACGGATTCTTCTCCACCACCTGCGCGTGCAGCGTGTTCACGCCCAGCGACTGGGGCGGCGGCCTCGTCGCGCGCGACTTCACGCCGGAGGAAACGGCGTGGCTGCGCGAGGTGTTCACGGCGTCCGAACGGATGCGACCGTTCTATCTGGGCGACTATTATCCGCTCGCGGGCGAGCCGATGCCGCAGAACGAATCGCGTTTCTGCGCGTGGCAGATGCATCGGGCCGACACGGACGCCGGCTTCGCGCTCGTGTTCCGTCGTCTCGGCATCGACGAACGCCGCTTCGCGTGCGCGCTCAAGGGCGTCGATCCGGCGGCGACATACAAGGTCGAGTTTTTCCGGGAGGCGCCGCGCACGATGAAGGGCTCGGAACTCGCCGCGCTCGAGCTCGACTTGCCGCAGCCGCGTTCGTTCAAGCTGTTCTTCTACGAGAAGACGGCAAAGTGAAATTTCAAGAAAACGAAAGGGATACATGAATAAGGCAACGGGATTGGGCGTCGTCGCGTGTGCGGCGTTGGGTTTGGTTCTTGTTTCGGGCTGCGGCACGACGCCGTGCGGCTGTCCGGCGGCGAAGGGCGCGTATGCGGGCGCGGCTGCGGCGACGGCGCCGAAGCACGTGCTGTTCATCGGCTTCGACGGCATGGCCGCCTGGGCGTTCGAGACGTCGCCCACGCCGTACTTGCACAAGCTGCGCGACGAATGGGCGTCCACGCTCGGTTCGCGGTCCGTGCTGCCGTCCTCGAGCGCGATCAACTGGCACAGCCTGTTTACGTGCTCCGCCTCCGAGCAGCACGGCTACAACAACTGGGACAGCCGCAAGCCCGTTTTCCCGGCGGCCGAAACGATGGCGAGCGGGCTTTATCCGGATGTTTTCGCCGTGTTGCGCGCGCAGCAGCCGAAGGCGACATCCGGCTACTTCTACCAGTGGGAGGGCATGTCCCAGTGCGTGGACACGAACGCCTGCAGCGTCGTGAAGCAGGCCGGCGGCGACATCGCCGACCAGGCGATCGCCTATGCGAAGGCCGAAAGGCCGAAGTTCCTGGCGATCGTGTGGGATGCGCCGGACGGCGCGGGCCACGGCAAGGGCTGGGGTTCGCCGGACTACATGAAATGCACGGCCGAACTCGACGCGCAGGCGAAGCGCGTGATCGACGCCTACGCGGAAGCCGGCATGCTTGAAGACACGGTGGTGATGATTTCGTCCGACCACGGCGGTTTCGGCCGCGGGCATGGCGGACCTTCCGGCAACGAGATGAATCGGCCCGTGATTCTCCTTGGCAAGAACGTGAAGAAGGGCTACGCGTTCGCGTATCCGGGCGCCATCTACGACGAAGGCGCGACCTTGGCGGCGCTTCTGGGCATTGTTGATCCGCCGGCGTCCTGGATCGGGCGTCCGCGCAACGACGCGTTCGTCCGTTGACCGGTTTTTCACGAGGAGAACGTCCGCCGTATGAACGTCTGCAAGATCTTCGCCGCTTCCGTTTTTTTCGTGTGCGCGCTTCTCGGCTGTTCGAGCGCGCCTTCCGCCGAAGCGTCCAAATACGTGTTCGGCTGCGACTGCATCGTGAGCGACTGCCTCAAGGAGCTGAACACGCCCGAAGGCCGTCAGCGCGCCATCGCCTGGTTCGCACGCCACCACGTCTCCAAGATCTACGTGGAAAGCTTCCGCCACGGCGAGGCCGTTCCGACGGAGCTGCTCAAGACGATCCGCGACGAATTCCGCGCGGCGGGGCTCGTGGTGGGCGGCTGTTTCACGCCCACGAGTCTGGATCCGAGCGTGCGCGCGAAGAACACTGGGAAGATGGACACCCAGCAGTGGTGCTGCTACACGGATCCGGATGTGCTCGGCGAACTGGACCGCGAAGTCGCGCGTGCGGCGGCGCTTTTCGACTTCGTGATCATCGATGATTTCCTCTTCACGCACTGCACATGTGCGCGGTGCGCGCAGGCGAAGGGCGCGGCGAGCTGGGCCGATTTCCGCTGCGGACTCATCCGCGACGTCTGCCGCCGCATCGACGCCGCCGCCAAACGCGCGAATCCGAAATGCACGTTCATCGTCAAATTCCCGTGCTGGTATGCGGACTTCCGCCACGCGGGCTACGATGTCGCGGCGGACGCGCGGGCGCTGGGCGCCGCGTGGATCGGCACCGAAACGCGCGACGCGGGCGAACCCGCGCAGGCGTTCTGGATCCAGGCGTGGGCGAACGAGGCGACGGGCGGTTTGTGCGGCGGCGGATGGTTCGACGCGCTCATGACGTCCGACCCGCGCAAGTATGTCGAGCAGGCGCGCTACACGATTCTCGGCGGCGCCAAAGAGACGCTGCTGCACTGCTACTGGCATCTGGCCGCGCCCGAGCCGCCGGTCGACCCGAACCACGCCTACCGGCGCGTCATCCGCTGGCACGATTGCGCCGAGGCGTTCCGCCGGGAGATGGACGGTCTCGAGAAGCTCGCCGCGCGCGTCAAGGGCGCCGAGTTGGAGGGCGTTCGCTGGGCGCGCGCGGCGAACGCGACGGGCGCGGACCGCGGCGTGAAGATGCTGCGCGGCGGCGTGCCCGTCAAGCCCGTTCTCGCGGACGGCGAAAAGGCGTTCCCGTTCGACGAGAATGCGTTCGCAAAGGCGTCCGCCGCCGATCTCAAGGCCGTTCACGACTGGGTCGCCGAGCGCACGGGGTGGCGGCTGGATGCGCCCGGCGATGTGACGCTTCACATCTACTGCAAGAACGGACGCCGTTTCGCGGCGCTCGTCAACTTGCGCGACGAACCCGTGGATGCGACGCTCGCGCACCGCGACGGCGGCGCACTCAAGAAGGCACTCGCGTTGCCGGCGGACGACGCGGTCTCGTGCGGCGCGGACGGCAAGATCCGGTTGGCGCCCAAGTCAATGGCGCTTTTCGATCTGGAATAGTGCGCCGTCGCAGACTTCGTGAGTGTTTGTTTGGCGTGTGGTATAATCACGGCATGAAATCGTTGATTGCTGCGTCCGTTTTCCTTGCTTTGTGTGTGGTTTGGGGCGCCGAGGCCGAAGAGGCGTTCCGCGACGCGAGTTGGATCGGCGTCGCGGGGCGTCATTATTATTGGGGCGACAAAGAAGCCCATCCCGCGCCCGTGTTCCGCAAGTCCTTCACATGCGGGGATCCCGCCGGTTGCGAACTGGCGATCACCTGCGGCGGCTATTACTACGCGCTGCTGAACGGCAAGCCCGTGACCGACGCGCGGCTCACGCCCACGCCGTCCAATTACGATCGCGCGGTGCACTGGAACGAATACGACGTATCGGCGTTGCTACGGCCCGGAACGAACGAGCTTGTGGTGACGCTCGGCAGCGGATTCTACAACTATGTCCTCGAAGACAACTTTCTCATGAACCAGTCGCTGTGGCGCGACTATCCGAATTTTCTGGCGCGCATCCGCGACGCCCGCGGCGCGACGGTCGTGGCGACGGACGCGTCCTGGGACGTGTGCACGGAGGGTCCGCTTCGTTTCGACGCGATCCGCCGCGGCAACGTGTACGACGCGCGGCTCGAAAATCTTGCCACAAACACGTGGACCAAGGCGCAAAAGAAGCACGGCGCCGGCGGCGTTCTGCGCAAGGCGAACCACTCGCCGGTGCGCGTCTTCGCGCGCAATCCGATGCGCCGGTTGCCGTCCGGCATCTGGGACGCGGGGCAGAACGCGGCGGCGGTGTGCGAACTGCACGTGAAGGGCGAAGCCGGCGCGGAGGTCGTGCTCGTCCACCGCGAGGATCTGGACGCGAAGGGCGGACTTCTGGAGTTCGACAATTTCCAGAAGGGCGAATTCATGACGGACCACTATTTTCTGCGCGGCGATCCGGACGGGGAGACGTGGACGCCGCGTTTCACCTACCACGGCTTCCGCTACGTGCGCGTCGAGGTCCGCGGCAAGGCGGAAGTCCTCGGGCTCGTCCAGCTCGCGCTTTCGAGCGATTTCAAAACCGTCGGCACGCTCGCGTCGGAAGACGCCGATCTGATGCGCATGCAGCGCGCGTTCCTCTGGAGCTTTCGCTCGAACTTCGTGGGCTATCCCACGGACTGCCCCACGCGCGAGAAGCAGGGGTGGAGCGGCGACGCGCTCGCCGCGTGCGAATCGGGCCTTTACAATTTCGACGCGGCGTCCGCGTACGGCGACTGGCTGCTCGGTTTCGCCGATGTGCAGCGTCCGAACGGGCAGATCCCCTGCAAGTCGCCCATCAGCGCGAACGGGTTCAACTGGGGATACGGTCCCGCCTGGGACGAGGCGCTCGTGCTCATTCCGTGGCGCATTTACGTCACCGGCGGCGGGCTGGAGCTGGCGCGCCGGCTTTATCCGGCGATCCGTTCGTACCGCGGCTTCGCGAAGTCGATGATGACGGACGGTCTCGCCGTGGGGTTCGGTTTGGGCGACTGGTGCAGTCCCGTGGGGCGCTTCTGGGAGCAGACGCCCAGCGTGACGGCGAACGCCACGGCCTACCACTACCGGGGGCTGACCGTGTCGGCGCGGATCGCGGAACTGCTCGGCGAAACGGCGGACGCGGTCCGCTGGCGCGCGGAAGCGGAAGGCGTGCGCGCAAGCTTCCGGAAGGCGTACTGCCGGCCCGACGGCGGGGTGTGCGCCGATCTGCCCACCGACCTCGCGCTTGCGGTCGATTTCGGACTCGCGCCGGATCCCGGGAAAACGGCGGCGCGTCTCGCGCAGGCGATCCGCGACGGGAAACATCTCCAGCGCTACGGTATTTTCGGCGCTTCGCACGTGCCGTTCGTGCTGATGGACCACGGCTACGCCGAGGACGCGCTCAAGCTCATGAAGGCCAGGGATTTCCCGAGCGTGCTCCACTATCTCGACCGCGGCGCGACGACGCTGTGGGAGCAGTTCGGCGGCGCGGGCTCGCGAAACCACGTGATGTTCGGCGCCCTGAGCGCGTGGATGTACCGGTATCTGGGCGGGTTTTCGTTCGACGAAACGCGGCCCGGCTTTTTGACCGTGGCCCCAGTCTTCATGAAGGAAGTCGGTTCCTTCAAGGCCGCGTATCGCGGCGTGGAAAGTTCGTGGCGGTTCGACGGTGACGTCGTCGACTACCGTCTGCGCGTTCCCGAAGGGACGCAGGTCGACGTCGTCCTGCCGGGGCGTTCGCGGCAAACGGCGGGGTCGGGCGAACATCGTTGGTCGCTTCGGAATCCGCAGGGCCTCTGACGGCGTACTTTCAACCCCCGGAAAGATTTTTTTTTGGAACGGATTTGAGGATTTTGGCATTGGTAAATTAGGTACATAAACAGCGAAAGGAAAACGGATGAACGTGAAATCGGTGATGGCGGCTGTCGCCCTGGCGGCGGCGTTTGCCGTTGGATGCCGTTCGGCGGAAGCGATCGCGGGCGTGGACTCCCCGGCGACATTCCGTCAGCGGTACGTGCTGGATCCCGCGCAGGAGCGGGCGAACGTCGTGAAGGTGGCCAAAGACGCCGCCGCGGCGAAAAAGCAGGACGCGAAACTCGCGTACTACGTGGTGCCGGCGATGGGCGCCTTGAAGCGCCTCTCGGGAACGTACCCCGTGGACGGCCGTCCGTTCGGCGCCGTGTCGTGGGTGGCCGCGCGCGACGAATACGAGCCCGCGTCCGTCCAGTTCTTCCCGTACCAGGACGAGGACCGCGTCGAGATCGTCGCTTCGGACCTCGTGGGCAAGCAAGGCACGATTCCCGCGTCCGCGATCGATTTCACCGTCGTCAAGATCTGGTACCAGGGCGGCAGCGCGTGGTACGGCTATTTCCACGACAACGACCACCCCACGGCCGTGCCGGAGCTCATTCTGCACGACGAAAACCTCATCCGCGTGGACGACGCGACGAAGGACTACTTCGTCCGTTACGACACGCCCGGCCTGAACGACGGCTACTGGCAGTGGATGAGCGCCCGCTATGAAGTGACGAACTACCAGTGGGACAACCAGGCGCTGTGCACGCACATGATCCACGACGCCGACACGATCCAGCCGTTCGTGCTGAACAAGCACGAGTTCAAGCAGATCCTCGCCACGATCCACGTGCCGAAAGGCGCGGCTGGCGGCGTCTACCGCGGCACGATCACGGTGAAGGGCAAGCGCGGCGTGCTTGCGGACATTCCGATGCGCCTCCGGGTGCTGCCGCTGGAACTCCCCGAGCCCAAGACGGACTACAACCCCGACAAGGGCTACTACCTGTGCATGTACTGCTCCAATTCGGACTTCCCGAAGGTGAACCGCAACCTCGCGGCGCACAACGCGAAGAACCCGATGGGCTTCCCCGGCCTCAGCACGAACGAGGCGGCGCTCGCCAAGCAGCTCCAGCAGGCGAAGGAGTGGGGCCTCAACGTGAGTCCGTGCTTCTCCGGCATCGAGGGCTGCGGCCAGTCGACGCCGTTCCCCGCCGACGCCAAGACCAAGGAAGCCATGGCCAAGGTCCGCGACGGCTTCGCGGCCAAGATGAAAGCCGCGCGCAAGGTCTTCGGCGAGGACTTCCAGGCGTACAGCTACGGCCAGGACGAAGGTCCGCTGTGGTCCGTGAAGGGCGAGCGCAACAACTGGCGCGCCGTCCACGAAGGCGGCCTCAGCACGATGGTCACCACGTTCAACTACAACGAGTTCCTCTGCGACCTCGACTTCTTCATCCAGCCCGGCATGCCCGTCGAGCGCCGCGCCGAGAACGTGCGCAAGTTTCACCAGATGAATCCGGACGGCATTTGCGGCTGGTATGCGAACCCGCACTGCGGCCCCGAGTCGCCGGACTACATGCGCCGCATCCACGGCATCACCGCGTGGAAGGCCGGGTACGATGTCTCCGCCAACTACTGCTGGTACCGCAGCAACTGGAACGACTTCGCCGTGCCGTACGAGCCGGAGATGCGCGGCCTCATCATCGTCTACGCCACGGCGGACGACGTGATCGACACGCTCGCGTGGGAAGGCGTCCGCGAAGGCCTGGACGACATCCGCTACGCGACGCTCCTGAAGCAGACCGCGTTCAAGGCGCTCAAGTGCCGCTTCTCCGCCCCCGAGGCCTACCATCTCGGCCGCGCCGCGCTCGCGTATGTCGCCTACTGGGACGGCTACCGCGGCGACCCCGACACGTTCCGCAAGGAATGCGTCAACTACGTCCTCAAGATGAACGACCTCATGAAGGAGGTGAAGTGATGAACAAACTTTTCGTATTCGCGTGCGTTTCCGCCGCCGCGCTCGCCGCTTCGGCCAAGATCACGGCGCCCCTGTACACGGGCGGATTCCAGTACCACCTCGTGCACCAGACGGGCGACACGAAATACAACGAATGGCGCGCGCAGGCGCGCGCCGAGTATCTCGCCGAAGGCGCCAAGCTCGACCTCGGGCAGATCGACAAGGCCTTCGACGGCGCGCTCGTGAACGCCGACAACGCCTTCGCCGCGGAGCTGCTCGCGCTCGGCCAGAAGACGTGGCCCAAGGAACGCGTGCGCTGGGCGAACGCCGCCGCGCGTCTTGCGATGGCGAACGGCGACCGAAGGACGTGCGTCGCGAAGCTGCGCGAACGCCTCTCGTACGGCTGCAAGCCGGCCGAAACGAACGCGTTTTTGCGACAGATCGGCGTGCTCGAGAAGGGCGTCAAGGGATTCGACGAAGCCGTCGCCAAGGACAACCTCGACGCGCTCGGCCGTCTCCGCGCGTTGCGCGAGACGTCGCTCGCGCTCTTCCGACTTCGCGCGTGGGAGGACTGCAAGGTCCTTCGCGCCGAAATCTTCGGCAAGTCCTACAAGCCGTTCGAGCGTCGCCAGTACAAGGCCCGTTACGTCGCGGACTGCCCCAAGAGCGCGGAAGCGTTCGCGCGCGGTCCGCTGTACAAGGACTGGAAGAACTACCAGACGGGCTTCTACGCCTACGGCGGCACGCGCGGCTGCCGGGTGCAGGAGGACGAAAAGTGGCATCTCGTCGGCACGAAGGAGCCCGGCATCAAGCCGGAGTATCCGACTGGCGTCCAGGTGCTCTTCGACGACCGCGGCGTGGAGATCTTCTTCCGCTGCGACGATCCGAAGGTCGCGGAGAAGCGCCTCGGCAAGGGCGATTTCGGCACGCTCGAAATCTTCTTCGCCGCCGGCGACTGGGAAGTGCCGTACCGCACGATCTTCTTCAACGGGATGCCGTCCACGGACGATCCGCACAACTGCGAATGGGCGTGCGCCGGCCGGAACTACCTGCGCAACTGCGACGTGCTCACGAAGGACTGCTGCGTGACGGCGGAAGGGTGCGTGGCGCACATCTCCATGCCGTGGCTCGGCAACTTCGACTCGCTGCCGTTCGACGGCCGCAAATGGAACCTCGGCGTGACGCGCTGGGGCGACTGCGGCGGCCAGACGATCGGCGGCGTCGTGCACGAACTCGGCTGCGGCATGCTGATCGACTTCGACATCCCCGCCGCGCTGCGCGAGACGCTGATGCGGTCCATCTGCAAGGCCGGGTACAACAAGTTCCGCGGCTGGCGCGCCGATCCCATCGGCGAGTTCTCGCGTCTTTCCGACGCGGCGCTGGGCGATCCCGCCTTCATCAAGTCGATCGAGCCCGTGCTCAAGGAGCTCGACGGCATCGGCGAATCGCTTGACAAGGCGTCCGTCCAGGAGCTCGAGGGCATCGTGAAGAACACGCTCCCGCGCTGGGCTGCGTTCCAGTACGAGCTCGCGCTCCTGCGTGCGAACTGGCTCGACGACCAGATGTTCGCCGAGTGATTCCGGCCTAATCGGCCGATGCGACGCGCCGCGGAATCGTTCCGCGGCGCGTTTTTTTTCGCGTGCGGAAAACAAAAAACAAAAAACCCGCCTTTCGGCGAGCTTTTCGAAGTGGTTGTGGGAGGTGGATTCGAACC
>DCIH01000067.1:4795-5656 GCA_002317575.1 Verrucomicrobia bacterium UBA1731 | reverse complement strand
GTCTGGAACTCGTTGAAGCCCTTGGCCCACATCTGCTCGCGCAGGAACTTGATCACCTGCGAGCGCAGGACGATGTTCTTGTGGAGTTTTTCGCGGCGGAGGTCGAGGAAGCGGTATTTCAGGCGCACGTCCTCGGATTCCTCGGCCTTTTCGTCCGGCACGTACAGGGGTGTCACTTCGCTGGCGCCTTCCATCACGAGTTCGTTCGCCTCGATCTCGATCTCGCCCGTGGGCAGATCGGGGTTGATCGTCTCGGGATCGCGGAGCTTCACTTCGCCCGTCACTGTGATGACGCTTTCGAGGTGCGCCTTCTCGACCTGGTTGAAGAAGCTGCGGGAGGGGTGGACGACGATCTGGGTGAGGCCGTAATGGTCGCGGAGGTCAACGAACAGGATGCCGCCGTGGTCGCGGAGGCGGAACATCCAGCCCGAGAGGCGGACCGTCTTGCCCGCGTCTTCCTTGCGGAGTTCGTTGCACGTGTGCGTACGATAAGGATGCATGATCTATTCCTTTGAATCGGTAGGTTTCGAAAACGGGCGCATAGTATACCACAAACCGCGCGCGCGGGCAAATGTTTTGAAAAAAAGGGGTTGCGCTCGGACGGTGCATTTGGTATACTCCGCGCCCGTTGAACCAATTGCGCCCATCGTCTAGCGGTCAGGACATTAGGTTTTCATCCTAGTAATAGGAGTTCGACTCTCCTTGGGCGTGCCATTCTAAAAGCCGATGCTTCCGCATCGGTCTTTTTTTTGCTATATTTTAGCCGTGGCTTTTGGATGTTATCGTGGAAATTGCGAACTTGGTGGCGTCGGCGGAGCGACGCCACCCCCTGGGAGGGGGCGCTTTTCATGGGGGTCACGC
>DCIH01000067.1:1026-4662 GCA_002317575.1 Verrucomicrobia bacterium UBA1731 | reverse complement strand
CCGGCGTGACGGACTTATGACTGAAAGAGAAGCGTACATTGCCTTCAACATGGCCGACGGCGTCGGCTGGGTGCGCTTGGCCGCGATTTTGGCGAAAACGGGCGGTAGCGCCGTCCGCGCCTGGAACGAATCGGGTCCGCATCTGGATGCGCTGGGGCGTCCCGTCGATTGGGCGGCCGAGTGCGCGTTGGCCGCCAAGCGCAAAACGACCATCGTCACGATGGCGGACGCCGCCTATCCGGCGGCGCTGCGCGATCTGGCTTCGCCGCCGCTGGCGTTGTACGTGACGGGCGATCCCGCGGCGCTGTCCCGCGCGGGCGTGGCCGTGGTGGGCACGCGCCATCCGACTTTGTACGGCGAGGACATGGCCCGGCTCTTCGCGCGCGACTTGGCGCGGGCGGGCTGGAGTGTCGTGTCGGGCCTCGCCACGGGCGTCGATGCCGTGGCGCACAAGGCCGCGCTCGCGGCGAAGGGCGTCACCGTGGGCGTGCTGGGCGGCGCGCTGGACAAGTTCTTTCCGCCCGAGAACGCGCCCTTGGCGCGGGCGATTGTCAAGGCCGGCGGCGCGGTGGTGAGCGAGTTCCCGTTCGGCCGCGCGCCGGACCGCCAGACGTTCCCGCAACGCAACCGCGTGGTGGCGGCGCTCGCGCGCGGGACGCTCGCGGTGGAGGCGCCGCGCGGCAGCGGCACGCTCATCACCTGCGACTGGGCGAAGAAGCTGGGGCGCGCGGTGATGGCGGTGCCGGCCAATCTCGATTCCAAGAATTCGATGGGGTGCTGGGATCTGATCCGGGCGGGGGCGCGTTGCGTGACGTGCGCGGAGGACGTGGCGGCCGCGTGCGGGAGCGGGGCCGGGTGCATAGGGGGTGGCGTCGCTCCGCCGACGCCACCATGCTCGGACAAGGAACGGAATGGTTGCGGACTTGGTGGCGTCGGCGGAGCGACGCCACCCCCTGGGAGGGGTCGCGGTTGCGGACTTGGTGGCGTCGGCGGAGCGACGCCACCCCCTGGGAGGGTCCGCGGGAACGGGACTGAGGCGGCGGGGCCGGAGGTGGCGTTGACGTTGGAGGAGGCGGCCGTGCTGAAGGCGGTGCCGTCGGGCGGTATTTCGGTGGACATGCTCATTGGTCGCACGAAATTGCCTGCAGCCAAGGTGAATGCCGCGCTCGTGGAGCTGCGACTGAAGAAGAAGCTGCGTTTCCTGCCTGGCAACCGCGTCGCCCCGGCGGCACAAGGGGCTTGATTTGGGGCTTGATTTTTGGCATACTACGCACCTTGATGTTCGGATTTTTGTCGAAAAGGAAAAAAACGGCCGCGCCCGTCGTACGCGCACGGCCGGAGCATTGCATTTCCAGGAAGAACATCGATCCCGACGCGCTGAAGGTCTTGTACCGTCTGGACAAGCTCGGATACACCGCGTATCTGGTGGGCGGCGGCGTGCGCGACCTCCTGTTGGGACGCAATCCCAAGGATTTCGACGTGGGCACGAGCGCGAAGCCTAACGAGGTGAAACGTGCGTTTCGCAATTGCTTTCTCGTGGGACGTCGCTTCCGTCTGGCGCATGTGCGTTTCGGCGAGAAAGTGATTGAAACGGCGACGTTCCGCCAGAATTCGCAGACGGTGGGCGAAATCATCGAACACGCGGCCGAGGGCCCGTTCGAAGACAACACGTTCGGCACGCCGGAGACGGACGCCTATCGCCGCGATTTCACGGTGAACGGGCTCTTCTACAACATCCGCGATTTCTCGGTGATCGACTGGGTGGGCGGGCTCAAAGACCTCGAAAAGAAGGTCATCCGGTCCATCGGCGATCCCATGATCCGCTTCCGCGAGGATCCGGTGCGCATGATGCGCGCGATCAAGTTCGCGAGCCGTTTGGGCTTCTCGATCGAGCGCGGGACGGACAAGGCGATGAAGAAGCTCCACGCGTGCATTCTCACGGCCAGCGCGCCGCGCGTGTGCGAGGAGGTGTTCCGTCTTTTCCCCTACGGCAAAAGCCGCGAGGCGTTCCTCATGCTGTGGGAGTACGGTCTCATGGGCGATCTGCTGCCGGAGCTGGCGGCGTTCGTCGATGCGGACGGCGGCAGGAAGTCGTCCGTCTGGAAGTATCTCGCCACGCTCGACCGCTACGAAGTCGCCATGGCGAAGCAGGGGTACGAGGTCTCGAACGGCATCCGCGTGGCGGCGCTCTATGCGGCGATGGCGCAGGCGAAGGGCGGCAACAGCCGCGAAATCGTCGGCACGATGCTCCGCAGTCTGAAGATCCCGAAGGCGACGTATTTCGGCGCCACGCTGATGCTCGATTCCGTGAAGCGCCTTTCGCAGCCGCCGCAGAAGGGGCGCAGGCGCTTCATCCGCAACCGGGACTTCCCGGACGCGCTCGATTTCAACCGCATCGTGGTGCGCGCCGAAGGGCGCGACGAGAAGATCCTCGACCAGTGGTCCGATTTGTACAACGAAGAAGGTGACGAACAATGAGCGAAGAGAACAACGTGATTCCCGAACCCGAACTGCCCGATTTCGTGAAGAAGGCCCCGGAACTCATCCCGGTGTGGGACTGGTGGGTCAAGGAAGGAAAGCAGACGCTGGCGATCGTGGCGGCGGCGGCGGTGTGCGTGGGCGCGGTCTACGGCGTCAAAGGGTGGATGAAGTCCCGCGCCCAGGCGGCGAACAACGCGCTCATGACGGCCTATTCCACGGAGGAGCTTGAAGAGGCGAACGCCAAGTACGGGTCCTCCAAGGTGGGCCCGGCGGTGAAGCTGCGCCTGGCCAAGAGCTACTACGACGCCGCGCGCTACGCGGACGCCCGCGACATCTACGTGGCCTACGTGGCGAAGGCCGCCAAGGACGACGCGTTGCTGCCCGTGGCGATGCTCGGTCTCGCGTATGCGTACGAAGGCGACGCCGACTATGCGAAGGCGAAGGAGCAGTACAACCTGCTCGCGCAGGACGACGCGAACCCCGTGTCCTTCACGGCGAAGCTCGGCGTGGCGCGCTGCACGGCGCTCGCGGGCGACAAGGACGGCGCGCAGAAGCAGCTGGACGCGCTGAAGGAGAAGGCGGATGCGCTGGGGAAGGCGCGCGTGGAGCGTCTTTCGGACATGCTCAAGCGCTACGATCCGAACCGCAAGCCGGCGTCGCTCCTCGAGCAGGCCGACAAGGCGGCGCTCGCGATCCAGGAAGCCGCGAAACCGGCCGAAAAGCCCGCGGAGGCGAAACCTGCGGAGAAGCCCGCAGAGACCAAGTGATTGCCACATTCGCGCATGACATGAAGCGACGAGGGCGTCGCTTCTCCGTTTAGCGCGAAGCAGCGACTTGACTTCGAACTTCAAACTTTAAACTTTAAACTTCTTACAAGCCCCCTCGATAATCTCTGTGCACGGGGTCATCAACCCAAACGGCCCGACCGATAATTTCTCCGGCGCCGAACGAGTAAAAAGGAAAAACAATGAACAAGTACGTTGAAGAAACCATCGCGTACGTCCGCGAAAAACACGCGAACGAACCCGAATTCGTGCAGACCGTCGAAGAGGTGCTGAGCTCGCTCTCGCCCGTCGTCGACAAGCATCCCGAATACGAGCAGGCCGACCTCCTCAAGCGCATGGTCGAGCCCGAGCGCATGTTCACGTTCCGCGT
>DCIH01000067.1:679-803 GCA_002317575.1 Verrucomicrobia bacterium UBA1731 | reverse complement strand
TTCGATCCCGCCGGCAAGAGCGCGGCCGAAGTCATGCGCTTCTGCCAGGCGTTCATGACGGCCCTCTACCGCTACATCGGCCCGGACATCGACGTCCCCGCCGGCGACATGGGCGTGGGCGGCC
>DCIH01000067.1:403-587 GCA_002317575.1 Verrucomicrobia bacterium UBA1731 | reverse complement strand
AGGGCCTCAGCTACGGCGGCTCGCTCATCCGTCCCGAGGCGACCGGCTACGGCGCGGTCTACTATCTGCAGGAAGTCCTCAAGCACGAAGGCGACACGATCGAAGGCAAGCGCATCGCGATCTCCGGCTACGGCAACGTGGGCTGGGGCATCATGAAGAAGGCGATGCAGCTCGGCGCGAAGGT
>DCIH01000067.1:0-306 GCA_002317575.1 Verrucomicrobia bacterium UBA1731 | reverse complement strand
GCGCGGCCGACCCGATGCACTGCGAACCCTACGCCAAGAAGTACGGCTGCGAGTTCGTCAAGGGCGCGAAGGCGTGGGGCGTCAAGGACGTGGACATCTACATGCCTGCGGCGACGCAGAACGACGTGAACATGGACAGCGCGAAGAAGATCGCCGAGTCGGGCGTGAAGTACTACATCGAAGTGGCGAACATGCCCACGACGAACGACGCGTTGAACTTCCTGCGCCAGCAGAAGGGTATCATCGTCGCCCCGTCCAAGGCCGTGAACGCCGGCGGCGTGGGCGTTTCCGCGCTCGAAATGGCGC
>DCIH01000121.1:11757-12953 GCA_002317575.1 Verrucomicrobia bacterium UBA1731 | reverse complement strand
GTGAGCGTGTTCGCGCAGGTCGGTTACGAATGGGTCGACGAAGACACGGTTTCCGCGCACGGCATCAAGGCCGAGACGGACTATTCTTCGCTCGTCCTGTCGGCGGGCCTGACATTCCGGTTCTGAGCGGTTGTCGCGCCATTCCCTTGCGCGACAGGAGCGCGGCCTGTTTGCGTCGGCGGTGATATTTGCTATACTTTCCGCCATGAAACAGCCACCCATCGTCGCGCTTGTCGCCGAATTGATTCAGCGCACGTCCAGCACATTGCCCAATGACGCGCTGAAGGCCATCAAGGCGGCATTGCGGCGCGAGGCGAAGGGGGCTTCCGCGGCGATGGTGCTCAAGACGATTCTCGAGAACGCGGCCGTCGCGCAGCGCGAGGGAACGCCGCTTTGCCAGGACACGGGCACGCTCACATTCTTCGTCCACGAATCGCTCCGCCGCAAGGTGACGTCCGCCGTGCTGGGGCAGGCCGTTGCGTTCGCGACCGAACAAGGGTGGCTCAGGCGCAACACGATCGATTCCGTCACCGGCAGATCCGTCGACACCAATGTGTGTGATGGCGCGCCCGTGGTCCATAATGTGTCGGACGGCGCGCCGCGCGTCACGCTCGTGATGAAAGGCGGCGGCAGCGAGAACATGTCCCGCCAGTATTCGCTGCCGGACGCGGCGCTTGGCGCGGGACGCGACCTCGAGGGCGTGCGCAAATGCGTCCTGCACGCGGTCCACGCGGCGCAGGGATTCGGCTGTGCGCCCGGCGTCGTCGGCGTGTGCGTGGGCGGCGATCGCGCGGGCGGTTACGAAGAGGCGAAGCTGCAGCTGCTGCGCGATTTCGGCGACCGGTCGCCGGACGCGGCGCTCGCGAAGCTCGAAAAGCGGATCCTGAAGGAAGCGAACGAACTGGGGATCGGTCCGATGGGCCTCGGCGGGCGCACGACGCTCCTCGCGGCGAAGATCGGGTCGCGGCCGCGCGTGCCGGCGTCCTTCTTCGTGACGGTGGCGTACCTGTGCTGGGCCGCGCGCCGGCGCACGCTCTTCCTGGACGCGGCGGGGAAGGCGACATGGAGCACCTGATCGAAATCAAGGACATGCGCAAGATCTACGCGGCGGGCGAAGAACCCGTTAACGCGCTCGACGGCGTGTCGCTCACGATCGACAGCGGCGAGTTCGTGGCCATCATGGGCGCGTCGGGTTC
>DCIH01000121.1:11412-11738 GCA_002317575.1 Verrucomicrobia bacterium UBA1731 | reverse complement strand
AGTCGACGATGCTGAACATCCTCGGGTGCCTTGACACGCCCACGAGCGGCAGCTACAAGCTGGACGGCATCGAAGTCGCCGCGCGCACGCGCACGGAACTCGCGCACATCCGCAACAGGAAGCTCGGGTTCGTGTTCCAGAACTTCAACCTGCTGCCGCGCACCTCGGCGATCGAAAACGTGGAACTGCCGGATTTCTACCTGGGGCGGCTCTCGCATTCGGCGCGGCGGCGCCGCGCGCTCGAGCTCCTGCAGCGCGTGGGGCTGGGCGGACGCGGCACGCACACGCCCGCGCAGCTTTCCGGCGGCCAGCAGCAGCGCGTCGCC
>DCIH01000121.1:10253-11273 GCA_002317575.1 Verrucomicrobia bacterium UBA1731 | reverse complement strand
ACGCACGAGGACGACATCGCGGCGTTCGCCAAGCGGCATCTGCTGATGCGCGACGGCAAGCTCGTGAAGGACGACGGCGCCAGATCGTCGGCGCCGGTCGCGGAAACGGGGGCGGCGTCGTGAATTTCGCGATGATCTTCAAGGTGGCCTTGCTGGCCATTCTGCGCAACAAGACGCGTTCGCTTCTGACGTGTCTGGGCATCATCGTGGGCATCGCCGCCGTGATCGCGGTGCTGGCGATCGGCAAGGGCGCGCAGAAGATGATGGTGGCGGAAATCTCGTCCATGGGCAACAACCTCGTGATGGTGTTCCCGGAACGCAAGCAGCAGGGCGCGGTTCACGCCGGCATGGGGTCCGGCCAGACGATGACGGCCGAGGACGCGAAGGCCGTCAAGCGCGAACTCGGGCATCTCGTCCAGGGCGTGTCGCCTTCCGTGAATGTCAATGTGCAGATGATCCGCCAGGATAAGAACTGGATGGGTCGCATTTCGGGCGTGTCCTCGGACATGCCCGCCATCCGAAACTGGGATGTTGCCGAAGGCCGCTTCTTCACGGAGGCGGAGGAGCGCAACTGTTCGCGCGTGTGCGTGCTCGGCACGACGGTGGTGGCCAACCTGTTCGGGGACGAAAATCCCGTGGGGCAGTCCGTCCGCTTCGGCAAGATGCCGTTCAAGGTCGTGGGCGTGCTCGTCTCCAAGGGCGCGAACGGGTGGGGACAGGACCAGGACGACGTGGTGATGGCGCCGTACACGACGGTCGGCCGCGTGCTGCAGCGTTCGAAGTTCAAGAGCGTCAACATGATGAACCTCTCGCTCAAGTCGATGGACGATCTCGAGGAGGCCAAGCGTGAGATCACGCAGCTCTTGCGCCAGCGCCACCATCTGGCGGACTATCAGGACGACGACTTCGAAACGCGCGACACCACGGAGATCATGAACACGATCGGGTCCGTGTCGGGACTCATGACGGTGCTTCTCACGGCCGTGGCGGCGATTTCGCTTCTGGTGGGCGGCATCGGCA
>DCIH01000121.1:0-10187 GCA_002317575.1 Verrucomicrobia bacterium UBA1731 | reverse complement strand
CGGCGCGACGCCCGCGAACATCCTCATGCAGTTCATCCTGGAGTCCATCGTGTTGTCCACGGTCGGCGGCGCGATCGGCGTGGTGGTGGGCGTCGGCGGCGCGAAGCTCGTGGGCGAGATCCAGCATTGGCCGATTCTGATCGAGTGGACCAGCGCGGTGGGCGCGTTCCTGTTTTCGTCTTTGGTGGGCATGTTCTTCGGATTCTACCCCGCGTACCGTGCGTCGCGTCTGAATCCGATCGACTGCCTGCGGTACGAGTGAGGAAAGTTGAAGGTTGAAAGCATGAAGAAGATTGTGGCGGGTTTGGTTGTGGCGGCGGCGGGCGTGGTGCTTGCCGCGGAGAAGATGCCGGGTCTGGTGCTCGTGTCCGGGGACGGTTCGGGCGCCGCCGCGCAGAAGGTCTGGCAGGACAAGGGCTATGCGGCGCGGTTCGTGGACGTCGCCGGCGCGGACGCCGCCGCGCGCGACGCGGCGGTGGCGCAGGCGCTCAAGGCCGTGGCGGAGCTGCGCAAGCGTGCGGACGTGGACGCGGAGCGCATCGGCGTCGTCGGCGCGGGCCGCGGCGCGGAAGCCGCCTGCCTCGCGTCCGGCAAGGACGGCAATCTCGCGTGCACGATCGCGCTCTTCGGGTGCGTGCCGTCGGTCGACGGCGACGCGGACGCGAAGCGCACGCTCGCCAACGCGGGCGGACAGTTCCTGTGGCTCGCCGCCGCGGACGACGCCGCGTATCCGCTTGCGGCGTACCAGAAGAACCTGTCCGCGCTCAAGGTGCCGTACTACCGCGCGACGCGTCCCGGCAAGCCCGACGCGAACGCGCTCGCGAAGCCGCCGAAGGAGGCCGTCGAATTCGCGGAATTCCGCCTGAAGCGCGACGGCCGCACGAAGTATCCGTTCGTGCGCGACGTCGAGTGCGCGCTCGGCGAAGTGGTCGTGGAGGTGGACGGCGTGTCCACGAAAATCGTCAAGGCCGAGGTGTTCTGCACGGCGGATCCCGCCGCCGCGCCCGGCGCGAAATGGACCACGGTGCCGGCGGCGTTCGATCAGGCGGCCGCCTGCTTGACGGCGAAGTTCCCCGTGGAGACGCGCGCGTGGTTCGCGAACGCGTACACGGCGGAAGGGCTTGCGCTTTCCGCCGAAACGTCGTTCCGATCGGAAGCGGACGTCGCGCGCGACAAGGACGCCATCGCCAAGCTGCCGCCGCCGCCCCCGCCGTTGCCGCAGGGCGTCGCCGGCGTCGCCGACTTCACGACGTCCCCCGGCAAGGTCAAGCCGTTCCTCCACTGCGCAAGCTGGGTCACGCGCAGCTATCCGCGCGGCATCATCAACGACGACGACAAGATCCGTCCGCTGCACCTCACCGCGTTCCGCACGCACGACGCGCCGCTCGTGAACAACGGCCAGCGCATCGTGGACACGCATCTCATGTTTCCGCTCATGCATCTCGACGCGAAGGATCCGAAGAACTACGTGTTCGAGCCCACGGACCATTTCCTCAAGCTCAACTTCGACGTCGGCATGAAGTGCTTCTACCGTCTCGGCACGTCCATCGAGCACACGGGTCCGAAGTGGGGTTACAACACCCTGAACCCCAAGGACCACAAGCAGTACGCCGAGGCCGTGGCGGGCATCGTCCGCCACTACGTGAAGGGCTGGGGCGACGGCTACCGTTGGAGCGACAGGATCCCGTACTGGGAGATCTACAACGAGCCGGACGTCGACCCGTGCTGGCGCGGCACGAAGGAGGAGTTCATCGACCTCTTCGTGACGGTCCTCAAGCGTCTCAAGACGGAATTCCCCGACATCAAGGTGGGCGGTCCCGCGTTCGGCGGTCTCAACCTGCCGTACATGCGCGAACTTCTCGAGGCCTGTCTCAAGGCGGGCGTGAAGCCCGACTTCCTCTCGTGGCACTACTACGGCAGCAACCTCAGGCGCTTCCTCGCGATGCCCGCCAAAGCCAGGGCGCTGTGCGACGAGCTGGGACTCAAGGATTGCGAACTCGTCATCAACGAGTGGCACTACGTGCGCGACAACAGCTGGGACGGCATCCAGGGCGCGAGCTCCAAGGCCGCGCTCGTCCACGCGCTCGAGGGACCGGCGGGCGTGAACGGCATCGACTCCGCCGTGTACACGGTGCAGGTCGAGACGGGCTTCCACGACACGCCCCTCGCGCAGAGCTACTTCTACGGCTGCGGCTACCAGGGGTGCTTCGGCTACGCGGACCGCTACCGCGAGTTCAACAAGGTGTGGTACGGCATGCGCGCGATGGGCGAGCTCGTGAACGACTGCTCGGACCGCGCCGCGTGCCGCACGCGCGATCGTTCGACGGGCGTCTTCGGCGCGTGGACGAAGGACCGCAAGGCGGCGCGTCTTCTGCTGACGAGCTTCCGCGGCGAAGGGCGTCGGCTCACGATCGCCGTGAAGGGCGTTCCCGAGACCGCGAAGGCGAAGGTGCAGGTGCTCGACGACGCGCGCAATCTCGTGGCGACGGACGATTTCGACTGGCATGGCGGCATGTTCTCGGTGACGAAGAACCCCGGCGACAGCGCGCTGTATGTGGTCGATTTCGCGTGGTGAGGAAGTTTGACGTTTGAAAGGAGACGGGGCATGGACTTGACGAGACGTGGTTTTGTGGGCGCGGGCGCGGCGTTTTTCGCGGCGGCCGGTTGCGCGACGGCGGCGAACGGGAAGAAGCCGGCCGAGAACAAGCCCGTTCAGGGCTTCGACGAGATCGAAGGCGGTTGCGACCGCACGAAGACGTGGCAGCCGTTTTCGGACCGCAAGGTGCGCGTGGGCATCGCCGGCTACGGCGTGTGCCAGTTCGGCGCCGCGTTCGGCTACCAGCAGCATCCCAACTGCGAAGTCGTCGCCTGCACGGATCTCGATCCCGAGCGCTGCAAGGCCCTGCAGAAGGCCGTGGGCGCGCAGAAGACGTATCCGAGCTGCGAGGAGCTGATCAGGCACGCGGCGGCGGACAAAATTGAAGCGCTGTACGTCGCCACGGACGCCGCCAGCCACATGCAGCTCTGCATCATGGCGCTCGAACACGGCCTGCACGTGACGACGGCCGTTCCCGCGCTCCTGGGCAAGGACCAGCTCGAGTATGTGCCGAAACTGCTGGACGCCGTGAAGCGCTCCGGCAAGATCTACCAGATGAACGAAACGACGGCGTTCCGTCCGCAGACATTCGAGATGCGCGCGCTGTACGAGGCGGGCGCGTTCGGCGAAATCGCCTACACGGAAGGCGAGTACTTCCATTTCGGCGTCGCCAACAAGGGCGGTTACATCCCGAGCTACAAGGGCTGGCGCATCGGCTTGCCGCCGCAGTACTATCCCACGCATTCGAACGGTTTCTACACGTGCGTGACGCACAAGCGCTTCACGGAGGTGACGTGCGTCGGATTGCCGTCCACGCAGGAATGCTACCGCGTGGGGAACAATCCCTACAACAACCGATTCGGACACGAAGTCGCGTTCTTCAAGTGCGAGACGGGCGCGTCCGCGCGCATGACGGTCGCGTGGGACCTGCCCGGCTACGGCGGCGAAGTGGGCCGCTGCCACGGTCAGCTCGGCTGCTACCGCAACGATCGTTACGTGGGCGACAACGCCCTCGCCAAGAACGCGCAGCGGCTCCGGTTGCCGCTCCCGCCCGGCGTGTCCTGCGGCGGTCACGGCGGCAGCCACGGCTACCTCACGGACGACTTCCTTCGCGCGATCCTGCTCAAGGACCACAAGCCCTGCGTGGACGTGATCACCGCGCTCGACACGACGGTCTCCGGCATCTACGCCCACATGTCCGCCGAGAAGGACGGCGAGACGTTGAAGATCCCCGCGTTTTCGCTGTAAGGCCATGAAGACGTTCCGCGTAGTGTTGCTTCCGTTGACGGCGCTGGCATGCTGTCTCATTGCGTCTCCCGTCGAGGGCGCCGCGAAGAAGGCGGCGCCCAAGACGGCGTCGAAGAAGGCCTCGCCGAAGAAAGCCGTGCCGAAGAAAACGGCCGCGCCGGCGCAGCCCGCCGCCGAGTCGCCGTGGCGTCGCACGCCCTACGTGGGCGCGTTGGCGGCGGACGAGAAGGGGCGCGTGCTCTTTTCCGCGAACGCAGATCAGCTGGCGCGTCCTGCGAGCGTGACGAAGCTGATGACGGCGCTGTTGGTGCTCGAGGACGTCGCCGCCGGGCGCTACGGTTTCGGCGATTCGGTGACGCCGTCCGCCGTGGTGTACAAGTCCGAACCGAGTTCGATGGATCTCAAACCCGGCGTCGCCGTGACGGTGGAGCAGCTCCTTTCCGGTCTCATGGTGCGCAGCGCGAACGATTCCGCGCTCGCGCTCGCCGAGTGGAGCGCCAAGCACGACGGTTCGCCGGACGGCGAAAAGGGCGCGGTTTCGCGCTTTGTGGCGCGCATGAACGCGCGGGCCGCGGCGCTCGGGATGACCAAGACGAAGTACTTCAATCCGAACGGCTTGCCGCCGAACAAGAAGTTCGACACGACGGACTTCAACGTGACGACCTGCAGCGATCAGCTCAAACTGGCGCTGGCATTGACGGAGCGCCCCGAAATCTTCCGCTTCACGAGCTTGAAGACGTGGACCATGCCGAACGGACAGGTGGCGGTGAACCACAACAACGTGATGGTGAAGGACAAGCTGAAGATCAAGGGGCCGGACGGCAAGGAGTCCGTGGACGGCTTCAAGACGGGCTACATCAACGCCGGCGGCAGTTCGGTCGTCCTCACGGGCACGCGGAACGGCCGGCGCGCGTTCGTGATCGTGCTCGGCAGCGCTTCCGCCGCCATGCGCGACGAACAGGCCCGCAACCTCATGTCCGACGCATTGGGAAGTTTGTGACGCTGCACGTCCTTTTCGCGGTTCTGGCGGTTGGCAGCTGGAACCTGCGGTGGTTTCCGTCGGGCCGCGCCGAGCACCGCGCCAGCGAGCGCGTCGAGCGGGCGAATCTGATGGACGCGGCCGAGACGATCGCCGCCCATCTGCCGCCGCACGGCATTCTCTTCGTGCAGGAACTTCGCGACGCGGAGACGGCGTCCAATCTCGTTTATGCGATTCGCCGCGACCATCCCGCCGCGAGCAATCTCGTGGTCGCGAGCTGCAGCGCGTTTCGCGACTGGGATCGCCGCCTGCAGTGGCAGCAGTGCGCCGTCATCACAGACCTTCCCGTACTCGACGCCGGGTGGTCGTATTGGAAACACGCGGGTAAGATCCAGGCGCCGCGCGGGTATGCGTACGCGCTCGTGGACGCCGGTGCGGACGGCCTGGTGCTGTGCTGCTGCATCCACCTCAAGAGCAATTACGGCGCGACGACGCCCGAGGTGCGCGAGGCGAACCGGCGCAAGCGCGAAATCTGCACGGAGCAGCTCGTGCAGGTCGCGAAGAAGAAGGTGAAGGCGCCGAACGGACGGCGCATCGAAAAATTCGTGGTGGCGGGCGATTTCAACGCGGACGCGTTCGGCAGGCAATTCGCCGAGGAACGGACGTTCGCGCAGTTGACGGAGGCCGGCTTCGCAAACTGCTGGGAAGGGGTGTCGTTGCAAGAGCGCGGCACGCATCCCGGCAACACGCGCTATCCCGATTCGACGCTCGACTATGTGTTCACGCGCGGGTTCGGCGGTTTTGCGTCGCGCTCGTTGGCGCCCGCCGTGCCCGTTTCCGATCATCGCATGGTGGTCGTGACCTGTCGGTGAAGAAGGGACTGTTTTGTCATGGTGTGTCTGATGCGGAAATCAAGAGTCGTGAGTCCGGTCCGGAGAATCCTGCTTGCGCTGTCGGTTCTGATGCTATCCGTCGTGTCCGTTCGGGCGGCGACGCGGACGGTGCGCGTGGGATACTTCAAGAGCGACGGCGTGAATCAAAAGGCGGAGGACGGCACCCTGTCGGGTTATGGTTACGATTTCTTCATGCGGCTCGCGAAATACGCCGATTGGAAGCTCGAGTTCGTCGGTTACGAGCGGGACTGGTCCGACATGCTTCCGATGCTCGAGCGTGGCGAGATCGACATCCTGGGGTTTGTGACCGAAACGCCCGAGCGGCACGATCGCTTCGCGTTTTCGGGCCGTCCCATGGCCTACACCTGCACCAGCATCCGCACGACGCCGGGCAGGCTCGGCAAGTACCGGCTGCCGGCAACCGGCATGTGGCCTCGCTCCCGGGTCGGTTACATGGAAGGCGATCTCAGCTCGGCCAGATTCGAGAATTTCGCCATCGACCATTCCTTCGCGTACGAGTTGAAGGGGTATCCCAACGAGTCCGAGGCCATCGAGGCCTGCAAACGCGGTGAACTGGAGCTGGTGGCCCTCGACGCGTTCGCGCCGTACTGCGGACTCGCGTCCGTCGGGGAGATCCAGTATGTCCGCAACCATCTTGCGGTCCGCAAGGGCGATACGGCGCTGCTCGCCGAAGTCGACAAGGCGATGGATGCGCTGTATCGGTCCGAGCCCGGGTGGATGGCCGAAGTCCGCGGCGGCTATTATCCGCTGAAATCGGTCACGGCCTATCTGCCCGCCTATCTCGACGGGCCGATGCGCCGTTATCAGGAGCGGCTTCTGATGCGGCTTTCGGACATCGGCGGATGGAAGATCACGATCAAGACCTGCGCCGCCGATTTCCACGACGCGGATCTTTCCGGCGACACGCTCGGCTGCGGAGTGTTCTTCACGATGCCGGAGCATGATCGGTTCGAGATGCCGAGGCATTGTGCGGGACGTCGTCGCGCCGATTTTTTCGCGCGACCGGACGACATGCGTTTCACGAACGGGATTCCGGTCGTCTCTTCCCCTTATCGCGTC
The DNA here is from genome assembly GCA_002317575.1 of Verrucomicrobia bacterium UBA1731. GTDB lineage: Bacteria > Verrucomicrobiota > Kiritimatiellia > RFP12 > UBA1067 > UBA1731. The sequence continues at coordinate 3,391 of DCIH01000121.1, read as the reverse complement.
GGGTACGTCCGCGACGAGAAGATGCTGCCGAAGTTCCTGCGTGATTACGCGACCGAGAAGGGCGTCTCCTATCGGCTGTTCCCGGTGGGGACGCGGACCGAGCTCGAGGATCGTCTCGGTAAAGGCGAATTCGACCTGATCATCCGTTCCGCCACGCCGGAGACCGCCTTGAAACGCGTCGCCGCGTGCGACTACGTCGCGTTCTACGTCGCGCCGCCGGCGGGGAATTCGTCGCTCGCGCATGCGATTTCGGAAATGCTGATGTTCATGCATCTGGACGACCCCGAGTACTTCCTGCGGCTGGAGAGCGAATGCTTCGCCACCGGCGACGACGACGGACGCCACGTGCGGGTGGCCGCCTACGGCGAGCGGGGCCTGGCCGAACGGGACGAGAACGGCAATCTCGTGGGGATGGTTCCCGACATCCTGCACCGGGTCGCGCTGCACGCCGGATGGAACATGACCTACCTGCTGATGACCTATCCCGAGGCCCAGCGCGCGCTGGCGGAAGGAACGGTGGACGTCATCGGCTACATGACGCGTACGCCCGAGCGCGAGAAACTCTACGATTTCTCCGGCTTCACACTCGGTCCGCTGGTGTATTCGCTGATGACGCCGGCCGATTCGCATCTGAAGGTCAACGATTCCGACAGCTGGGCGTGCGCCAGGATCGGCGTGATGCGCGGATCGAAGTCGAGCCAGTCGCTCGCGAAGCTTCTCGCCGACCGCGGGGTGCGCTGGTTTCCGCGTTACTACAACGACATCCTCGATTCCGAGGCGGCGCTTCGCCGAGGTGAACTCGATGCGGCGCTGACGCTCGCCAATTCCGGCAACCGCGATCTCGTGTCGCTGGCGGAGATACCGACCGACCTCTGCTATTTCTCCACGTCCCGCCGGAAACCGTGGGTCCGCCGGGATTTCGATGCGGCCTTCGGCGAGATTCTCCGGGACGACCCCGGCTGGATCGGCGATCTCGCCTCGCGGCATCTCCGCACGGATCGCAACGTGCTGCTGTTCTCGACGGCGGAGCTGGCGTACATCCGTTCGATGCGCGGGCGTCCGATCACCGTTTCCTTCGACGTCGTCCAGCCGCCGCTCGTGGCGGTCGATTCGGCGCGCGGCGAGGTCACGGGCGTCTACCGCCGCCTGTTCGACCGTTTCTCCTCCGTTTCGGGGATGAATTTCGTCCTGTTGCCGCCCGGCACGCCGTCGGACATCAAGGTCTGCATCGACGGCATGGATGACGATCCCGATCCTGCCGGGATCATGGATGACTGCTGGTTGAAGTCCGGCACCTGCTGGGTGAAGCACCGGTCGAGTCAGGAAAAGGAACGCAACGGAATGGTCGCGGTGCTGGAGGGAGACCGGCGATCCGCCGAATTCATCCGTCAGTCCGGCCTCCGGCCACTTTCCTGCCGCGACCGTGAAGGCGCCTACGAGGCGGTGTGCGACGGTCGGGCGGACAGCTACGTGGCCAATTACGCCGTCGCCCGCTACTACATCGACGAACTCAAGCGGTATCCGGCGCTCAGCGTCCAACGCATCGCCGCCGACACGTTCTTCCGTCCCGTGTCGGTCCTGACCTCCTCGGCCGCCGATTCGCGTCTCCGGTCGATCCTCGCGAAGTTGCGGGACACGATGTCGGACGGCGATTTGGACACCTTGATATTCGAGTCGATCTACAGCATCCGGCCTTCCACGGTCCGCACGGGCACGCTGGTGCTGTCGTTGCTCGGCGTGCTGGTCGTCGCGGGCCTGATCATCTTCTGGATCGCCTGGCTGGCGAGGCTCTTCCGTTCGATGAGCCAGGCGAAGACGAGGTTCCTGAACAGCATGTCCCACGACATCCGCACGCCGATGAACGCGATCATCGGCTTTTCGACGATCGCTCGCCGGAATCTCGGGGATCCCGCGAAGGTGGAGGAGTGTCTCGGCAAGATCGACGTCGCCGGCACCCATCTGCTGCAGCTGATCAACGAGGTGCTGGACATGAGCCGGATCGAGTCCGGGACGATCGAGCTCCACGAGGAACCGTTCGACATCGTGCATCAGCTGGATACGGTCAGGGTGCTTTTCGGCATGCAGTCGTCGCGCAAGGGACTCGACTTCTCGGTCGACTCGTCCGGGATTCGCCACCGCTGGGTGCGGTGCGATCCGACACGGTTGGGCCAGATCGTGCTCAACGTCGTCGGCAATGCCGTCAAGTACACGAAGGCGGGATCGGTGAAGGTCGTCTGCCGGGAGACGGAGTCGAGCGCGAACGGTGGCGTGTACGTGCTGACCGTCTCCGACACCGGCATCGGCATGAGCAAGGAGTTCCTCCGCCGGATCTACGATCCGTTCGCGCGCGAGCAGACGTCGACGATCTCGGGCATCCAGGGCTCGGGGCTCGGAATGTCCATCGTCAGGAAGATGATCGACGTCTGCCACGGCGACATCGACATCACGTCCGAAGTCGGCCGCGGAACCACGGTCACGCTGCGCTTCTCGCTGCCGTACTGCGAAGAGCCGGCGTCCGAAGAGAAGGCCGAGGCGCCAAAACCTGTGAATCTCGCCGGTCGGCGCGTGCTGCTGGTCGAGGACAACGCGCTGAACCGCGAGGTCGCACGGTTCGTCCTGGAGAGCATGGGCATAGTCGTTGACGAATGCGTGAACGGCAAGGAGGCGGTCGAGAAACTCCGCGAGACTGGGTCCGACGTCTACTCCTGGGTGTTGATGGACATTCAGATGCCGGTGATGAACGGCTACGAGGCCGCTCGCGCGATACGTCAGTTCAATACGGCCATTCCGATCATCGCGATGACCGCCGATGCCTTCGCCGAAGACCGCGAGGCGGCCCTCAAGGCGGGGATGAACGAGCACATAACCAAGCCCGTCCAAGGCGAGATCATCAAGGCGGCGCTGGTGAAGTTGAGCAATTGAGCCGCGAAAAGCGTCAGAAAGCTGGAGTTTCCCCATTTTCTGACCGACAAAGCGCATCTCGCCCCGATGAATAAAGTGTGGGATGTGCTTTCGCATGTAAAATGGCCGTTTCTCCTGGCGCTGCGTCCGGCGCGTGCATGATCGGCCGTATGGGTATGCCTGTCCGCGCGGCGGCAAACGACGGACCAACCGTACGCTTCGGCTCAGAATCGCCTCCCGCTTCGTCTTCGCGGGCCCGGCAACCGGCAGGTTGGCCGCGCCCGCGAATCCTTTCCGGGAGGCGATTCTCCTTCCGGTGCGTTCGGCTTCGGGTCCGTCGTTTGCCGCGGTGGCACGAGTCGCGCCTTCCGTCGGAGACGCCGCGCCGTTCCGCCACCGACCGAGCGGCGCTCCGTCTTCTCCGGGGCGCTCTGAAGGCACATGATCCTTCATGGGCTTCGCTGTCGCGAAGCTGAAGCGGCGAGATGCG
>DCIH01000014.1 GCA_002317575.1 Verrucomicrobia bacterium UBA1731 | reverse complement strand
CCGCCATCGCCCGCGCCCGGTCGAGAAGCCATCCGCGCGGCTTCACCTCGCCCGGCGCGAGCGGCTCGAGAAGGCGCGCGCCGGCGCGGGGCTCGTCCGAGAAGACGCACATCGCCTGGTTCGGCGCGGGCGACTGCCAGAGGTGTTCAGCGTTCTGACGCCAGCAAATCCGCTTCCGGCAACGGAGCGCGTTGTAGAAGCAGGCGATGCCCGTCGGCGGCGAGACGTAGTCGCCGAGCGCCGCATACGTCACGTTCACGAAAGCGCTCCGTCCGATCCGCCGCGCATGGAACGCCTCATCGAAATACGCGAGTCCGCGGCGGTATTCGGGTTCAAACTCCGAGGCGAGACGTCCGCCGGATGCGCGTCCGCCGAGGTCGCAGAACCAGTTGATGAAGACACTTGCGGACGAAACACGCGGACAAAGCGCCGCGACGAGGACGGCCTGGAACGCGCCCTGACTGCCGCCTTCCACGGCGAGGTCGCGTCCGTTCCACTTCTCGAGCGTCGCGGCATACTGCGCCGCCCGCACGTCGCGGAGGATCATGTTCAGGAAATAGCACGTCTCGGGACGCTCGTTCTCCGCGGGATTCCATCCCTGGAAATGGTCGCCGTAGGCGACGGACGCCTTGGCCGCCGCGTAATAGGCCTCGTCGCGACCGAGTGCGAGTCCGTGCGCGCTGACGCGGAGCCGGATCTCCTTGGCGGAGAGTTCGTCGGCCCGCGGCGGAGAGTGGACGGCCTTAGTCCAGCTGTGATTGTAGCCAAAGAAGAAGAGTCGAACGGGGAACGGTCCTTCCGCCGTGGGTACGGACAGATAGCCGGTCGAGGGACGACCGCCGGTGCAGCCGAGCTCGAACGCGAAGAGCCGCACGTCGGGACGGGGCGAGGGAACTTCCGTCAGCTTCGGCGCGATCGGCACCTGATCGAGCGCGGAGAGCTGACGCCGCCAGAACGCATCGAAGTCCGCCGGCTCGTCCGTCCTCGAAACGATGCCGCCGAAATCGGCGCCTGCGCCGCCGTCGAAACGAACGGCATCCGGCGCGCCGTCAATCGAGGCCTGGAGACGCACGAAGCCGGGACGATCGAGGGACGTCCTGATCTCGCACGGATTCCCGAGCGAGACCGGTTCCGCCCCGCTCTCCGTGACGCCGTCGTCGCCCGTCCGCCTCCACCGGATCTTCCACTCGCCCGGCGGCAGCTTCTCCACGCCGCCCACGCGCAGACGGAACGTCATCGTCTCGCCGACGGCGTAGAACATCTTGTCCTCGGCCGTGTCGCCGCCGATGTACGCGCCGTGCCAAGACGCCACGTCGGACGAAACCGCCGGCGACGAACCGCCGAAAACCTGAAGCGCCAGCGAAAGCAGCAGAACCGCACCGATTGCAGGCATGGGCGTCAAGCGCCTCACTTTGGTTCGTCTCATGTTCATGTCAACCCTGCCGAACGAAGTTCGTCCGGACAATCGGGTCGAGCGTCGGCAGCGCCACGCCCGCCGCGCGGCCCGCCGCGATGCACTTGAGCATCCACGCCATGTACTTCGCGAGCGAGCGCATGATCTGGAGGCCCTCGGCGTCATGCGCCACGTCCTCGGGTTTCGCGCCATGCACCATCGCCCAGTATTGCGAAGGAACGATCGGCAGCCCGCAAATGTAGAAATACTTGTTGAGCTGATCCAGGGCCGCCGTCGTGCCCGCCCGCCGCGCCGAAGCGACGCAGGCCGCGGGTTTTCCGCGCAGCTTTCCGCCGGCGGCGAAGAATACGCGATCCATGAACGAGGTGATAGCGCCCGAAGCCCCGGCCCAATGGACCGGCGTTCCGAACACCAGTCCGTCCGCCTTCTCCGCCGCCGCGACGAAACGGTTCACGACATCGTCGCGGAAACAGCATCCCGCCGTCCGGCAGGATCCGCAGCCGACGCATCCGGCAATCGGCTCAAGGCCCAGCCAGAACACCTCGCTTTCGACGCCCTGGGCCGAAAGCTCCTTCGCCACCTCGTCCAAAGCCGCGCGCGTGCAGCCATGCTCATGCGGCGAACCGTTGACCAGAATCACTTTCATGCATTACCTCTTTTCGTTCTCTGCTTTCCGAATTTGCGTACCGCAAACAGTCCAACCGGCAGAAGAAAAACACAACGCCTGGCCGACATCCCTCCGTCATTCCGCCGAACGGCCGTCACGGCCGCGCGGCGTTGAGCCGCACGAGGAAGAGCTGCCCGGGCGCCGCGTGCAGGGACACCGTGTGCGGACCGCGCTTTTCGCGGTCCAGCGGATCGAACGTGGTCGCGAGCTTCCGCCAGCCGCCGATGCCGAGCGATTCGGGCACGACCTCCGGCGCAAACGTGACGCGCAGATTGTCGGACGCCGTGCGAGAAAGCGCCACAAAAGCGACATACGACGCGCCTTGCGCGTCCTTGAAGAAACTCACGAGCGCGCCGTCGCGGGAGGCGACGGACCGCACGGCGAGATTGGAGACGGACGCGAGTTCGGGGATGCCGCCGAACGCGCGTCCGGCGCAATAGGCCGCGTCCCACGAGAGGTCCATCATCGCGGCGCCGAACTGGCGCTGGAAGAGACGCATTTCCGTGCCCATCCAGCCGAAGGTCTCGGAACGCTCGCCCAGCGCGTTGACGGGCGCGTTGCGGTAGTTGTCGTGCCCGCCCGCGTGCATGTCGGGATAGAACCACGAAAGGCCCTTCGCGCCCATGGCCGCCGCCGTGGAGATCTGCCAGCGGAAATCGTCCTCGGTCTCGACCGTGTAGCTGTAGTGCGGCGTGCACAGCAGCGTCGTGTTCCAGCGCGCGCCGGAGCGCTTGCCGAACGCCGCCCACTCGCGGAGGTTGTGGAAATAGACGTCCGCGTCCGCGTCGGCTCGGCCGCGCTTCTGCTGGGCGTAGCAGTCGTAGCCCAGAAAATCGAGGCCGCTCTCGCGGCGTGCGCGGTCGAGGTACACATCTAGCGACTTCGCGCCGATGCGCTCGCCGATCCAATCGTACCACGGCAGCAGGTTGAGCAGCGGCTCGAGATGCGGCGCCTCTTCGCGCTGGATGCGCGCGGCGAGGAACGTCGCCGAGGCGTCGGGCGCGTCCGGTTCGTCGCCCACGTAGAAGCCGGACACCGCGGGGTGGTCACCCCAATCGGCGACGACCTGCTTCACGAGCGCGCGGTAGGCGGCGCCGTTGTCGTTCTTCTCGACGATCAGCTTGTGGATGTTCGAAACGTCGGCGATGCGCGTGTCGTAGACGTACGGACGGATGCCCGCGTCGAGGCAGCGGTCCAGGAACGCGCGGAACGCATCCTTGTCCGTGGTGCCGTCCACGCGCGGCGAGAGCGGACGGTTGATGCCGAGCGCCTTCCAGTCGGCGACGACGCGGGCGTCGTCCAGACGGTTCGTGAACAAATAATACGTCCAGCAGAGAACGGGGTACGCGTCGAGAGGCGTCGACGGCGCGGCGGCGGGAAGCTTCGCGAGGACGTCGCGGTAGCGCGCCTTGCTGGCGTAGTCGCGCAACGCGCCGTGATCCAAGGGACGAAACCGGTCGCACATGCGGCGCGTGGCGAAATGCGCCTTGAACGGCCTGCCGGAGGGGTTCGACAGATACAGCTTCACGAGACCGTCCGCATCGACGCGGCGGACATCGCGGGCGCCGCACAGCGCGTTCTCGGGCTTGGCCTCGAAGGCGACCTTGCCGGCGGCGTCCTTCACGAGCGACACGGTCCACGCCGCGCCGTCGTCGAGGGAAATCTCCGCCGTGCAGGATCCCGTGGGCGCATTGGTGAACATGTCGGCGATTTTGCACCAGCCCTTGTCCGCATATTGGACGTCGTATTCCGGCAATGCGCCGCCCAGGCAGAGACGGTCCATGTTCTTGCCGCAGATCGCGTAGCAGCTCTTGATCGCCACGTCGCGCGCGACGATGTCGGGCGAATACATCTTCGCCATCCAGCCGGGATTCGCGTCGGTGCCGCCCACGCCCACGAGCCCGCCCTGCAGCACGAGGCGCGCGTCGCTCCCGGGTTCCTTGTAATAGAAGCGCCCGTCGTGGTCGGGGGCGACCTTGATCGAACCGTCCTCCCAGTACATGACATTCGAGATCTCGCACTGGCCGCCGTCGCCGAGCTGCTCGATGGCGTAGAACGACGTGTCGGGATAGATCTGCGAACCGGAGAAGCGTCCGCCCGGACCGAGCGTGATGCCACGTGTCCCCTTCCACCACGAGCCGTTGTCCGTGCCGCCCATGCAGCCGGTCCAGAGGTGGAGGTTGGATCCGTAGGTGTGGCCGTTGCAGATGCGCAGGCCGATTTGCGTGCCCATCACTTCGCAGTTCGCGAGGCGGCAATCCGCGGGACCGTCCACGTCGATGCCGACGCTGCCCTCGGCGTGTTTCTTGCCGAACACCGTCATGTCCTGCACGAACACGGGACGGGAACCGTGGCCCTTCACGCGCACCGCGGTGCCGGACAAGTTGAACACGCCTACGCGCGAGATGAAGGTGGACGTGTTCTGCTCGCACGGATCAATGCGGATCGCGCTCTCGCGTCCCGAGCAAAGGAAGTTCACCTCCTCGACGTTGACCTCGACCTTTCCGCTGAAATTGACGATGGCGACGAGATCGTTCGTGGCGTTCAAGGCGGAAATGAACCATGTGCGCTCGTCGTCCACTTTTGGAATGCGCGCATAACCCTGGCCGCAGATGCGATGCTTGAGGAAGATCGGGCGATCCACGCGGTAGCGTCCCGCGGGAAAGAAGAGCGCGTTCGTCTGCGTCGCCGCGTTGACGATCGCGCTCACGTCGGCACTGCCGTCGTTCTTCGCGCCCAGCGAAAGCACGTTCACCGGCGCGGCAACCGCCGCAACCGAGAACCCAAAAGTAAACGTCCAAACAATCCTCTTCATGTCTCTTCCTCTCCGCGCTTCCGCGTCCCCGTTTAGCCAACCTTAAACTTGCAACCTTCAACTCCCCACTCGCTCACCGCGTCAGCGGCGCAAAAAGAAGCTGATCCTTCCCCTGCACCGCACCCCATTTCACGTGCGTCGGAAAGCGTTCGGAATTGCTCCACAACACATATAAATCGCCATGAACATCCACAATATCGTAATAAACAATGCCAAGCGGATCGACGACGTGGAGCACTTCGCGGTACTTGTTGGGGTCTGTCCCCGCGCCGACGAGCATGTGGACATTGTTGCGGCCGTTTCGGACGCGGGACGGTTTTTCGTCCGGCGCCGAGTACGACACGAGCAGTTGATCGCGCCAAACTTGCAGCTGCGGACGCTGTTTGCCGTCCGGCAGCCGGCAGATGGGCTGGAACGAAGCGCCGCCGTCGGTGGACGCCCAGAAGTTCTCGTTTGCGGCGCCGCGCATCAGCGCGTAAATCGTACCGTCAAGTTTGGCGACCTGGCATTCGTATTCGGCCACGGACGGCACCACCCCCAGGAACTCGAACGTCTCGCCGTCCGTGCAGCGGTACAGAATCGGCTGCGACTGCGAACTTGTGACGAAACCGTAAAATGCGCCATTTTCCCAATGCGGTTTCGTGCCGCACAAAAGCCGGTCCCCGCGTTCGCGGTAGACATTGTGCCCCGTGAAACCCTTCGCGTTCAAGTAGCGCGTGATCGAATCGGGCGTAAGCGTTTCGACGGGCGCGTCTTTCCCTGGACGGCATTTGAAGAGGCCCTCGCCCACGACGCGATTCGTCTGGGGATTCCAATCGCGCCAACCGCACACGCCGTAGTTGACGTCCAACGTGACGCGCACGTTCCCCTTCCACGGCATGGACACGAAACACAGCACGCTCGAAACCGTCATGCCACAAAATGTTTCGCCCGTGCGGCAGACGACGTGACTTTTCGTCTTCGAGGGCTCTCCCACCGGAATCTCGGCCAGAACGGAAACATCATGGCATTCGCCAAAACCATTCGTCGACGCCAAGTAGGTTGAATAGACCGTCTTCCCGTCCGCCGACGCAAACGCCACGGGGCCAAACGCCACGGGGCCAGACCCGCAGGTGTACGTCTTCACGTCGCTCACGACAACTCGCCTGGAAATGAAATGGGAATCAAAATCCCCGTCGGCAACATTCATCTTGGCACAGCCGGTCAAAGCAAGCACAAAGGCGACCAAGCCACCACACCCCAAAGCATTCCGAACACTGATTTTCAAAAACATGTTCGCATTATATCACATAACGCTTCCCCGTTTTTGACACGAACTGGTTCAATGGGGACAGACCCCACACAAAAAAGAACCTACAAAATAATTATACGAGGCGGCCCACTCCGACTGTTCAACTTGCGCATAAACGATCCGCCTTCGGTGTGCTGCCAAAACCATGCGATGCGAAACACGCAAGTCCGGGAAAACATTTTGGTTTTGGACTTACACCTTTGAAATTGTCTTCAAATGTTTCCACCATTCGTCGGACGTAACCCAAGCTTCCAATGAGGATGCCATTGCAAAACGCCCAGATTCGGTCATCAAACGCATCGCCGCAATATTCCGCGGACGACCATACATATCTGACGCGGCTGAATTTTGCCAAATCGCGGGCGTTCCCGTGCGTCCCATATCCGGCGCTGCTCCACCCGTAATCAACAGAACGTTCAACCATTCCCGCGCGAACGGGATTGCTTTCGACATAACGGCGAACGGTCGCAAGATGTTCTTCGTTTTCGATCAAAACGCTTTTGAACCGCCCCGTCCACAATGTGCCGACTCTTGAATAATGCGCATTGTGCCAAGTCGTGTATCTTTGCTTCAGCGTCTTCATGAATTGGCTCACATCTCCCATCCGTTTCCTGTAACATTCAAGATCTGCTTCATACTCATCCTGTCGTCCATTGGCACGCAACGACGCCCAACGCGTTCGCACGGCTTCGCTTTGCCGAGCTCCCATCAGAACGCCAATGCGGTAGAGAATCACATCCTCTCCCAGTTCCGCATTCAGAGACGGATCGATTTGGACCAGCAAATGGAAATGGTTGTCCATAACGCAAAAACCGGCCACGAGCACGCCGCTGAATTCAGCCACACGCCACAGCAAATCCATGAAATGCCTTTTCGATTCGTCTTCTTTCATCAAGAACTCTTTGTTAACGACACGCGACATGACATGATAAAACGCACTCGTCGCACTTTTAATTCTATTTACTCTGGCCATCTCCATCCATCCTTTCTTTATCATTTGACATATCAACTCACACCGCTTGTTCGGGGACAGACCCCGCTTCACATCTGCAACTCACACTCTCGTTCGTGCGTTAAACGCGTGGCACGGGGACAGACCCCACTTTACGTGGTACGGGGACAGACCCCGTTTCAAGACACTGTTACAAACAAGACACTGTTACAAAAAGGCATTGTTGCTTCAATTGGGGTTTGGGCTCAATCGGCCCAGCGCAAAACCATTTGCGTACGCCAGCGACAGGTTCTGCAAATACGGCGACATACGAAACGGAAACGGACGGAGGCGCGACCGACCGTCTTCGACCCCGCGTTCAAACGCCTCCAGAACATCCGGCAACTCCTCGCCTGCTGCATTCTCCAACATGCACTGCCGACAAATGATCACGTCCTCGTCAAACATGCCTTTCCCCCAACTCATCCGCGTTCCGACAACAACCGAAACAACCGACACGGCCATGTTCCGACAACAACCGAAAACCATCGAAACAACCTCATCCTGACCGCAGCAGAACTTAAAGCGTACGCCATGAACAACATGGCATACCACGCAACGCACGCGCCCCAACCCCACGGCGCAACCTCCAATGACGCGCCCGGCCAGGCCGCAACGGCGGCCGAAACGCGAATCATCCCCCCAATGCAATACGCCGCAAGGTTGTTGAACGCACAGGCCAAAACCGACAATCCCGCAATACCGGCAAGCGAACCAAAGAACCCCAACGCAACAACCAACGAAGACAACGGCACCACTGCGACATTCGCCGCCAATCCTCCCACCGTGAAACGCGAAAACACGCACACCGCCATGGGCGTGCCCGCCAGCCAAGCCGCAAACGATACGCCGACACCGCCCAACACGCCACCTACGACCCCAACAAACACCCGAACGATCCGCGAACTCTTCGGATCCGCACGCGTGGCGTTCCTCGAACAATGCTCCGCCAAAACCAAGGCAAATGGCGACGCCACGCAAGACGTCCGACGAACCCACAACACGATCCCAAGCATCACGACAAACGACAACGCACACCCGACGTCGAACACCAACGACGGCGAGAACGCGTAAACGCACACAGCCGTCACGCTCCAGGCCGACAACGCGTTCGTCCGCCTGCCAAACAACGGCGCCGACAACGCAATGCTCCCCATCATCAACGCCCGCAACGCGCTTGGACGCGCTCCCGTCAACAAAACATACGCCACAGCCAACGGCAGCACCACCAACCTTTTTTGCGTATCCGTCAGCATCGGCAAAGCGCCCGCGCATGCCATCAAAATCGCCATGACAAGCATGACATGCAAACCTGAAATCGCAAACACGTGAATGGTCCCGGCCGCCGCGAAGACGGCTTTTTGTGCAGATGGCATCGCCGTCCGTCGGCCCAGCACAATGGCCTGCAACAAGCCCGCCAAATCCGGACACCATCCCAAACCGATCCCGCTCGACGCCGACATTCTCGCCGAAACCCTCGCATACCACCCTCTCGTCCCCGTCCGGTCTGCCGCCCGCAGGCGCTCCGCATCTTCCGCCGCGCAAACCCACAACACATGTTCGGAGAATCGCCTCCACCCATTTCGCGGCGACGCCAACCACCCCCGACACGACCACACTTCACCATCGCACGGACCGGATTCGTCTCCCCGCGTCGGCATCACCACTTTCACGGGCACGTCTCCCACATGCGACCGGAATTCGATCCGGCTGTTCGCCTTTCGAGAACGCCGTCCGACGACGGCATCGCCTTCGACAAACAATTCGTACGCCGGCGCCCTGCCATCCGCACCGCATTCCCGGCCACGGTCGAACATCGATTTGCGGAGTTCCTCCGTCCGCCAACCCAGCAAAACGCCGACGGCCATGATCAGCAACGGCGTCAAGAACTTCAACCGCCACGACCATGCCGCCACCGCCACGTGCGCCACCACGACGGTCGCCGGCACCAGCAATCCGCTGCCGTCCGTCAAAACGAAGCCCAACACCTCGCCACCGATCAGCATGACGGCAACCACGAAAAGCTTCCACGCGGGATCCACATTTCCGAACACGGACATGGCGTCATGACCAATACGACCTGTCCAGCGCCCGCCACCCGGCCGCGGCGTCGACGTCTTCGACCTGCACAGTTTCATGGCCCTCAAGATCGGCAACCGTCCGCGCGACCTTGAGCACGCGATCGTACGCGCGCGCCGACAAATCAAGCTCCGTCAAGCGATCGCGCAACATGCTTTGCGCCGCTTTGTCCAACCGGCAGTACCGCGCCACGTCGCGCGAACGCATGTCGGCGTTGCAAAAGACATCCGGATCGTCCGCGAAACGCCTCCGCTGGATTTCACGCGCGCGGATGACGCGCTCCCGTATGGAGGCCGACGACTCCCCCGGCGGCAACTCGGCCAATTCTTCATACGTGACCGGCGCCACCTCGATCTGCAGGTCGATGCGGTCCAAAAGCGGACCCGAAATCCGATTGCGGTACTCCATCCGTTTGCGCGACGAGCATCGGCACTGATGTCTCGGATCGCCCCAATACCCGCACGGACACGGGTTCATCGCCGCCACAAGCATGAACTCGCTCGGATACTCGCAACTTGCAGCGGCCCTCGTAATGCCCACGTGACCGTCCTCCAACGGTTGTCTCAAGACTTCCAGCGCCGTGCGACTGAACTCCGGCATTTCGTCCAAGAACAACACGCCTCGATGCGCCAACGACACCTCGCCGGGGACAGGACGCGATCCGCCGCCCAAAAGACCGATCGGTGACGCCGTGTGGTGTGGCGACCTGAACGGCCGATGCACCACCAGCGACTGCGCCGCCTTAAGCTCGCCCGCCACCGAATGAATCCGCGTCACTTCCAGCGCCTCCTCCACGGACATGGGCGGCAAAATGGACGGTATCCGCCTGGCGAGCATCGTCTTGCCCGTGCCGGGCGGACCGACCATCAGGAGATTATGCCCCCCGGCCACGGCCACCTCGATGGCCCGCTTGGCCGTGAACTGGCCTTTCACGTCCGCGAAATCGTCGCCCGTGTCCCGTCCCGCCGAAACAAGCCTCGTCAGATCCGCGAACACGGGCCGCAACGAAGATTTCCCTTCGAGAAAATCGACCGCCTCGTGCAAAGACGACACCGGATACACGGAAATGCCGTTCACGACCGAAGCCTCCTCGGCGTTTTCGGCCGGCACGAGAATTCCCTTTTTTCCGAGCCTCCGCATTTCGAGGACGATCGACAACACGCCACGCACGCGCCTCACGGCGCCCGATAGCGCCAATTCGCCCACGATGCCCCATTCGTCCAGGTCCGGACAGCGCGCTTTCCCCGCCGCCGTCAACAGCGCAACGGCAATCGGAAGATCGTACAGCGGCCCCTCCTTGCGCACGTCCGCCGGCGCCAGATTCACCGTGACGCTGGACTCCAGATTCGGATAGCCGGAATTGGATATTGCCGTGGAAACGCGGTCCTTCGCTTCCTTCACGGCGGTATCCGGCAATCCGACGATCGTGAATTGCGGCACGCCGCCCGACGCACACACCTCAATCTCGACAGCCCGTGCGCCGACGCCGCACACGGCACCCGAATAACATCTCGCCAACCGCAGACAATTCGTCATGACAGCACCTTCCCTTCCCGCTCAAGCACGTTCCCGCACCACGCCGCCAACCCGCATGCCGCACAATCGGGCCGTGCGGAAAGGCAGTAATCGCGATGTATCTGGATGAGTCCCTGCAACAACACGCCATTGCGCCTGTAAAGCGCCGGATTGTGATCCCGCCCGAACAGACGATACGCGGCCAACCGCATCGGCGAGGACACATCTTCCGGCGGCAGCCAGAACGGCGGTTCCTTCAAAACGCCGCGCGCCAGCGCATACGGAACGACAACGTTCGCCAACACCGCCGCAGCGCGCCCCGCCCCCAGATGCGACGGCTTCCCGCCCGTGAGAAGCGCGGCCGCGTCCGCCATCCGCAGTTCAGGCGCGTTGCCCGGCCGTCCGTTCGAACGCCACGGGAAATCCACGCCGACAACCAACGCAGCCGCGCACTTCAGCGCTTCGAAGGCGGCTTCCGCATTGTGCGGCAGATCCGCAAGCGGCACGGCACGCCCCAACCGGCGAAACGCCTCCGCGTTTTTCGCGTAACCGAACGCAGACAGCAGCTCCTCGTAGAAAACCTGCTCGGAATCGCCCCGACGCAAAAACGCCGTCTTAAACCGGCCGGCTTTCTCCAACAAGCGACGACGCCCCGCTTCACGCAGCACCTCGAGCCCGAAATCCGGATTGCCGCCGAAATGCCTTTCGCACGGGCGAGGCGTTTTCGGAAGATGCGCGTAAGGATAGGCCTGCAAATCGATGGTGCGCGGCGAAAAATCGGGCCTACACCGGAGAAAATCGCCCAAACAGATCGACAGGCAACCGACAGGAAGCGTCTCGGGCCGCACACCGCCATACCACGTGACGTGCGCGACGACGCCACGATAGGCGGCGTCGCCGCCATGTCCGTGCGCCGACCAATCAGCCGGGCGCAGGTGGATTTCCACATCGCCCTCGACACGGCGGCGACTGCCGCCGATCTCAAGAACAGCCCGCCGGAAATCCGGCCCAGGGCCGAGATTCCACACGCCCGGATCGAGCACGCGGACGACCGCGCCGGCGTCGGTGCGCAACACGGCGGGCCGCAACGTGGCGTCATACCACAAGGCCTGCACGTGACGCTCCGAAACCGGCGACGATCTGTCGCCGAACGGACTCAAAACGGATCCTCCGGAAACGCCTCGGGCGTTTCCCTTTCGGCGGAATCGGGCCTCGTCGCCCGCGGATACGTTTTCGGAATGCCGAAGGCCACGTAATGGAGCGCACCTTCGACCGACTGAGCGAACCCCAACGCTTCGCTCATCGAAAACGAAAACGCGACACGCGACAACGCGCCGTCGAACGCCTTGCGCGAAACGTCGAGCATGAAACCCGGCACGGGATCGATGCGATGCTCGAGCCGAATGATCGTGTTCGCCTTCTCGGACCGGTGGAAAAGCCCCTTGCCGTCCGCAATGTTCTCGCGACAGCCGCGGAACACCTCGAGCATCTGCGCCAGATCCTCGATGCGCAGACAGACCGTGACTCTGTTCTGCCAGTCGAACGTCGGGAACGTGCGCACGCCCGCGTCGCACGAGCCCACCGTCTTCTGCGCGGCGAAGGTCGCGAAAATGCTTCCTTCCACGTCGCCATGCGCCGGGTGAAGCTCGAAGCGAACGGCGCTTCCGCTCCCGCGTGCGTTCGCGTGGTAATACGACAGTTTCGGCCGATATTCCGCTTTCGCTTCAGCCGCCTTACGTTCCTGCAGTTCGTTCATGGCTCTTCCTTTCCGTTGACGCGGAGAACGACATGTCCTCCAAACGCCGCAGATAATGCCATGAACAAAGAATCCAATGGTGTCAGAATCGCGTCAATTCGATGTCAATTCCGACATCATTTTGACACACTTTTGACACAACTTCGGCGGCATAAAAAAAGAACCACCGCCGAAGCGGTGGTTCTTTTCAGGCTGCTAAGCCAAAAGGTTTCAGGCCTTCTTCGCGATCTCGACGAGCGTCTTGAAGCCGGCCGGATCCTGAATCGCGATCTCGCTGAGCATCTTGCGGTTGATGATCACGCCGGCCTTGATGAGGCCCGCCATGAACTTCGAATAGCTGATGCCTTCCGCGCGGGTCGCCGCGTTGACGCGGCCGATCCAGAGCTGACGGAAATCGCGCTTTTTCAGCTTGCGGTGAATCGTCGCGAGCTTCTTCGCGCGATCAACCGCCTCCATCGCCTGGCGGATGTTCTTGGAACGGGGACCGCGGAAACCCTTCGCGCGCTCGAGGATGTTGCGGCGGCGCTGACGGGAAGCGGGGGCGTTAGTTGCACGAGACATTGTTCATTTCCTCCTGATTAGTTGCCCTGCAACATGCGCTGCATGGTCTTCTGCACGGTTTTGTCGGTGACGGTCGTGCCACGGAGGTTGCGCTTGCGGCTACGGGTCTTGTACCCGTTGAGGTGCGCCTTGCCGCCCTGCGAACGCAGGACTTTACCCTTGGCCGACGTTTTCATGCGCTTGACCGCGCACTTCTTCGTTTTCAACTTAGGCATTTTATGTTTCCTTTGTTTTGTTTTTCATCCTTACCGGTCGGGCAGTCGGTTTTGAGCCCGAACCAGACGGTGAAATCACTTCGCGTCGCCCTCCGGGACCGCAGGCGCATCCGTCACCGGCGCTTCCGCGGCAGGAGGTTCGATCTTCCATTCCTCGTAGCGGGTCTTCTGCTCGACCGGCTTCGCGTAGGCGTTCGACTCGTCGACGACCTTCTTCGGCTCCAGCGCGTTTTCGAACGTGGGGAGCTTGCGCGGCTGCGGATCGTCCACCTTCAGCGTGAACACGCCCTCTTTGCCGGCGGCGTTCTTGACGACGATGCCCTCGCGCCC
>DCIH01000096.1:18450-22542 GCA_002317575.1 Verrucomicrobia bacterium UBA1731 | reverse complement strand
GACATAGCCGTTGTGCGAGTGCAGTCGTACCTCGTTGTAGAATTGGAAGTAGTCCTCCAATTCGTAGTAAAGCTGCTCATCGCTTTCAAACACCCGCTTGCAGACAAATTCCTTTTTGATTGTGGCGAATAAGGATTCTGCAACGGCATTGTCGTGCGGGTTGCCGGACTTGGAGTAAGAGCGCATGATGTCATGATTTCGCGACCACTCCTTTTGCAGATATTCGGTATTCTCCGTTCCTTGATCGCAATGGTACATGAGCCCCGTCGGCTCTCCACGTGAGAAGAATGTTGCTTTGAGAACGGCAGTCGTGAATTCGCTTGCTTTGCAATCAGACAATCCCCATCCGATTATTCGTCGCTTGCATAAGTCAAGAATCGAAAAGATGTAGCGCCATTCGTTTCTGACGCGAACGTAAGTGAGATCAGCGCACCAGCGGGTATTGATTTCAGGCGGATCGAACTGTTGTTGGAGTCGGTTGGGGTAGTAAACGCATCGAGGTGAATCGCGGATCCAATGATATTCCAGATGCTTTGAGACAAGATCCAGTTCGCGCATGAGTTGCGAGACTTTTCGCTCGCTGATACAGAGCGAGTGACGTTGCCGTAGAACGGCTCGAATACGACGCTTTCCATAGGTGTGCCGACTCTCCTCAAATGCTGAGGCAATAAGTGGACGTGTCTTTGCGTCGGCCTTTTGTTGTAAGGTGACTTTGACTTTGTGGTCGCGAATATAATGCGCATCTCCTTGCGACAAATTGAGAATGCGGCATAGTGTTTTGAGAGGGTATTGGCGTGAAAGTCGTTCAAACGCCGCCTGGCGAACGGCGATAGGTGAGATTGCTGAACATCCAGCAGCTTTGAGGATGGTGTTTTCCTTGCGAAGGCGGCCAAGTTCGACTTTCATTTCATAAAGTTCTCTGCGAGATATGTCATTCTCGGTGACAGGCCTTGCTTGCTGGAGCCAGAGAAAGACCGTTGACCGCGCCTTGATTCCGTATTTGCGTTGAATCTGAGGCACAGTCATGCCGCTCTTGCGGTCGCGTATGGCCGCTTGTATCACGTCCTTCTTGAATTTCATGTGTGTCTTTTGATTGTCTGCTGAGCTGTTTGCTATTTCGTAGCATTGTCAAATTTCGCGATGAAATTGACGCGGGTGGCATGGCGTAATCGCTATAATGTTGCCTCGCATCTCCGGAAAGGGTGTTCCGTAGCAAATAATCGCGAGTGGTTTGAGCCGCTCGAACATTGCGTCATAACCACGCATGAAACTCATGCGTTGCTGTCTGCAAGCATAGGTGGCGACAGCGACAATAGAACCAATCTCTACACCTTCAAAGCAGAAATCAAAACTTGGATAACGGTCCCAACTGATGGTCGGTATGACCGTCATTCCTTTGGACTGCCACCATGCGCCACACCAGCGGCTGTGGGCAACGGATTCGAGTTGACGCCAAGCAGGCATTTCCGCATACACGGAATAGTCAGGCGTAAGGCAAAATCGATATTGAGAGTAAAGGGCGAGCGTTTTTTCGGGATTCTCGTATGGTGAGCCAAAGTCATAGTCATCGACGAAGAAATGGACGCCGAAATCAAAATACTCCTGATCGTCAAGGCGTGTATTAGTGCAGGCGATAAGTCCGACATTTTCTAAGCTGACAAGTTGCCTCTTAACAGTCGGTATACCGAACTTTCCGATGCCGGGAAATTGGTTCCTGAGAAAGTTCGGCGCATTTCTCTTGTCGCGAGCGCTCATCGTCTTCTTCGTTTCGCTAAATAGAAGCTCTTGCTCGTATATCATCCGAGAACCTTAGAATACGTAATCTCCAAAGAGATCTATTTGAGCGGTGCGCTTAAACTGAAAACGCTCAATGATCGCTCTCCTGAACTTTATCCGAGAAGACGAATGCGGGACATTGCGACTGTTGTTCAGCGCACACAGCCGGTGTCTTGCACATTCATCACTGATGTCGAACAATTCGGCTACCTTCTGTGGATTTGATATGTGGTAGTGCTCAAGAAGATCCAATGGACAAAGTGCTACGGCAGCGAAATGATTTGCTTCCACTTCAGCAAGCTGACTTTGCTCTTTGTGCCCCAATTCGATGTGGCCGATTTCATGGAGGATACTGAAGTTTATCCTTGTTGCTGGCTGACGGTCATTGTAGAGGATTGCCGACCGCGTCGATCCGAGGAATTGTGCGGTCACGGCGTCTGGACTCGCTTGCAAAAGCACATTATGAACGCGCGGGCCAAAGGACCGATAGGGAATGATAGAGCATCCGAGACCGCTGACCACGTCAAGGACTTGTAGTGGTATTATCCGAGCGTCAGCTTTTTCATACATTCGTAATACTGCCTGATGTATCTCATCGTATCGAAATCCTGGCAGCTTTATCTTTGCAAGATCCTCGTCAGTCACAATGTTTCGCTTGGGAAGTGCGGCAAGGAAGGATTGATCAGCAAGTGCAAAAGGAGAAGGTGAATATTGTTCTTGCATAATCTGATCCCCCTTATAGGTCTACCCATTCCATATCTGGCGCAACTTCGTAGAATGATTTGCCGTCCCAGTATTTGTCTTCAAGGAAGTGCCTCATGCAGTCGTCTTTTGAATTCGATGCGTATGAAAGCAGGTCGCGAATTCCCTCGTAGGTTACGGGATCTGCTTCAAACACTTGGATTCGCAACTTGTTGTCCTGGGGGTATCGAGTCACGCCCAGGCACCAGTAAAGTTTGCCATATAGTCGGACCGTACACTCCTCCCAGGTCATGCTGTCAATGAAATCTGTTATTTCTTTTGATGTCATTTTAGGCGTCCTTCCACTGTGAGGTACTTCCCGTATTTCTTGATGTCTTCGGGCGTGAACAATCTTGGCGGACGATTATCAAAATTATTACGTGAATACTCATGTATATGATATACACGGCGATGATGTCCTGTTAGACCTGGCTCTGGATGAAATCCAATTTCCATAACAAGGTATTTGTCTTTGTCATAAAAACGGAGCATCTGGAGATTGCCGTCCTTGAATAGCTTGGCATACGCCGAACTGGAATGAGCTTCTTCTGGAAGGTTGTGCTTGCCTCCGAGCCCTTCAAGAACTTTGATGCCGTGAAATCTGCCAACCGTTTTGTATGTGAACGGTTCGCTCATATTGCCTGCTGCGTAAGTACCTCTTCCGCCCATTTGTTATTCTTTCTGATTTGTATTGCCGCTGCCCGGCTCGGGAAACGACAAGAGTTGGATTAGTTTTAGCCGGACATCCTGAGGGATGCCAGCTGCATTGCGTGCGACGAGTCGAAAGACCTCGTCAACATTTGTAGGGGGCTCCAGCCCCAAAAGATCATTTGATGTTGTGTTCAGTGCGGTTGCCATGTTGGCGAGTGTTTCGCTTTTGGGTTGACGATTGCCCGCCAGATAACGGCTCATCGCCGCTTCTGTAACCCCGCACATGTTTGCGAGATCTTTTTGCTGTATTCTCCTTTCGTTCATTAGTTTTCTTACTTTGTGTGTGTCAAGTGCCATGGCTGTCTCTCCTTTAGGTTTTCCATGGACGGTATAATATCATATTCACTTACCATTCGTCAAGTGTGATTGACATGCTAAATATCATAATCAAGCAGCGGTCCGAAAGGACGTCATAGACAGGGTTGATTTCGGCGCGCGGAAAAGTCTCCGTCCGACGATTTGAGCCATATTTTACAGGGGTGATCGTCGAAAATGAAAGGGGCGTTCGACTCCCCTCACCTCCACCAGCCTTCGCTCAGCGAAGCTGAGCTACGGCTCGGCAAGCCAGGCGCGGAGCGGATGGGTTGGCGAGCCGTAGTTGACGCAAAGCGGCAACGAAGGCTGGTGCCGCGCCGAAGCTCGGGACGAGCGGAGGCGGGCAGAAGATGAAACGTCCTTATTGCAAAAATGTTCTACTATGTTTACATGCTCAGTGACGCCGCAACGCATACGCATCACTACATCGGGGGCCCTTCTGCAATAGCGGTCAAAAGGTCAGATGTTGACCTTGATTTTCCGCGACGGCAGGTCCATGATCTTGAGCTTGAGATACTTGAAGTCGCGTAAGCCGTAGGACTGCTTCAT